>NZ_AMXC01000019.1:0-71953 GCF_000310165.2 Thauera sp. 63
GTCCGTGGCTGCGGAGGCCGGCGCAGCACGGGGGGCCGGCGCGGATCGCGTCGCAGGCGCGGGCTGCGCAGCCGCGGCCGGCCGGGGCGTCGCGGCCGCACGGCCATCGCGGACCAGGTCGGGCGAAACCAGCAGCGGCGGCAGTCCGGCGGCAAGGACCGGGCCGGACATCAAGCACAGCAACAGGGGGATCAGACGCATGCGCGTATTCAGGGGCATGACAGGCTTCGCGGCTCGCGTCGCACGCAGGCTCGTCCCCTGGCGCACGACCGTGTTGATAAACTCGCGGATTGTACACGAACCCCGTGGAGAACCCGTTTGCAACGCCTCGAACAACTGCGCGCCTGGCTCGCTTCCACCCTGCCCGGCCAGGCCTTCGATCTCGCGCCGGCCTCGGCCGACGCCAGTTTCCGCCGCTACTTCCGCGCCACCTTTGCCGACGGCAGCCCCTCTCGCATCGTCATGGACGCCCCGCCCGAGAAGGAGGACCTGCGCCCCTGGCTGCACGTGGCCGAGCTCTTCCGCGTCGCCGGCGCCCATGTGCCCGAGGTGCTCGCCCAGGATCTCGGGCAGGGTTTCCTGCTGCTCTCCGACCTCGGCTCGACGACCTACCTGCAGGCGCTGAAGGTGCAGCCCGACGAACACCGCGCCGCCCACCTCTACGCCGACGCCCTCGGCTCATTGGCCGCAATCCAGTGCGCCAGCCGTCCGGGGGTGCTGCCGGAATACGATCGTGCGGTGCTGCTGCGCGAACTCCAGCTCTTCCCGGAGTGGTACGTCGCCCGCCACAAGGGTGTCACGCTGACCGCGGCCGAGACCGCGACGCTGAACGCGACGTTCGACAAGATCCTCGCGACCAACCTCGCCGAACCGCAGGTCTTCGTGCACCGCGACTATCATTCGCGCAACCTGATGCTGCTCGAGCCCGCCGCCGGCCTCGGCACCAACCCCGGCATCATCGACTTCCAGGACGCGGTCTACGGCCCGATCACCTACGACCTGGTGTCGCTATTCAAGGACGCCTACATCCGCTGGGACGAGGCCTTCATCCTCGACCTGCTGATCCGCTACTGGGAAACCGCGAAGAAGCTCGGCCTGCCGGTACGCGAGGAGTTCGCCGACTTCCACCGCGACTTCGAGTGGATGGGCGTGCAGCGTCACATCAAGGTGCTCGGCATCTTCGCCCGCCTCTACCACCGCGACGGCAAGGACGGCTACCTCGCCGACATGCCGCTGGTGATGGATTACCTGCGTCGCGCCTGCAAGCGCTACCGCGACCTCGGCCCGCTGCTGAAGCTGCTCGACCGCCTCGAGCCCGAAGACGTACAGGTCGGATACACCTTCTGATGACCTGCACCCGCGCAATGATCCTCGCCGCCGGTCGCGGCGAGCGCATGCGTCCGCTCACCGACCACACGCCCAAGCCGCTGCTACCCGTGGGCGGCAAGCCGCTGATCGTGTGGCACATCGAGCGCCTGCGCGCCGCCGGCTTCACCGAGCTCGTCATCAACCACGCTCACCTCGGCCACCGTCTCGAAGATGCGCTGGGCGATGGCTCGGCGTTCGGCGTCCGCATCGCCTGGTCCCCCGAAGCCACCGCGCTCGAGACAGCCGGGGGCATCCGGCATGCGCTGCCGCTGCTGGGCGAGGAGCCCTTCGTCGTCATCAATGGCGACGTCTTCTGCGATGCCGATTTCGCCGCTCTGCGCACCGCAGCCGAAAGCCTGAGCGCCGAAGGCCCCCTCGCCCACCTGCTGCTGGTCGACAACCCTGCGCACCACACCGAGGGCGACTTCCGCCTCGCCGCTGACGGTCACATCCACGCCGACGGTAATCCGCGCCTCACCTTCACGGGCCTCGGCGCCTACCACCCGGCTCTGTTCGCCGGCCTGGCCGACGACACGCCGGCCAGGCTCGCCCCCCTCCTGCGCGAAGCCATGAATGCCGGCAAGGTGACCGGCCAGCACCACACGGGTCGGTGGATCGACGTCGGCACCCCCGAGCGCCTGGCGGAAATCGATTGCCAACTCGCCCGCGCACGCTGAACCTCGCACCGGATAGCCCATCGAAGCGCAGAGGACACCGCGCCGGAACCCCTGCGCACGTCCGTCCCACTGCCAGTGCCATAATGCCGCCCATGAACACTCCCACGATTCCGAATCTGAAGACCGCCGTGGATGTCGCCCCCTTCCGCGCCCGCCGCGACCGCCTGCTCGCCCGCATGCAGGCCGCCGGCGGCGGCGTCGCGATCCTGCCGACCGCGCCCGAGCGCATCCGCAACCGCGACGCTCACTACCCGTACCGCCACGACAGCTATTTCTACTACCTCAGCGGCTTCCGCGAACCCGAGGCGGTCGTCGTGCTCGTCGCCGGCAAGGAAGCGAGGCAGATCCTCTTCTGTCGCGAGAAGAACGAGGAGCGCGAGATCTGGGACGGCTACCGCTACGGCCCCGAGGCCGCGCGCGAGGTCTTCGGCTTCGACGAGGCCTGGACCATCGGCGACCTCGACCGGCGCCTGCCGGACTATCTGGCCGATCAGCCCCTGCTGTGGTCGGGCCTGGGCTACGACAACGACTGGGACGCCAAGGTGCTGGGCGCGCTGAACGCCGTGCGCGACAAGGCGCGCACCGGCCTCACCCCACCGCACTCGGTGCGCGACCTGCGCGCCGAACTCGACGAGATGCGCCTCGTCAAGGACGCCTCCGAGCTCGCCACCATGCGCCGCGCCGCGCAGATCTCGGCCGACGCCCACTGCCGCGCGATGCGCGCCACCCGGCCAGGCCGCTTCGAGTACGAGATCGAGGCCGAACTGCTGCATGCCTTCCGCGCCGCGGGCAGCCAGGCGCCGGCCTACACCTCGATCGTCGCCGGCGGCGCCAACGCCTGCGTGCTGCACTACGTCGAGAACGACCAGCGCCTCCAGGACGGCGACCTGCTGCTGATCGACGCCGGCTGCGAGCTCGACGGCTACGCCTCGGACATCACCCGGACCTTCCCGGTCAGTGGCCGCTTCTCTGCCGCGCAGCGCGAGGTCTACGCGATCGTGCTCGCCGCACAGGCTGCCGCACGCGACGCGACCCGCCCCGGTGCACACTGGAACCAGCCGCACGAGGCCGCCGTCAAGGTGCTCGCCCAGGGCATGCTCGACCTCGGCCTGCTCAAGGGCAGCCTCGACGCCGTGCTGGAGAACGGCGACTACCGCCGCTTCTACATGCATCGCACCGGGCACTGGCTGGGCATGGACGTGCATGACGCCGGCGAGTACAAGCTCGGCGGCGACTGGCGGCCGCTCGTCGAAGGGATGGTGCTGACCATCGAGCCGGGTTGCTACATCCGCCCCGCCGACGACATCCCCGAGGCCTTCTGGAACATCGGCATCCGCATCGAGGACGACGCGGTCGTCACCGCCGACGGCTGCGAGCTGATCACCGAAGGCGTCCCCAAGGCGATCGACGACATCGAGGCGCTGATGCGCGAGGTGCGCCATGGCTGAGACGGCGCCGGAGCGCGTGCATGATCTGCTGATCGTCGGCGCCGGCCCGGTCGGTCTGGCGCTGGCGCTGGCACTCAAGGACGCGGGACTCGACATCGTGCTCGCCGACACCCGCCCGCGCGAGGCGGTGACGAAGGACCCGCGCGACCTCGCGCTCGCGCACGGCACCCGGCTGACGCTGCAGCGCCTCGGCGTGCGCGACACCCTGCCGACGACGGCGATCCGGCACATCCACATCTCGCATCAGGGCGGGCTCGGCCGCACGCTGATCGACGCTGCCGAACACGAGCTGCCGGCGCTCGGCTACGTCGCCTCCGTCGGCGCGCTCGCCGCCGCCCTGCGCGAAGCGGTCGACGCCGCCGGCATCCCGGTCCTGGACGAAACCGAGGTCACCAATCTGGCCGCGGGCGACGACGACGTAATCGCCAGCCTCGCCGGCCCGGGCAGGCCGGCAGGCACCTTGCGCGCCCGCCTCGCCGCCTGCGCTGAGGGCGGACTGCACGCCGGTGACGCCAACGTCGTCGAGCATGACTACGGCCAACATGCGCTGATCGCCGACGTGCAGGTTGCCGGTGGCCACCGCCATACGGCATTCGAGCGCTTCACGCCGCAAGGCCCGGTCGCCCTGCTGCCCAAGGGACAGGGTTACGCCCTGGTGCATGTCGCCCGGCCGGAGACGGCGGACGAGTTACTCGCCCTCGACGACACCGCCTACCTCGCCCGCCTGCAGGCGCACATCGGTGGCCGCGCGCGGCTCACCGGCGTCGGCCCGCGCCTGCGCTATCCGCTGGTGCTGCGCTACCGGCGCTCGACCATTGCCCCACGCACGGTCTGGCTGGGCAACGCCGCCCAGACCCTGCACCCGGTCGCCGGCCAGGGCTTCAACCTCGCGCTGCGCGATGTCTGGGCACTCGCCGAGACGCTGTTGCGCGCCCGTGACGACAGCGCGCGCGCGCCATCCGGCGCGACCAGCGCGGCCTTCGATGCCGGTGCGGCGCGCATCCTCGCCGCCTATGCCGACGCCCGCGGGCTCGACCGCCTCGGCACGATCCGCTTCACCGACACGCTGGTGCGGGTCTTCAGCACCGACTTCGCCCCGCTGCGTCACGCCCGCGGCGCCGCGCTGCTCGCGCTCGACCTGCTGCCGCCACTGCGCGGCTTCATCGCGCGGCGGATGATGTTCGGCGCACGCGCCTGGCCCTGAGCCCACCCGACGTTCGCCAATGCAAAAAGGCCTGCGACCCGTGACCGGGAGCAGGCCTTTCGCTTCAGGGGCGCCGCGATTGCGCGACGCGCGCCTGAGTGCGATCAGAACGCCGGCACCACCGCACCCTTGTACTTGTCGGCGATGAACTGCTTCACCTCCGGCGAGTTCAGCGCAGCGACCAGTTTCTTCATCGCCGGGCTATTGGCATTGTCCTCGCGCGCCACCAGCAGGTTGGCGTAGGGCGAGCTGGCATCCTCGATGAAGAGCGAATCCGTCAGCGGGTTCAGCTTGGCCTCGATCGCGTAGTTGGTGTTGATCACCGCCAGGTCGACCTGGTTGAGGATGCGCGGCAAGGTGGCGGCCTCGAGTTCGCGGATCTTGAGCTTCTTCGGGTTGCCGGCGATGTCCTTCTGGGTGGCCGAGATGTTGTTCAGGTCCTTCAGCGTGATCAGCCCGTTCTTGGCCATCAGCAGCAGCGCGCGGCCGGAGTTGGACGGGTCGTTCGGGATCGCCACGGTCGCGCCCTCGGGGATGTCGGCCACCGTCTTGTGCTTGCCCGAGTAGGCGCCGAGCGGCTCGACATGGACCTTGGCGACCACTGTCTGGATGTCGTTCTTCTGCTTCTTCTTGAACTCGTCGAGATAGGGCTGATGCAGGAAGAAGTTGCCATCCACGCGCTTCTCGTTGGTCTGCATCGAGGGCTGGACGTAGTCGGTGAACACCTTCACCTCCAGTTCCACGCCTTCCTTGGCCAGCATCGGCTTGACGAACTCGAGGATCTCGGCATGCGGCACCGGTGTGGCGGCGATGACCAGGCGGTCGGCGGCGACCGCGGCGGTGCCGGCGGTCAGGGCCAGGGTGCCGAGGGCGGCAGCGAAGAGTTTGCGCAGGGTAAACGACATCGTTGAAGTCTCCTTCGTGGGGATCACTTGCGGGTGAAATACAGCACCAGGCGGTCGCCCGAGTACTGGATGATCTGGACGAGCACGACCAGCAGGGCGACGGTGATCACCATCACCTCGGTCTGGAAGCGCTGATAGCCGAAACGGATCGCGAGGTCGCCGAGGCCACCGCCGCCGATCACGCCGGACATCGCAGCATAGGACATCAAGGTGATCGCCGTCACGGTGATCGCCGCGATCAGCCCGGGCAGCGCCTCCGGCAGCAGCGCGCCGAAGATGATGCGGTGGGTGCGGATGCCCATCGCCTGACAGGCTTCGATGACGCCGCGATCGACCTCGCGCAGCACGTTCTCGACCAGGCGCGCGAAGAAAGGCGCAGTGCCTACCACCAGCGGCGGGATGGCGCCTTCCACGCCGAGCGAGGTGCCGATCAGGATCACCGTGACCGGGATCATCACGATCAGCAGGATCAGGAAGGGCACCGAGCGCAGCACGTTGACCACGAACGACAGCACCGTATAGACAAAACCCTGCTCCAGCAGCTGGCGCTTGGCGGTGACGAACAACAGGATGCCCAGCGGCAGCCCGAGCAGGATGGTGAAGAACAGCGACACCCCGGTCATGACCAGGGTTTCCCAGGTCGCCAGCCAGATGTCGCTCCAGTCGATGACGGACAGGTCCATTACTGCAGCACCTCATGGTGGATCTGGTGGCGGTCGAGCTCGGCGAACACGCCCCGGATGTCGTCCTCGCTCCCCTCGAGCTCGAGCAGCAGCTGGCCGAAGGGCACATCCTTGATGCTCGACACCTCGCCCTGCAGGATCGTGATCTGCACCTTCGCCCCGGCCATGATGCGGCTCAGGATCGGCTGGTAGGTCACATCGCCGATGTAGGTCAGGCGCACCAGCGTGCCACGCAGCTTGTCGCTCATGTAGGCGTGCGCGGGGTCGAGGCTCGCCGCCGCGAGCGCGTCGCTCTGCGCCACCATGCTGCGCGTGACCGGATGCTGTGGATGCAGGAAGACGTCGGCCACCCTGCCCGACTCGACGATGCGCCCGCCGTCGATCACCGCGACGCGGTCGCAGATCGTGCGGATCACCTGCATCTCATGGGTGATCAGCACGATGGTCAGCCCCAACTGGCGGTTGATGTCGAGCAGCAGCTTGAGGATGGACTGCGTGGTCTCGGGATCGAGCGCCGAGGTCGCCTCGTCGCACAGCAGCAGCTGGGGGCGGTTGGCCAGCGCGCGCGCGATGCCGACGCGCTGCTTCTGCCCGCCCGAGAGTTGCGACGGATACTTGTGCCCATGCTCGGACAGGCCGACCAGCGCCAGCAACTCCTGCACCCGCGCGGCGCGTTCGGCGGCGTTGGTATGCCCGGTCGCCTTCAGCGGCCAGTCGATGTTGTCGGCGACCGTCTTGGCATTGAGCAGGTTGAAGTGCTGGAAGATCATGCCGACGCGGCGGCGCAGTGCGTAGAGGCCTTCGCTGTCGAGCGTGGTGATGTCCTCGCCCTCGACCAGCACGCGCCCCGCCGAGGGGCGCTCGAGCAGATTCAGGGTACGGATCAGCGTGCTCTTGCCGGCGCCGGATCGACCGATGATGCCGAACACCTCGCCGGCACCGATCTCGAGGTTGATGTCGGCGAGCGCCTCGACCTCGCGGCCGTCGGCGGCACGATACGTCTTGCGCAGGTTTTCGATGCGGATCACGGCGACCAGGTCCCGAACGGGAAAAAGGGTCGGGATTTTACCTGTGCACAGGATTCGGCACCATGCGTGCGCACAAGGCGCACGGCAGCTTCCTCCATGTCCGACTGCGCCGGCAGACGCCCGCCCGCAGCAGCGGGGTTGCACCGACGCAACGGCAAGCGCGCCCAAGCACTTGAGCGATGAGGTAAAATGCCGCCTTTTCCCTCGCCTGACCCGCCCATGCAGTTCGCCGGCTTCGCCTTGCGCAATAACCTTTTCGTCGCTCCCATGGCGGGCGTGACGGATCGTCCTTTCCGCCAGTTGTGCAAGAAACTGGGCGCCGGCGTGGCCGTGTCCGAGATGGTCACCTCCAACTCGCTGCTCTACGGCAGCGAGAAGACCCGCCGCCGCGCCGACCACACCGGCGAGGTCGATCCGATCTCGGTGCAGATCGCCGGCGCGGACCCGGCGATGATGGCCGAGGCCGCCCGGTACAACGCCGACAACGGCGCACAGATCATCGACATCAACATGGGCTGCCCGGCCAAGAAGGTGTGCAACGTGATGGCCGGCTCGGCGCTGATGCAGGACGAGCCGCTGGTCGCGCGCATCCTCGAGGCGGTGGTCAAGGCCGTGCCGGATACCCCGGTCACGCTCAAGTTCCGCACCGGCTGGAACCGCGCCAACAAGAACGCACCGACGATCGCCCGCATCGCCGAGGAATCCGGCATCCGCGCCATCGCCATCCATGGCCGCACCCGCGCCGACCAGTACATGGGCGAAGCGGAGTACGACACCATCGCCCACGTCAAGACGCAGGTGAAGATCCCGGTGATCGCCAACGGCGACATCACCAGCCCGCAGAAAGCCAAGCACGTGCTCGACTACACCGGCGCCGACGGCGTCATGATCGGCCGCGCCGCGCAGGGCCGGCCGTGGATCTTCCGCGAGATCGAGCACTACCTCGCCACCGGCGAGCTGATGCCGCCGCCGCTGGTCAGCGAGATCCATCAGGTCTGCCGCGAGCACCTCGCCGACCTTTACGGCTTCTATGGCGACGAGCGCGGCGTGAAGATCGCGCGCAAGCACATCTCCTGGTACACCAAGGGTCTGGTGGGCTCGGCGGCCTTCCGCCGCGCGATGAACCAGATTCCCGACATTCCCTCCCAGCTCGCCGCGGTGGACGAATTCTTCGGCCTGCTCGCAGAGGCCGACGCCCGCCTGAGCTACGAGACGGACCCGCAAGCCGAATGCCCGCAGGAACTCGCAGCATGACCAGCCGCAGCAACGAGATCGCGGACGCCGTCGTCCGCACGCTGGACCAGTACTTCCGCGACCTCGACGGCGAGAAGCCCGCCGCCATCCACGACATGGTGATCCGCAACGTCGAGCGCCCGATGCTGCAGTTCGTCCTCGAGCAGGCCAAGGGCAACCAGACCGTCGCAGCCGAAATGCTGGGCATCAACCGCAACACGCTGCGTCGCAAACTGACCGACTACGAACTGCTGTAAGAAAACCGGCGTTGCGGCCGTCTCGTGCCGCGCGCGTGCAATTCCTGCACTTCATGCACCTCGCAGTCCAAGACTTTTCCGCTCCCCCTTCAAACTTGCTTCCGGTCCCACGATGAACGTCACCCAAGCCCTGATCAGTGTTTCCGACAAACGCGGCGTGCTCGATTTCGCGCGCGAACTCGCCAGCCTTGGCATCAAGCTGCTGTCGACCGGCGGCACTGCCAGCCTGCTGCGCGAAGCCGGCCTGCCGGTGACGGACGTCTCCGAGCACACGGGCTTCCCCGAGATGCTCGACGGCCGCGTCAAGACCCTGCATCCGAAGGTGCATGGCGGCATCCTCGCTCGTCGTGACCTCGCCGAGCACATGGACACGATCGCCGCACACGACATCGGCCGCATCGACCTGGTGGTGGTGAACCTCTACCCCTTCCAGCAGACCGTAGCCAAGCCCGACTGCACGCTGGAAGACGCGATCGAGAACATCGACATCGGCGGCCCGACCATGGTGCGCGCCGCGGCCAAGAACCACGGCAACGAGGACGGCGGCGTCGGCATCGTCACCGACCCCGACGACTACAACGGCATCGTCGCCGAGCTCAAGTCCAACGCCGGCAAGCTCAGCCACAGGACCCGCTTCGCGCTGGCAGTGAAGGCCTTCACCCACACCGCGCGCTACGACTCGGCAATCTCCAACTACCTCACCGCGCTGGTCACCAACGAGGCCGGCGACGTGTCGCTGCAGACCTACCCCGAGCGCCTTCAGCTCGCCTTCGACAAGGTTCAGGATCTGCGCTACGGCGAGAACCCGCACCAGACCGCCGCCTTCTACCGCCAGCCCGGCGCAGCCGAGGGCGGCGTCGCCGGCTACACCCAGCGGCAGGGCAAGGAGCTGTCGTACAACAACATCGCCGACGCCGATGCGGCATGGGAATGCGTCAAGGCCTTCGACGGCCCGGCCGCGGCCTGCGTCATCGTCAAGCACGCCAACCCCTGTGGCGTGGCCCTCGGCGCCACCCCGCTGGAAGCCTACAAGAAGGCCTTCTCCACCGACCCGACCTCGGCCTTCGGCGGCATCATCGCCTTCAACGGCGAAGTCGACCGCGCCGCGGCCGAGGCCGTCTCCGCCCAGTTCCTCGAAGTGCTGATCGCGCCCGCCTACACCGCCGAAGCACTCGAGCTGCTGCGCGCCAAGCAGAACGTGCGCGTGCTCACCTGTGCGCTCGGCCAGCCCGCCGGTGCCTTCGACTACAAGCGCGTGGGCGGCGGCCTGCTGGTGCAGAGCGCCGACGAGGCCCGCATCCAGATCGCCGACCTCAAGGTCGTCACCAAGCGTGCGCCGACGGAAGCCGAGCTGCGTGACATGCTGTTCGCCTGGCGCGTGGCGAAGTACGTCAAGTCGAACGCCATCGTGTATTGCAAGGACGGCATGACCATCGGCGTCGGCGCCGGTCAGATGAGCCGTGTCGACTCGGCCCGCATCGCCAAGATCAAGGCCGAGAACGCCGGCCTGCAGATCGCCGGCTGCGTGGTCGCCTCGGATGCCTTCTTCCCGTTCCGCGACGGCCTCGACGTGCTCGCCCAGGCGGGCGCCACCGCGGTGATCCAGCCCGGCGGCTCGATGCGCGACGCCGAGGTGATCGCCGCCGCCGACGAACAGAACATCGCCATGGTGTTCACCGGCTTCCGCCATTTCCGCCACTAAGCATCGTCCCCGCAGAAACACGGAGCGCCTCATGAAAGTCCTCGTCATCGGTTCCGGCGGCCGCGAACACGCGCTGGCCTGGAAGCTC
Source organism: Thauera sp. 63 (assembly GCF_000310165.2). Lineage (NCBI taxonomy): Bacteria > Pseudomonadati > Pseudomonadota > Betaproteobacteria > Rhodocyclales > Zoogloeaceae > Thauera > Thauera sp. 63. The sequence continues at coordinate 10,594 of NZ_AMXC01000019.1, forward strand.
GCCCAGTCGCCCAAGGTCACCCGCGTGCTGGTCGCACCGGGCAACCCCGGCACCGCGCGCGAGCCCAAGCTGCACAACGTCGCCGTCACCGCGGTGTCCGACCTGGTCGAACTCGCCCGCCACGAGCAGGTCGGGTTCACCGTGGTCGGCCCCGAGGCGCCGCTCGCGGCCGGCGTGGTCGATGCCTTCCGCGCCGCCGGCCTGCCGATCTTCGGCCCGACCAAGGCCGCCGCCCAGCTCGAAAGCTCGAAGGACTTCGCCAAGCAGTTCCTGGTCCGCCACAACATCCCGACCGCCAAGTACCGCACCTTCTCCGACGCAGCGGCCGCGCACGCCTACATCGACGCCGAAGGCGCGCCGATCGTCATCAAGGCCGATGGCCTCGCCGCCGGCAAGGGCGTGGTCGTGGCCATGAGCGCCGACGAGGCGCACGCCGCGATCGACATGATGCTGCTCGACAACAGGATGGGCGATGCAGGCGCGCGCGTCGTCGTCGAGGAGTTCATGGAAGGCGAGGAAGCCAGCTTCATCGTCATGGCCGACGGCCGCCATGCGATGGCCCTGGCGACGAGCCAGGACCACAAGCGCCTGAAGGACGGCGACGAAGGCCCCAACACCGGCGGCATGGGTGCTTACTCGCCCGCCCCGGTGGTGACGCCCGACGTGCATGCGCGCGTGATGCGCGAGATCATCAACCCCACGCTGGCCGGCATGGCCGCCGACGGCCTGCCCTACACCGGCTTCCTGTATGCAGGCCTGATGATCGACGGCGAAGGCAAGCCGCGCGTGGTCGAATTCAACTGCCGCATGGGCGATCCGGAAACGCAGCCGATCATGATGCGGCTCAAGACCGACCTCGCCGACCTCGTCGAGGCAGCGATCGCGGGCAAGCTGGACCAGACCGAAGCCGAATGGGATCGCCGTTTCGCCCTCGGCGTGGTGCTCGCCGCCGCGGGCTACCCCGACAGCCCGCGCAAGGGTGACGTCATCACCGGCCTGCCCGGCGGCGAGCTGGAGGATGCACACGTCTTCCATGCCGGCACCGCCGAACAGGACGGTCAGATCCTTACCGCAGGGGGCCGCGTGCTGTGCGTCACCGCCCTCGGCGACAACGTGCGCACCGCACAGAAGCGCGCCTACGAGGTGGCTGACGGCATCAGCTTCGACGGTCGCCAGTATCGCCGCGACATCGGTCATCGCGCGCTCTCGCGCAAGAGCTGACCCCTCCGCACCGCAGACGGCGGTCGACCGCGGATGTCCGCATGCGCTGACATCCGCCACCTTCACGACTATCCTATCGCTGCGCACGCATAGGGCGCGCGCATCCCGAGTGATCAGTCATGGAGACACCGATGTCCGTCAGATTCGAGATTACGAAGAACGAAAAGGGCGAGTTCCACTTCAAGCTGCTCAACGGCGACGCCAAGACGCTGCTGCGTAGCGAGGGTTACAACGCCAAGACGAGTTGCACGAACGGTGTCGAGTCGGTACGCAAGAACGCGGCCGACGACAAACGCTATGACCTGAAGACGGCCTCGGACGGTCGCCCCTACTTCAACCTCAAGGCGAGCAACGGCCAGGTCATCGGCACCAGCCCGATGTTCGCCGATGCTGCTGCCTGCGAAGCGGCGGTCGCCGCGACCAAGGCCGGCGCCGCCGACGCACCGGTCGATGACAAGAGCTGATCCACGATGAATCCTGCCACCGTCAAACCCTGGTTCACCGATTTGCAACAACGCATCGTCAGCCGTCTCGAGGCCTTCGATGGCGTGGCCTTCAAGGCGGACGGCTGGGAGCGACCAGGAGGCGGTGGCGGGCTCACCCGCGTCATCGAGGACGGCAACTTCTTCGAACGCGGCGGCGTCAATTTCTCGCACGTAATGGGCGACGGCATGCCGGCGTCCGCCACCGCGCACCGCCCGGAACTCGCCGGCCGGCGGTTCGAGGCCATGGGCGTGTCCCTGGTACTGCACCCGCGCAACCCCTATTGCCCGACGGTGCACATGAACGTGCGCTGCTTCGTCGCGATTGCCGAAGGCAAGCCGCCCGTATGGTGGTTCGGCGGCGGCATGGACCTGACGCCCTACTACCCGTTCGAAGAGGATGTGCGCCACTTCCACGCCACCTGCAAGGCCGCCGTAGTGCCGTTCGGCGGCGAAGCGGAATATGCGCGCCTGAAGGACTGGTGCGACCGCTACTTCTTCCTCAAGCACCGCAACGAGCCGCGCGGCGTCGGCGGGCTGTTCTTCGACGATCTCGGTGCCGACGGCAAGACGGACTACAGCACTGCCTTCGGCCTGACGCAGTCGGTGGGTAACGCCTTTCTCGACGCCTATCTGCCGATCATCGAACGCCGCCGGGACACCCCCTACGGCGAACGCGAACGCGACTTCCAGGCCTACCGGCGCGGGCGCTACGTCGAGTTCAACCTCGTGTTCGACCGTGGCACGCTGTTCGGCCTGCAGTCGGGCGGGCGCACCGAGTCGATCCTGATGTCGATGCCGCCGATCGTGAAGTGGCGCTACGACTGGCACCCCGAGCCCGGTTCGCCCGAAGCCCGGCTCTACGACGAATACCTGAAGCCACGCGACTGGACCTGAGGCCTCGACTCGAACCCGGGCGCTGTCGCCTCGAACGCGCGCGCCGCGACAGGCGCGCCCGCCCGAGCAAAACTCGGCTGTTTTACGCCGGCAACAATGCCACCGCGGTCTTCTGCTTGCCGGCCACCATTTCGGCCGCCGCACGATACTGCCCCTGGGCTGCGTCGGTGCGCTCCAGCTTCTCCAGCAGATGGGCAAGCGCAAGGTGGGCGTCGACCGTCGCCCCATGCTGGACCGAGGCCTCCAGGTAGCTCTGCGCCTTGCCCCAGAGTTGCGCGTTCAGGCAGAGCTGCCCCAGCGCGTACAGCAGGCCGGCATCGCGCGGCTGCTGCGGCAGCCAACTCTCGGCCTTCTGCAGACAGGCGCGCACATCGCCTTCGGTCGCCGCACAGTACGCGTACTGGCGCGCCAGCCCCGAGTCCCAGCGCTCGTCGAGCAGGCGCTCGACCTGTTTGCGGGCAAGCTCACCCCGCCCGACCGCGGCAAGCAGCGGCAACACGCGCTCGATCAGCCCCCGGTCCTGCAGCTCAACGGAAGGGATGTCTTTCCAGTACGCGGCCAGCGCATCACCGTCGCCCGCCAGCTCGCGCATGCGTTCGACATGACCGCGGCGCAACATGGGCGCGGCCTGCTCGTCGGTCAATGCCTTGTGCTTGCGCAGCTGGCGCACCGTCTGCACCAGCTCTTCCCATCGACCCAGGGCCGAGGCCACCTGCGCCTCCAGACGCAGCATGGCGATGTGACGATTTCCGCCCGCGCGCAGCGTGGCCAGCTTGGCCGCGGCCTCGTCAAACTGGCGGGCCTCGATGGCGAGTTCGGCCTCGGTCATCAGCCGCGCCACCTCACCCTGCGCACCGTGCTCGGCCGCATGTCCAAGCCATTCCCGGTACCGCGGTTCGTCCTGCAACGCATGTGCCGCACGGGCCGCGATCAGTGCGGCCATCGACGAGCCCTCGCCCGTCTCGTAAGCGCGCGAAGCCGATTTCAGCGACTGCGAGAAGCGCCCTTCGAACAGCGCATTGATCGAATCGTTCAACGCACGACCAGCCCGTGCGCGACGGCGGCGTTCCCGCCATTGCGCCACCCGACCGGGCAGCTGCAGGGTGCGGCTGATGATGCGGATCAGCGCATATGCGAGCGCAAACCCCACGACGACAATGACGACGAGCAGGTTGAGCGACAACTGCACGCGCCATGGCGGCGCCACCAGCAGCACGTAGCCATCGTTGAGCCCGGCTACCATGGCCACGCCGACGGCCAGGGCGAAAATGCCGATCAGCCAGATCAGGGTACGCATCGTGACCCCCTCAACGCGCTGGCGCGCGATTTGCGCCGGCGGGGATTTGTTCCGTCGTGGGCACGCTCGGCTCGGCACGCGGAATCGCCGGCTGAAGCGGGCGCTCCGGACGCACCTGCATGGTCCGCAGCGCAGCAAAACTCTCGGTCAGCGTCGGCAGCTCGGTGCGAATCGAAACCGACTCAAGCTCCCGCAATTCCTGCAGCGCCATCTGCACGCGCTCGTCACGACGGTCGAAGAAGCGCTCGATCCACACCCTGGCCTGAGCCAGGTCGGCGGAATAGGTGCGCCCATCCCGCGCAAGCAATGCAAGGCGGGCCGTGAGCAGGCGGATCTTCAGGTTCTCGCGCAGGAAAGTGTTCTGCGCCGGCGCCAGCAGCACCGGATCGTCCTGATCCAGCCGCTCCATGCGCACCAGCCCGCGAACCTCGTGCCACACGTCGCCAATCAGCTCGCGCGCATAGCCGAGCGCCTTCGTCGTCCACGCATCGGTCGTCGCGTCAGTCTGAGCCTTCGCTGCCGGCGTCTCGACCACCGTCGCCGAGAGCTGGCCTTCGAATGCGAGCGGCATGGCGTCTGCGCGTTCCAGCAGCCGCTCGAGCCGCAGGCCAAGCCCGGGCACATCGATGACCGGCTGCAGCTTCAGCGTCTCGATGTCGCGCGCAAGCGCCCGCCGCAAGCTCGCGTACTGTCCGCGGTCATGCGCCGCAAGACGTGCATCCGCCTGCTGCAGGGCAATCAGGGCGGCCTCGAGGTTGCCCGCCAGCTGCAGCTGCTGGGCGGCGAGCGCAACCGCCTGCTCGACTTCCGCCACCACGCTGTCCTCGCGCGAACGCGAGAACTCCTGATACATCGCTTCCAGCGCCGAAGCCTGACCTTCGGTCGCCTCCACCTTTGCCTCGAGCGCGCCGAGCTTGCCCTGCATCGAGGCGATGGTCTCCTGCTGCTGGCGCACGATGCCCCGCGCCTCGGTGGCAACGCTCTCGCCTTCGGCAAGCCGGCTGGCAAGCGTCTCGCGCAACTGCACCGCCTGTTCATGGGTATCGCGTGCCTGCCAGGCAGCCCATGCCGCGGCGCAACAGGCTAGCAGCGCAACAAGCAAAGCCCACCAGGCCACGGTCTGGCGTGTCGGCGCGGAAGGCGCGGCGTTCCCGGTCGATCGTTCGGGCATGTCATCGTCCTTGCGGGAAGCTTGGGCCGCGCCCGGCGGCTGAGTCAGTGCGGGGGTTTCGTCGTTCATGGCCAGAGTTTAACCAAAGTGCCTCGTCAATGCCTGCAGCAGTCCTTCGTCACCGGCCGGCGTCTCGATGACCACGGCGAAGCCTGCCTCACGCGCTTCCGCGGCGATGCGCGCATGGGACGCAAACACCGGCACCGCCTGCAGCACACGCAAGTCCTCGGCACCGAACATGCTGCACAGATTACGTACGCCCTCGCTGCTGGTGAGCAACAAGCCGTCGAGTTTGCCGTGTGCGGCAGGCTGCAGCAGGATCGCGGGGTCGAGCTTCGGGCAGTAGCGCCGGTAACAGGTGACATATTCCACGTGCGCGCCGCGTTCGCGCAAGGTGTCGCGAATCAGGTCGCGTCCACCATCGCCACGGAAGATCAGCACCTTGCGGCCACGGATCGCCCCGGCGGAAAACTCGGGCAAGGCCAGCACCGATTCGCTGTCGAAACCGTCCTGCGGCACCACCGGGTCGCGAAAGCCGCGTTCCAGCAGCACCCGCTCGCTCCCCTTGCCCACCGTCGCCACGCGCAAGCCGGCAGGCCAGGCCCGACGTGCAAGGACGAACTCTAGCGCATGGTGTATCGCATTGGGGCTGACGAAGAAGGCCAGGTCGAACTCGTCCAGGCGCGGCACGATCGCCTCCAGCTGCGCGGGATCGGGAGCCGGTGCAATGGCCAGCACCGGAAAGCGGATCGCCGTTCCGCCCGCCGCCTCGATGCGGCGGCACAGGCTGCCGGCCTGCTCCAGCGGCCGTGTCACGGCCAGCGTGCGCCCTGCGAGGGGGCGGGACTCGCCGTGGGCGGCCGCCAGGTTATCGATGTGCATGCCGGATGCGGGTGCGCCGCTCAGCCGAGGTCGGCGAGGATCGCCTCTGCCCCCTGCGCCCGCAGGTCTTCAGCCAGCGCTCGGCCCAGGGCCTCGGCCTCGGCCGGCGAGCCCTCGCGTTCAGCGCGCACGATCTCGCTGCCATCCGGTCTGGCCACGAAGCCGCGCAACCAGACCCTGCCTTCGCGGATCAGCGCATAGGCACCGAGCGGCACCTCGCAGCTGCCGGCGAGCGCGCGCGCCACGGCGCGTTCGGCCAGCACGCAGGCGGTGGTGTCGGCGTGGACCAAGGGCTGGAGCCAGCCGATCACGTCCTTGCGCGCGGCCAGGCATTCGATGCCGAGCGCGCCCTGCCCGGCTGCCGGCAGCGACACTTCGGCCGGCATCACCGAGCGAATGCGTTCGCCCAGGCCCAGACGGGTCAAACCCGCAGCGGCGAGGATGATGGCGTCGTACTGGCCTTCGTCGAGCTTGCGCAGGCGGGTATCGAGGTTGCCGCGCAAGCTGGTCACGCCGAGGAAGGGATACTGGGCATGGATCTGGGATTCGCGGCGCAGCGAGGAGGTGCCCACCACCGCTCCCGGCGGCATGTCGGCGAGGCTCTCGTAACGGCTGGAGACGAAGGCGTCGAGCGGTACCTCGCGCTCGGTGATGCAGGGCAGCACGAAATCCTCGCCCATCACCATCGGCACGTCCTTCATCGAATGCACGGCGATGTCGGCACGGCCGTCGAGCAGTGCGGTCTCGAGCTCCTTGACGAACAGCCCCTTGCCACCCACCTTTGCCAGCGGCCGGTCGAGGATCTGGTCGCCACGGGTGGTCATGCCGAGCAGCTCGACGCGGCAGCCGGGATACAATCCCTCGAGGCGAGCCTTGATGTGCTCGGCCTGCCAGAGGGCGAGGCGGCTTTCACGGGTGGCGATGACGATGCGCTCGGGGTTCGCTTGGCTCACGATTGGGATCACTCAAGTACAGGATTCGACCATGCCGGGGAGGCTCGACTTTCGCCGCACCGCAGCATCAGGGTTCGCACCAATGGTGCGCAGGATGGCCGCGATTCTAGCATGCGTGCCGATCGCACTTTCGGCGGCACCGCCGGCCCTGCCCAAGGCAAGCGACCTCGCACGCGATGCGGCAACCATGCGCAGCGAGCGCATGCCGATGGTGGTGCTGTACAGTCAGGCCGGCTGCAGTTATTGCGAAACCGCGCGCAGTTACCTGGTGCCGATGTCGGCCCCCGAGGCCCAGGGCCGACGTGCCCTGTTCCGTCAGATCGACATCGACTCGGATGCCGCGCTGGTGGATTTCACGGGCACCCGGTCAACGCACCGGGCCGTGGCAAGGACGCAGAAGGCACGCTTCACGCCGACCGTCCGCGTGTTCGACGCCGACGGCCGCGCCGTGGGTGACGATATCGTCGGCATGCGGCTCGAGGATTTCTACGGCCAGTATGTCGAGAACGCGATCGACGAGGCGCGCAGCCGCATGGGCGCCACCGACTGAATATTCCGCCAGGTCCCCGATGGGCGCCTGCGGCCCACCAACCTCACTGCCCCATTCGAGATGACCCAGGACAAAGACGCGCCGCTGCGCGAAGACATCCGCCTGCTCGGGCGCCTGCTCGGCGACACCGTGCGCGACCAGCAGGGCGCCGCCGCCTTCGAGCTGATCGAGCGCATCCGCCAGAACTCCGTGCGCTTTCGCCGCGACGACGACATCGCCGCGCGGCGCGAGCTCGAGGACATGCTCGATGCGCTGTCGCGCGACCAGACCATCCAGGTCGTGCGCGCCTTCAGCTACTTCTCGCACCTGGCCAACATCGCCGAGGACCAGCACCACATCCGCCGCTCGCGCGCGCACCTGATCGCAGGCTCCGCCCCGCGCGAAGGCAGCCTCGCCCATGCGCTCGAGGCGGCGCTCGCCAGCGGCACGACCGACGCCGCCGGGCTGGTCGAGTTCTTCGACACCGCCCGCGTCTCGCCGGTGCTCACCGCCCACCCCACCGAGGTGCAGCGCAAGAGCATCCTCAACTGCGAGACGGTGATCGCCCGCCTGCTCGACGAGCGCGACCGCATGCAGCTCACCCCGGAGGAATCCGAGGCCAACCTCGAGGCGCTGCGCCGCGCGGTGCTCACGCTGTGGCAGACACGCATCCTGCGCACGGCCAAGCTGTCGGTGATCGACGAGGTCAACAACGGCCTGTCCTACTTCGACACCACCTTCCTGCGCGAGCTGCCCCGCCTCTACGCCAGTCTGGAGGACCGTCTCGCCACCGCCGCGCCGGGCCTGACCGGCACCGAGCTGGCCAACTTCCTGCAGGTCGGCAGCTGGATCGGCGGCGACCGCGACGGCAACCCCTTCGTCACCGCCGAGGTGCTCGACAAGGCGCTGGCGATGCACGCCGCAGTGGCGCTCGAGTACTACCTCAACGAGTTGCACACGCTGGGCTCGCAGCTGTCGATGAGCCACGGCTTCGTGAGCGCCTCGGACGCGCTGCTGACGCTGGCCGAGCGCTCGGGCGACCACTCCCCGCACCGCAGCGACGAGCCCTACCGCCGCGCGGTGTCCGGCCTCTACGCCCGGCTGGCCGCCACCTACCGCGAACTGCTCGGCCACGAGCCCGCACGCCACGCCGTCGCCCGCGCCGAACCCTATGCCGATGCGGCCGCGCTGTCCGAGGATCTCGACACCCTGCACCGCTCGCTGGTGGCCAACGGTTCTGCCGCGCTCAGCCGCGGGCGGCTGCGCCAGCTGCGTCGCGCGGTGAAGGTGTTCGGCTTTCATCTGGCACCGATCGACCTGCGCCAGAACTCGGACGTGCATGAGCGGGTGGTCGCCGAACTGCTCGAGACCGCCCGCCCCGGCACCGACTACCGCGCCCAGGACGAAACCGGCCGCTGCGCGCTGCTGCTCGAGGAACTGGCCACCGCACGCCCGCTCGCCTCACCCCACGTGCGCTACTCGGACGAGACCGAAGGTGAGCTGGCGATCTTCCGCACGGCGCGCCGCGCACACCAGCGCTACGGCCGCGCCGCCATCCGCCACTGCATCATCTCCAAGACCGACGACGTCTCCGACCTGCTCGAGCTGGCGGTGCTGCTGAAGGAAGCCGGCCTGCTGCGCCCGCTGGAGAACGCGCTCGACGTCGACATCGTGCCGCTGTTCGAGACCATCGGCGACCTGGAGAACGCCGCCGGGGTCATGGAGCGCCTGTTCTCGCTGCCCATCTACCGGAACCTGCTGGCCGCCCGCGACCAGACCCAGGAGGTGATGCTGGGCTACTCGGACAGCAACAAGGACGGCGGCTTCCTGACCTCGGGCTGGGCGCTGTACAAGGCCGAGGGCGAGCTGGTGGCGACCTTCGCGCGCCACGGCGTGCGCCTGCGGCTCTTTCACGGTCGCGGCGGCTCGGTGGGCCGCGGCGGCGGGCCGAGCTACCAGGCCATCCTCGCCCAGCCCGACGGGGCGGTGCAGGGCCAGATCCGCCTCACCGAACAGGGCGAAGTGATCGGCGCCAAGTACGGCAACCCGGAAGTGGGCCGGCGCAACCTGGAGGTGCTGGTCGCGGCCACGCTCGAGACCAGCCTGCGCCCGGCCGGGGCCGAGCCCACGCCGCCCGCGTTCATGGACGCGATGCAGACGCTGTCGGACGCGGCCTTCACCGCCTACCGCGGCCTGGTGTACGACACCGAGGGCTTCGAGCGCTACTTCTGGGAATCCACGGTGATCAGCGAGATCGCCGCGCTCAACATCGGCAGCCGCCCCGCCTCGCGCAAGAAGAGCACCGCGATCGAGGACCTGCGCGCGATCCCCTGGGTCTTCAGCTGGTCGCAGTGCCGGGTGATGCTGCCGGGCTGGTACGGCTTTGGCAGCGCAGTGCAGGCCTTCCTCGCCCGGCATCCGCAGGACGGCCTGGCGCTGCTGCAGCGCATGCACCGCGAGTGGTCCTTCTTCGCCACGCTGCTGTCGAACATGGACATGGTGCTCGCCAAGAGCGACCTCGCGATCGCCAGCCGCTACGCCGACCTGGTCAAGGACGTGGCGCTGCGCGAGGCGATCTTCGGGCGCATCCGCGCCGAACACCAGGCCACGGTCGAGGCGCTGCTGCAGATCACCGGCCAGCGCGAACTGCTCGAGGCCAACCCGCTGCTCAAGCGCTCGATCCGCAACCGCTTCCCCTACCTCGATCCGCTCAACCACGTGCAGGTCGAGCTGCTGCGCCGTCACCGCGAGCACGGCGACGACCCGCGGATCCGCAACGGCATCCACATCTCGATCAACGGCATAGCCGCGGGATTGCGCAACAGCGGCTGATCAGAGGCCGAGCGCCTGCCTCACCACCGGCCATTGCCGGCGGCTGACCGGCAGGCGCTCGTCCACGCTCCTCAGCAGCACCTCCCAGCGGCCCTCGCTGTCGCCTTCACCGACACGCACGACCCCCTGCACCGCGTCGCGCGCCACCAGGCAGTTGCGATGCACGCGCAGCAGGCGCTGCGGGAACTCCTGCTCCAGTTGCACCAGCGACTCGTCGAGCAGGTAGTCGCGCTCGGCCGTACGCGCGGTCACGTACTTCAGCTCGGCCCTCAGGTAGAGAACATCGGCCACCGGCAGCAGCAGGATGCGTCCGCGCTCGCTGACACTGAAGTGCCGGCGCTCGCCTGGCGCCAGCGCGGCGAGATCAGGCGCTGGCGCGGGCCGACGCGCGCGCAGCTTCTCCAGCGCCGCAGCGAGCCGCTCCGCGCGCACCGGCTTCAGCAGGTAATCCACCGCCGCCAGCTCGAAGGCCTCGACGGCATACTGGTCGTAAGCCGTCACGAAGATCACTGCGGGGGGTGACGACAGGCGCGGCAGATGACGCGCGAGTTCGACACCGTCCATGCCCGGCATGCGGATGTCGGCCAGCACCACGTCTGCCGGCTGCAGTTCGAGCAGGCGCAAGGCCTCGACCCCATTGGCAGCCAGGCCGACGACCATCGTCGGCTGGGCGTCGGCGATATCGCTCAGCAGGTCGCGCAGCCGGCTGCGCGCAGGCCCCTCGTCGTCGACGATGAGCACGCGCAGGACATCATTCGGGGGTGAGATCGTCATCCCTTGGCACTCCGGAAAGGCAGGCGGATGCGCACGCGATAGCGCCCATCGGCGCAGTCGATGTCGAGTCCCGCCTCGAGGTCGAAGAACAGTGTCAGGCGTTCGCGGATGTTGTCGAGCGCCATGCGGTTGCCGCTGTGATGGCGTCCGGCATCGCAGACCGGGTTGTCCACCTCGACGCGCAGGCTGTCGCCCTGCCGGGCGACACGAACCACGACTTCGCCCGGACCGGTCGAGGGTTCGATGCCGTGATACACGGCGTTCTCGAGCAGGGGTTGCAGCAACAGCGCCGGCACTCGCGCCTGCAACAGGGCGGCGTGTTCGACCGACCCGGCAAGCGGCATCTCCCAGCGCACGCTCAGGCGGTCACCCAGCCTGAGGCGCTCGAGGTCGATGTAGCGCTCGCACAATACAAGCTCGTCACCCAGCGGCACCAGCTCACGATTCTCCTGCATCAGCGCGCGGAACAGGTCCGCCAGTTCCTCCAGTGCGCGTTCGGCGCGGCGCGGATCGGAACGGATCACGCCCAGCACGCCATTCAGGCTGTTGAACAGGAAATGCGGCCGGATGCGCGCCGTCAGCGCCTGCAATCGCGCCTCGGCCAGCGCCGGTGAAAACCGCCGGCTGCGATACTCGAAATACATCAGGCACAAGGCCGTCGCCGCCAGCGCCCAGACGAGGTGGCGGAACAGGCTGTCGCCCCCGCCCAGCAACGGGTAACTCAGCACCACGGCCAGGACCACGACGCCCACCAGCACCCCGGTCGCCGCACGCGGCGGCAGGGACGCGAGGCGCGGCGATACGAGATAGAGCATCAGCACCGCGAGCAGCAGGGGGAACTCGACGCGGCCGGCCATCAGCGTCAGCTCGGCTGCAAAGCGCGGGCCTTCGTCCACCCGGATCAGCACGGTGACGAGAGCGAACAGATTCACGGCCAGCAACAGCCGCAGAATCACACCGAGGTTGCGAAAGTCGGGCATGGCACCAGCGCCGAGCGGCATGGTCTTTTGCTTTATACTTTTCATCGTTTCTTCCTGCCGCGACGGCGGCGGAGCCCCTCATGCCAGGCCAGCCGGACCCGGCCAGCCGACATCTTCTTCCGACACGCATTATGACAGACACCACGACGCCGGCCGCTGGCGGCAACGAACCCGCCAAGGCCTGGTCCGGCCGTTTCACCGAACCCGTTTCCGACCTCGTCAAGCGCTACACCGCCTCGGTCTTCTTCGACCAGCGCATGGCGCGCCAGGACATCCGCGGTTCGCTCGCGCACGCAAAGATGCTCGCGCGCCAAGGCATCATCGGCGCAGCCGACCTTGCCGACATCGAGCGCGGCATGGCCCAGATCCTGGGCGAGATCGAGCGCGGCGAATTCAGCTGGAACCTCGACGACGAGGACGTCCATCTCAACATTGAGAAGCGCCTCACCGCGCTGGTGGGTGACGCGGGCAAGCGCCTGCACACCGGCCGCAGCCGCAACGACCAGGTGGCGACCGACATCCGCCTGTGGCTGCGCGACGCGATCGACCAGATCCTCGAGCTGATCCGCGCGTTCCAGCACAACCTGCTGGACGTCGCCGAGGCCAACGCCGACACCCCGATGCCCGGCTTCACCCACCTGCAGGTCGCCCAGCCGGTCACCTTCGGCCACCACCTGATGGCCTACTACGAAATGAGCCGGCGCGACGCCGAACGCTTCGCGGATTGCCGCCGCCGCGTCAACCGTCTGCCGCTGGGCTCGGCCGCGCTGGCCGGCACCAGCTATCCGATCGACCGCGAGTTCGTGGCGGCGGAGCTGGGCTTCGACGAGGTCTGCTACAACTCGCTCGATGCCGTCAGCGACCGCGACTTCGCCATCGAGTTCTGCGCCGCCAGCGCGCTGCTGATGACCCACCTGTCGCGCCTGTCGGAAGAGCTGATCCTGTGGATGAGCCCGCGCGTGGGCTTCATCGACCTCGCCGACCGCTTCTGCACCGGCAGTTCGATCATGCCGCAGAAGAAGAACCCGGACGTGCCCGAGCTGGTGCGCGGCAAGACCGGTCGCGTCAATGGCAGTCTGATCGCCCTGCTGACCCTGATGAAGGGCCAGCCGCTGGCCTACAACAAGGACAACCAGGAAGACAAGGAACCGCTGTTCGACACCGCGGACACCGTCATCGACACGCTGCGCATCTACGCCGACATGGTGACCGGCATCCGGGTCAAGGCCGATGCGATGCGCGGTGCGCTGACGCAGGGCTACGCCACCGCCACCGATCTCGCCGACTACCTGGTCAAGAAGGGCCTGCCCTTCCGCGACGCGCACGAGGCAGTCGCGCTGGCGGTGCGGGCGGCAGACGTCAAGGGCTGCGACCTGCCGCAGTTCTCCCTGGACGAACTTCGCATCGCGATGGCGCATGTGCCGGGCGCAGCGGAGCGGCTCGGCGACGACATCTTCGCCGTGCTGACGGTCGAGGGCTCGCTCGCCTCGCGCCGCCACATCGGCGGCACCGCACCCGAACAGGTGCGCGCCGCGATCGTGCGTGCGCGCCAGCAGATCGCCTGACGGGCCCCGCCATGGCGGCGGAACGGATCGGCAAGTACGAGGTTCGCCGCCAGCTCGGCGCAGGGGCCACCAGTGTCGTCTATCTGGCCTGGGACCCCTTCAACCTGCGCGAAGTGGCCATCAAGCAGCTGCGCCCCGAGATCCTGCGTGACCGGGAGCGCGGCCGGCTGCATCGTCAGCTGTTCCTGAACGAAGCCGCCTTCTCCGGGCGGCTGCACCATCCGCATATCGTGCAGACCCACGACGCAGTGGTGGACGATCACAACGCCTACGTGGTCATGGACTACGTCCCGGGTGGCACGCTCGAACGACTGACACGCCCAAGCTCGCTCGCGGCCTTCGAACGCGTGATCGAGATCATCTTCAAGGCCAGCCGGGCACTGGACTACGCCTTTCACCAGGGCATCACGCATCGCGACATCAAGCCGGCCAACATCCTGCTGATGACCCCCGAAGGTAGCGACATCCGCGTCTCCGACTTCGGCGCCGCCCTGCACACCGCCCAGGAAACCACGCAGATCGCCGGCGTCGGTTCGCCGGCCTACATGTCGCCGCAGCAGGTGCGTGAAGTGCCGCTCGACCATCGCACCGACATCTACTCGCTCGGCGTGGTCATGTTCGAGCTGCTGACCGGGCGCCTGCCGTTCGAGAGCGACAACAACTACACCCTGCTCTACCGCATCGCCAACGACACCCCGCCCAAGCCCTCCGAGCTGCGCCCGGAAGTGCCCGAGGCCCTCGACACCATCGTGCGACGTGCCACCGAACGCGACGTCGAACACCGCTACCAGAGCTGGGCCGAGTTCTCGCACGACCTCGCCCTCGCCTTCCGCAACCACAGCGTCGAGATCACGCGCGGTTCGATACCGGACACCGAGAAGTTCGAAGCCCTGCGCACGATGCACTTCTTCCGTGAGTTCGCCGATGCCGAACTGTGGGAGGTCATCGGCCTGAGCCAGTTCGGCCGCGTCCAGCCCGGCACCCTGATCATGCGCGAGGACGAAGGCGGCGACTCCTTCAGCTTCATCCTCGAGGGCGAGGCCCACGTCAAGCGCCGCGGCCACCTGCTCAACATCCTGACGGCAGGCGAGTGCTTTGGCGAAGTCGCCGTCTTCTCCGCGGCTGGGGGCGTGCGGTCCGCATCAGTGGAGGCCGCCACCGAAGTCAGCCTCATCACGATTCGCGCCCACGCACTACGCCGCGCCAGCGACACCTGCCGCATGCGCCTCTACAAGGCCTTCCTCGAAGTCCTGGCGACCCGCCTGTCACTCGCCACTGCCCGCATCAGCAACCTATGAGCCACCCTGCGCTTCCGCTCATCGAGCACGCCATTCGTCAGCGCGTCGGGAACCAGTTCAGCATCCGCGACATCGCCCCCGTCAGCGGCGGATGCATCCACGAAGCCGTCGTCGTCACGGGTCACTGCGAACGCTTCTTCGTCAAGCTGGGCAATGCCGCACGACTGCCGATGTTCGAAGCCGAAGTCGACGGGCTGCTCGCGCTCGCCGCAGCGGACGGCTTCCGCACGCCAACCCCGATCGCCTGTGGCGCTGACGACGCACACGCCTTCCTCGTGCTGGAGCACCTTACGCTCCGGCCTCTTCACTCGGCCGACGAGGGCGGACGCTTCGCCGACGCCCTCGTCCGGTTGCACCGCACGCGCGGCGCGCACTTTGGCTGGCGCCGCGACAACTTCATCGGCAGCACGCCGCAGCGCAACACGCCGGCGGACAACTGGGCGCGGTTCTTCGTCGAACACCGACTTCGCCCCCAGTTCGCGCTCGCCCGTCAGCATGGCTTCAGCGGCGAGCTCCAGAAACAGGGCGAGCGCCTGTTCGAGCGCGTACCCGCCCTCTTCCTCGACTATCGCCCGACCGAGAGCCTGCTGCATGGCGACCTGTGGCACGGGAACGCAGCCGTCCTCGAGGATGGCACACCCGCGATCTTCGACCCTGCGGTTCATTACGGCGACCGCGAATCCGATCTGGCGATGAGCGAGCTTTTCGGCGGCTTCCCGGGCAGCTTCTACGCCGAGTACCGCAAGGCGTGGCCGATGCAGGACGATTACGAAAAGAGAAAACTGCTATACAGCCTGTATCACATACTTAATCACATGAACCTGTTCGGGCGAGGCTGTCTGCGGGAGGCGACGCGGTTGGCGACACGACTGAATGAGGAATTGGGGCGGCGACCGGCTTGAGGCCGTGACGGCAAAGCAGCAAAAGGACTGTCGGATAATCTTACAGTCGCATGCCAAAGGAACAATCTGCCGCAGAAAAACCCCTTAAGAGGCAATTGTTTAACTCGCGACTTTCACTCCGGCGTGAAATTTGCTACGGCTGTACAAGCATACGAATTCCGTCCGCGCCTAAATGGCTATAATTCGATTGGCGCCAACGATCTCAAGGTTAAAGAATCATGAGCAAGACACCGCAAAACAACTCGTCCGAAACACGACGGCGCTTGCTCAAGAGTGTGCTCGGTGCATCGACGGTGGTCACGCTCGGCTATGGTGGCAACGCAGCCGCAGCGTCGATTTCATGCGTCGCCAAGGTGAGGGATCTGGCGTCCGGCGGTCCCCCCGCAGGCACGGCGCAGTTCACCATGATTGAGCCGAAACCCACTCAAGCTAAGACGAACTGGGGTTGGCTACGGGTTGACGTCAGGCGCTATGATTTATTAAAGAAGGGCCCAGCTTTCGACGCATTCGAGGCTGGCGGGAAGATCTACAAGACGTCTGCGCCCGATGTCGAGGTGGTCGGCGCAAGCCTCGCAAAGAATCAAAATGGCTATCCAAAGGACGCCTGGGTGCTCGCTTATTTTGACGATAGCGGCGCTTTAGTCTCGACCTACCCAAGCGAACAACTCGCTGAACCCGGCGCCACGCCTGCTGCTCAGTCCTGCCTCGCTTCGGTCAATCCGGGCGCCGCCGGCAACTTCACCTTCGGTGGCTGACCCGATACCTGATGCCGTTTCCAGACAGCCCCCGTGACTGGATGAACGCTCACTGCCCGTTGCTCGACGGGCAGTTTGTTTTTCTGGACCCGCAGTGGTGGGACACGCACCTTCTCAGCGACGGCGCCGTCGAGGTGCTGCGTGAAGCTGCACGCGCAATCGAATCAGACCACTTCGAGGCTTTCCTTCAGGATGTCGAAGCAGCAGGCGGCTGGCCACCGGGCTTGGAACGACTGGCTCATGCCTTGGCCACCCTGCCGGGTCGCTCCACGACCAAAGGCCAGCCCGAGTGACCCCGTCCGCCTATCGGTTGATCGACCTCGGTGCAGCCCGCGTTGCAGTCAACTCCCCGCTGAACGACTTCAACGCCCACCTCGACTTGGTCTATCAACATCACGGCGACGGAGATCCGCTCAGCTTTGCCGATGTCCGCGTGAGCCTGCTCCCGAGCAAGGGAATGCGGTTCTGGAAAGGCCGGGTTTCGCTGTGGTCCGAGGCGACGTGCCCTTTTGAACCCTACCCGATGCGTAGCGCGCTGCCGCTTTTCGAGTGGGGAAGCAACTGGCTGCTGGCGCAACGTCTCAACGCCTATCTGCTGCTGCACGCAGGGGTGGTCGCGCGGGACGACCGCGCCCTGATCCTGCCCGCAGCACCCGGCTCAGGGAAAAGCACGCTGACCTGCGCGCTGCATCTCGCCGGCTGGCGTTTTATGTCGGACGAGTTCGGTGTGCTGGACCCGGACAGTGGCAATCTGCTGCCGCTGCTCAAACCCGCCGCGCTCAAGAACCGCTCCATCGCCATCATCGGCGCGCACCCGCAGGCCAGGCTTGGACCCGTCTTTCCCGGAACGCGAAAAGGCGATGTGGCCCACTTTGTTCCACTGCGCGACAGCATTGTCGAGCGCCACCGCCACGCTCGCCCGCGGCTGGTCATCTTTCCGCGATACCGCGACGGTGGCACGCTGAAATGTACGCCGCTGGACGCCGCCAATACCGCCATGCGGCTGGGATTGAACAGCTTCAACTACCGCACGCTCGGCGCGGTCGGTTTCGATGCCGTGGTGCGCCTTGCCCGCACGACACGCGCCTTCGAGCTTGAGTACGGCCACCTGTCCACTGCGATCGCGCACATCGACACCTTGTTCGCGGAACACGCATGACGCCACCCCTCTCCCGCGAGCTTCAGTTGCTCCTGCGCGCACTGAGCGAACCCCTGGACACCGACAGCGCCACCTGGGAACGCCTGCTGCGGTTGGCGCGCATGACTGCGCTGCATGGAAGGCTGGCTGCGGCCAACCGGGACAACCCCACGGTGCCGGCGCCGGTCCGGCGTCACCTGCTCTCGGCCGAACGGGTCTGCGCCTTCAACAACCAGATGCTGCGGGCAGAACTCGCCGCGCTCGCGGCGCTATGCGATGGGTCGTTCCCCGTGCTGGTCCTGAAAGGCGGCGCCTATGCCCTTCAGAACCAGCGTGTCGGGCACGGACGTTTCGTCTCCGATGTCGACCTGCTCGTTCCGCGCGAACACCTGCGGACCATGGAGCAAGGCTTGCGGGCGGCGGGGTGGGTACCGGCCCAGCTCGATCCGTATGACGAGCGCTATTACCGGGACTGGAGCCACGAGACCCCGCCCATGCGCTTCCCGGGGCGCTTCCTCGAGGTCGACCTGCATCACGCGATAACGCCCGTCACCGGAAGCCTGCATTTCGACCCGGCGCCGCTGTTCGACGCCAGCGTGCCGCTGGCGGACTCCCCATTCCGTACCCTGTCGGCAGAGGACCAGGTGCTGCATGCCTGCGTGCACTGTTTCCAGGACGGCGACCTCGCCCTCAGGGTGCGTGAAGTGGTCGATATCGACGGACTCGTGCGCGCGGCGGCCACACAGCACGGCTTCTGGACGCGACTGGTCGGACGTGCCGGACAACTGGGTCTGCAGCGTCCGCTTTGGTACGGCCTGCACTTCGCTCATGCATGGATGGAGACCCCCCTGCCGCAGAGTGCGCTGACCGCTCTGCCCGCCCCGTCCGCCCTGGCACGCAGACTGATGGACCGGCTGGTCCCGCTGGTCATGTTGCCGCCCGACCCCGACCATCCGCCACCCGCATCCGTACGCGTCGCACGGCTGGCCATGCTGGCACGCTACCACCTGCAACGCATGCCGCCGTCCATGCTGCTGCCACACCTCGCCCGGAAGGCGACAGTGCGTCTGCGCGAGCGCTTTACCCACACACCCGCACAAAATGCAGAAAACCAGCCCTGAGGCTGGTTTTCCATCAATACCGGACGCGGCACGAAACCGCCTGCGCCCTACCGGCGGATCAAATTCAGGCGGCGTCGACGACGCCCGCATCCTTCAGCATCTGCTGCAGTTCACCGCTGTCGTACATCTCGCGCATGATGTCGCTGCCGCCGACGAACTCGCCCTTGATGTAGAGCTGGGGGATGGTCGGCCAGCTGGAATACTCCTTGATGCCCTGGCGGATGTCGTTGTCGGCAAGCACGTTGACGGCCAGCACTTCCTTCACGCCACAGGCTTTCAGGATCTGCACGGCGGCAGACGAGAAGCCGCACTGCGGGAACTGGGGCGAACCCTTCATGTAGAGGACCACGTCGTTGCTGGTGACCTGGTCGCGGATGACGTCTTCGATGCTCATGATGGTTGGGGCCTGAAAAGTTGAGTTTAATAGTCGGGTAATTCTAGTAACGCAACACGAGTGCGTCAATATCGACAACTCGGTGGCAGGTCAGTCGCGGCCGAGCCAGCGCCCGCCCGAGACACGCTCGATACCGGCAATGTCCTTCCACGAGGCGATCGCTGCGAAGCCGGTATCGGCCAGCAGGCTGCGCACCGCAGCCGCCTGGTCGTAACCATGCTCGAGGAACAGCCAGCCGTCGTCTTCCAGCCGCGACGGCGCCTGCATGACGATCTCCTCCAGATCATCGAGACCGCTCGGCCCTGCCGTCAGCGCTCCAGGTGGCTCGAAGCGCACGTCGCCCTGCTCCAGGTGCGGGTCGGCCGCGGCGATGTAGGGCGGGTTGGCGACGATCAGATCGAAGCGCTCCTCGCCCAACGCGGAGAACCAGTCGCTCTGCACGAAGGACACGCTCGCCCCGAGTCGCGCGGCGTTGGCCATCGCCACCCACAGTGCCTCACGCGACCGGTCCAGCGCGGTCACGTCCGGCGCATCGAGCTCGAGCGCCAGCGTGATCGCCAGCGCACCGCTGCCAGTGCCCATGTCCAGCACGCGCGCCCCCTTGCGGCCGGAAACATGGGCAAGAGCCAGTTCGACCAGCAGTTCGGTATCGGGACGCGGAATCAGCACCGCCGGCGTGACGATGAATTCGCGGCCGAAGAACTCGCGCTCTCCGGTCAGATACGCGACCGGCTCGCCCGCCAGACGGCGTTCAACCAGTTCGCGATAGGCCGCCCAATCCTCGCCCGCCAGGCGCTGCTCCGGCCAGGCCACCAGCCGCGCAGCCGGACACTGCAACACGTGGCGCAGCAGCACGCGCGCATCCATCAGATCGATCTGCGTCCTCGCCCAGGCCAGCGCACCGGCGATATCGACGCTGTCGGGCGCGCTCGTCGGCGTCCGTTCCGTCATCATTCGTCCGCCAGCGCCGCGAGCAAATCGGCCTGATGCTCCAGGGTCAGCGCGGCGACGAGCTCATCGAGTTCGCCTTGCATGACGGCCTCGAGCTTGTACAGGGTGAGATTGATGCGATGGTCGGTGATCCGCCCCTGCGGAAAGTTGTAGGTACGGATGCGCTCCGACCGGTCGCCGCTGCCGACCAGACTCTTGCGCTGCGCGGCCTCCGCGCTCTGCTGCGCCCGCACCTTCGCGTCGTACAGGCGCGCCGCCAGCACCGACATGGCCTGCGCCTTGTTGCGGTGCTGCGAGCGATCGTCCTGGCATTCGACCACGATGCCAGTCGGGATGTGGGTGATGCGCACCGCGGAGTCGGTCTTGTTGATGTGCTGCCCGCCCGCGCCCGAAGCACGGAAGGTGTCGATGCGCAGGTCGGCCGGGTTGATGTCGACCGCGGCGACCTCGTCAGCCTCGGGCAGCACGGCCACGGTGCACGCCGAGGTGTGGATTCGACCCTGCGTCTCGGTCACCGGCACGCGCTGCACCCGGTGCCCACCGGACTCGAACTTGAGCTTCGAATACGCGCCATTACCGACGATGCGGGCGATCACCTCCTTGTAACCACCGAGATCGGAGTCGCTGGCCGACACGATCTCCACCTTCCAGCGCTGGCGCTCGGCGTAGCGGGTATACATGCGCAGCAGGTCGCCGGCAAACAGGGCCGCCTCGTCGCCGCCCGTGCCGGCGCGGATCTCGAGGAAGAGGTTGCGCTCGTCGTTGGGATCACGCGGCAGGAGGGCACGCTGCAACGCCTCCTCCAGTTCGGCGATCCGCGCTTCGCCCGCCACCAGTTCGAGCTCGCCCAACTCACGCATCTCCGGGTCGCCCAGCAGTTCGCGCGCCGTGGCACAGTCAGCCTCGGCCTGGGTGTAAGCGGCATAGAGCAGGACGACCGGCTCGATCTCGGCGCGCTCGCGCGACAAGTCGCGGAAGGCGTTCATGTCGCGAGCGGACTCCTCGGCCGCGAGGGTACGGTCGAGTTCCTGAAGGCGCGCGGCGAGATGCTCGAGTTTGTCGCGAATGCTCTGTTTCATGGATGAATGGTGAGCTGCCGCAGCGCCGCAGGCGGGCACGGCGGTCGGCCGGGGCTAGCCCTGGCGCGGGAGGTTGAAGAGCTGGTGCACGAGCTGGCCGACTTCGGCCTTGTGCTCGCCTTCCGCCTGGTTGAGGTAGCGGGTCGGCCCGTGCATCAGCTTGTTGGTGAGTCCGTGCGACAGCGCTTCGAGCACCTTTTGCGGGTTCTCGCCCTTGGCAAGCAGGCGCATGGCACGCTCGAGCTCGGCCTGTCGCAGCGTTTCGGCGTGGTCGCGCAGCGCACGGATCGCGGGCACCGTGACGCGGCCGGCCATCCAGTGCAGGAAACCGTCGACGCGCGTGTCGATGATCTGCTCGGCCTCGATCACCGCCTGCTGGCGGGACTCCATGCCAGCCTCGACGACCTGGGCGAGATCGTCGACCGTGTAGAGGAAGACGTCGTCGAGCGCGGCGATCTCGGGCTCGATGTCGCGCGGCACGGCGAGGTCCACCATCACCATCGGCCGGTGCCGGCGAGCCTTGACGGCGCGTTCGGCCATGCCGAGCCCGACGATGGGCAGGGGCGCGGCCGTACAGGAGACGACCACATCGAAGCGCGGCAGCATTTCGCCGATCTGATCGATGCGCATGGTCTGCGCCCCGAAGCGCTGCGCGAGGACCAGCGCACGCTCGGCCGTGCGATTGGCCACCGTCATCGACTTCGGCTGCGCGCCGGCGAAGTGCGCGGCACACAACTCGATCATTTCGCCAGCGCCGATGAACAGCACATGCTGGTCGGCCACACTTTCGAAGATGCGCTCGGTCAGATGCACCGCGGCAGCGGCCATCGACACGGTGTTGGCGCCGATCGCGGTCGTGGAGCGAACTTCCTTCGCCACCGCAAAGGTGTTCTGGAACAGCTTGTGCAGCAGCGTGCCCATCGTGCCCGCCTCTTCGGCGTGACGCACGGCATCCTTGACCTGGCCGAGGATCTGCGGCTCGCCGATCACCATCGAGTCGAGCCCACTGGCGACCCTGAAGACGTGCCGCACGGCATCGCGCTGCGGATAGGCGTACAGGTAGGGCGAAACGTCGTTGAGCGGAACCTGATGGAAGCGTGCCAGCCAGTCGGCCGCATGCTGCGGCTGCTCGGCGGCGAAATACAACTCGGTGCGGTTGCAGGTCGACAGGATCGCAGCTTCGCGTACCGAATCCGCATGCGTCAGATCGTGCAGGGCCTGACCCAGCCGCTCAGGCTGGAACGCAACGCGTTCGCGGATGGCGAGCGGTGCCGTGTGGTGATTCAGGCCGAGGGCGTAAAGCTGCATTCGAGATCTGGCTAAGTCGGCGCACTGCGACGCGATGCCGCGGATTATAGCATCGCGGTTTCCGCCCAAAACTTGAGCGGAATCAGCCACTTTCTAACGACGATTGGACAGCTGAAAGCAAAACGGGCCGACACATGGTCGACCCGTTCGCGAAATTCTTGGTGGCCAGGGACGGAATCGAACCGCCGACACGCGGATTTTCAATCCGCTGCTCTACCAACTGAGCTACCTGGCCGAAGAGGTCCGCATTATAGCCCGAACGAAGGCTCCGTCAAGATAAATTTTTCACTTTCTTCCATGCCGCGCCCGCCCCGGCTCAAACTGTGCGGCCGGCCACACAGCCCCGCCCGCTGCGCGCTACGATGTCGTTCGCACGGACCGAGGGCCCGGTCGATAGAGGACAAGATGCGCGTACTGCTGGTTGAAGACGACCCGACCCTGGCGGGCGGAATCACTGAATTCCTGCGCGGCCAGGGGGACGAAGTCTGCCACGAGGTGGACGGCCTCGCCGCCGACCGGCGCCTGCAGGACGAGGGCTTCGACTTCGTGCTGGTCGACGTCGGGCTGCCCGGACTCGGGGGCTACGAGGTCGTGCGCCGGATTCGCAGTCGTGGCCAGCGGCTTCCGGCGATCCTGATCACCGCGCGCGACGCACTCGACGACCGGATCTACGGACTCGATCTCGGCGCGGACGACTATCTCGTTAAGCCCTTCCAGCTCGCGGAACTGACCGCACGCATGCGCGCCGTGCAGCGACGAGGGGGCGCCACGGGTGCGCCGCCGCTGAGCTTTGGTCCGCTGTTGCTGGACGCCGAAGGACGACTGGCGGAGCTCGACGGCGAGGCCCTGGCGCTGACTGGGCGCGAATGGGACATCCTCGAAGCCCTCGTGCGCGCCGACGGGCGCACGGTGGCACGGGAACGCCTGCAGGGCGACGGTAGCGGCAACGCGCTGGAAGTGTACGTGTCGCGTCTCCGTCCCCGGCTTGAGGCGGCAGGGCTCCTGATCCGCACGGTGCGCGGCTTCGGCTATCGCCTCGAACGACTGAAGGATCGACGCGACGGTGCAGCCTAGCCTTCGCCGCAACCTGCTGCAGGCGCTTGCCGGCCCGACCACGCTGCTGATGCTCGCCGCAGGTGCCGTGGCCTACGGCACGGCCAAGAGTGTCGTCAACAGCGCGTACGACCAGAACCTGCTCAACCTCGCGCACGGCGTCGCCAGCCATGTCCACCCGATCGGCAATTGGCCCGAGCTGGACCTCCCGGCCGAAGCCGAACGCATGCTACGAACCGACACCCAGGACGAGATCTTCTTCCGGGTGCGCGACGAACGGAACCGCGTGCTGGGCGGGGATGCCGACTTCCCCATCCTGGACGACCTTGATCCGGCCTCGACCTTGCCGATCCCTTACCAGGCCGAGCCCGCGGCCGGCGCGAACACCCAGCCGCCGAAGCCCCCGCGGACAGCGGTGTTTCGCGAGCTGGAATATCGGGGCGAACCGGTGCGCGCCGTGCGCCTGTACCGAAGCGTGGGCGACGGCGGCATCTACGTCACGGTCGGAGAGACCCTGCACAAGCGCCGGGACGCGATGGATCGGCTGCTGCTGGGCTTCGTCTCGGCCAGCGTACTGCTGGCGCTCGCCGCTGCCGTCGCCGCGCGCTTCGGCATCCCCTCCGGCCTTGCCCCGCTGCAACGCCTGGCCGCCTCGTTACGCAGACGCGCCGGCACCGACCTGTCCGCGATTGACCTCGCCGCCGTACCGGACGAGATCCGCGAAGTGGTCGGCGCACTCAATGCCTTGTTCGAACGCCTGCGCAAGGCCAGCGCCCGGCAGCGCGAATTCCTGCAGGACGCAGCGCACCAGTTGCGCACGCCGCTGGCCGGATTGCAGATGCAGCTCGAGCTGCTCGAAGCCCGGCCACTGGACGAGACCGCGCGGGCCCGCCTGCGGAGTTCGGTCGATCGCGTCACCCGGCTGGCGAACCAGCTGCTGGCGCTGGCGCGCGCCGAGTCCGGCGGTCGCATGCTCGCGGACGCCACGCCGGTCGAACTGGCGCCACTGATCGACGATCTGGTCGAAGGCTGGCTGGAAGTCGCCGACCGCCGCGGCATCGATCTCGGCATCCAGCGCGAGGCGGTGAGTCTCGTCGGCGACCCTACCCTGCTGCAGGAGCTGATCTCCAACCTGATGGACAACGCATTGAAGTACACGCCAGCCGGCGGCAGCGTGACCCTCCATTGCAGCCAGGCAGCCGACGGTCGTCACATCGAGATCGAGGTCGCGGACACCGGACCGGGCATCCCCGAATCCGTACGCGCGCAAGTCTTCGAGCGTTTCTATCGCCACACCGGCACGACCGTGGGTGGCAGCGGGCTCGGGCTACCGATCGCGCGCGAGATCGTGCACTGCCACGGCGGCCACATCACCCTCGCCGGCGGCGCTCACGGGCATGGCACGGTCGTTCGCGTCAGCCTGCCCGCCTCCAACGACAGGGGGCGGTGAGCCCTCGCTCACCGCCCCCTGTCCGGCCGCAGGCCCTTGGCCCTTCCCGCTTCGGGAACGGGCCGGGGACGCGACTCAGTGGCTCGATGCCGCCGCGGCGCCGATGCCGGTTTCCGCACGCACCCGCTGCGCGAGATAACCGGCGCGGTCCTCACGGGCACGCGCGCTGCCGTCGAGAATCGAGAACAGCCAGATGCCGATGAAGCCGGCCGCCATCGAGAACAGCGCGGGCGAGGTGTAGGGGAACAGCGCCGACCCCTTCGGATTGCCCAGCGTGGCCTCCCACACCGACGGCGACACGATCGTGAGCGCCACCGCGGTGATGAGGCCGATGAAGCCACCGATGGTCGCGCCACGCGTCGTGCAATCCTTCCACAGCACCGACATGAACAGCACCGGGAAGTTGGCCGAAGCGGCGATCGCGAAGGCCAGCGACACCATGAAGGCGATGTTCTGCTTCTCGAACGCGATGCCCAGGATGACGGCAACGAAGCCCAGCACCAGCGTGGTGATGCGCGACACCTTCAGCTCGGCCGCCGAGTCGGCCTTGCCCTGCTTGAACACCGTGGCGTACAGGTCATGCGACACCGCCGAGGCGCCGGAGAGCGTCAGGCCGGCAACCACCGCCAGAATGGTGGCGAAGGCGACCGCCGAGATGAAGCCGAGGAAGACGTTGCCGCCGACCGCGTTCGCCAGGTGGATCGCCGCCATGTTGCCACCGCCCATCAGGCCACCCTTGGCATCGAGGAAGCTGGGGTTGGTGGACACCAGCACGATCGCACCGAAGCCGATGATGAAGGTCAGGATGTAGAAGTAGCCGATCCAGGTCGTCGCCCAGAACACCGACTTGCGCGCCTCCTTGGCGTCCGGCACGGTGAAGAAACGCATCAGCACGTGCGGCAGGCCCGCGGTGCCGAACATCAGCGCCATGCCGAAGGAGATGGCCGAGATCGGGTCCTTGATGAAGGAACCCGGTCCCATGATGGCCTGGCCGAGCAGTCCGGCCTCCTCTGCCGTCTTGCCTCCGGCGATCGCGCCCTCGGTCTTGATGCGCACCGCGTCGGCGAACAGCGCCTCGGGCGAGAAGCCGTAGGCAAGCAGGACCATGAAGGCCATGAAGGAGGCGCCGCCCAGCAGCAGGCAGGCCTTGATGATCTGCACCCAGGTCGTCGCCGTCATGCCGCCGAACAGCACATACACCATCATCAGCGCACCGACGATCACGACCGCCATCCAGTACTCGAGCCCGAACAGCAGCTTGATGAGCTGGCCCGCGCCAACCATCTGCGCGATCAGGTAGAAGGCCACCACGACCAGCGTACCCGAGGCCGCGAAGGCGCGGATCGGCGTCTGCTTGAAGCGGTAGGCGGCGACGTCGGCGAAGGTGAACTTGCCGAGGTTGCGCAGCTTCTCCGCCATCAGGAAGGTGATCACCGGCCAGCCGACCAGGAAGCCGATGGAGTAGATCAGGCCGTCGTAGCCGCTGATCATCACCGCCGCCGAGATGCCGAGGAAGGACGCGGCCGACATGTAGTCGCCGGCGATCGCGAGCCCGTTCTGGAAGCCGGTGATGCCGCCGCCGGCCGTGTAGAAGTCCGCCGCCGACTTGGTCTTCGCCGCAGCCCACTTGGTGATGTACAAGGTGCCCATGACGAACACCCCGAACATGATGATCGCGGTCCAGTTCGTCGCCTGCTTCTCGGCCTGGCCGAGGTCGCCTCCGGCGGCGAGCGCAACGGCGGACAGTGCAGCCAGCGCCAGGCCCGTGGCGATACGTGCGAGATGAGCGTTCATTTGCCGCTCTCCTTGACGATATCGGCGGTCAGCGCATCGAACTCGGAGTTCGCGCGGCGCACGTAGATGCCGGTGATGATGACGGTGAACGCGATGACGCCCAGGCCGACAGGAATGCCGACGGTCATCACTCCCTCGCCGAGCCGGACGGCCAGCGACTCCTTGCTGAACGCGATCACCGCGATGTAGCCGTAGTACACGACCAGCATGATGATCGTCAGCAGCCAGCCGTAGGACGTGCGAACCCCCACGAGCTTCTGGTATTTCGGATTGGCGGTGATTTTCTTCACCAGATCGTCTTCCATGTTTCCCCTCCTCGCCTTTAGTGAACCGGCCGGGCAGGCGCCCAGTCCGGCACAAGGTAGGGTCGAAGACTTACATTCGGCTTACGTGCTCATAAAAATATCTTTTAATAACAAATACTTAACGCAATCTTAACGCCAGCTGAACGCATCAACCCAGGGGATAGACATCGCCCTGCACCGCCGGCGGCAGCTGCAGATGGGAGCGCGGGAACACCACGCGCGCCAGGGTGCCCTGCCCCGCCGGGTTGGCATCCAACGTGACGGTCGCGCGGTGCAACTCCGCAATCTCGCGCACGATCGGCAAGCCGAGCCCAGACCCGTCCACACCGCTGCCGAGCACACGGTAGAAGCGTTCGAACACGCGCTCGCGGTCGGCATCCGGAATCCCGAGACCGGAGTCCTCGATCTCCAGCACCGGAGAACCTGCGAAGCGCGTGCGTACGGTGACATGGCCACCGCGCGGCGTGTATTTGATCGCGTTGTCCACCAGGTTCTTCACCAGTTCGCGCAACAGCACCGCATTGCCTTCGACGAGCAGTTCGCCTTCGCCGCCCTCCGCGCCGAGATCGATGCTCTTGGTCTGCGCGCGTGGGAACAACTCCAGCGCCACCTCGCGCACCACCGCACCCAGATCCACCGGCTCGACCGCGTACAGCTTTTCAAAGCTCGCCTCGGCCCGCGCCAGTGACAGCAACTGGTTGATGAGGTGGGCGGCACGGTCCGTGCTCTCGGCAATATGGGCAAGCGACTGCCGCAACTGCTCGGGATCGGTCTCATGCAGCGCAAGATCGGTCTGCATCTTCAGGCCGGTCAGCGGCGTGCGCATCTGGTGCGCGGCGTCGGCGATGAAGCGCTGCTGCGCCTGGAGGTTCTCCTCCAGCCGCGCCATCATGTCGTTGAAGGCGATGATCAGCGGACGCACCTCCTCGGGCACGCTGGCCGGCGGGACGGGCGACAGATCGGTCGGACGCCGGCGGCGGATCAGGCTCTGCAAGCGGTTCAGCGGCGCGATGCCGCGCGACAGGCCCACCCATACCAGCACCACCGCAAGCGGGATGATCGCGAACTGCGGCAGCAACACCCCGGTCACGACGCGCGACGCGAGGTCGCTGCGCTTGTTGCGCGTTTCGGCCACCTGCACCAGCACCAGGGGCGATGCGTCACCCTCACCCGGACGCAGCAGACGATAGGCAACACGCGTCTCCTCACCGTGGATGATCTCGTCGCGGAACAGCACCTCCTCGCCCACCGGACTGACCAACTGCTGCGGTCGCGGAATCTCCGGGTCGCCAGTCAGTGTCACGCCCTGCTCGTCCGCCACCTGAAAGTACAGCACGTCGTCCTGGTCGGCACGGAACAGCGCCCGCGGCGGTGCCGGGAAATGCACGACGACCTGGCCGTCGGCGAGCGTCACCAGGCGCGAAAGCGCACGCACGCTGTCGGCCAGTGCAAGATCGTAAGGCTGGTTCGCGATGTTGTCGGCGACGTTGTGGGTGACGATGATCGAGATCGGCCACAGGAACAGCAGCGGCGCGAGCATCCAGTCGAGGATCTCGCCGAAGAGCGAATTCGGCGGCCCGGTGCGCCTGGCGCCGGGCGCCACCTTCTCAGGCTTTCGTCGCCGGGACCGCATCCGAGTTTTCCAGGCAGTACCCCAGCCCGCGAACGGTCACGATCCGCACCCCACTGGCCTCCAGCTTCTTGCGCAGGCGATGGACATACACCTCGATGGCATTGCTCGAGACCTCTTCGCCCCATCCGCACAGATGGTCCACCAACTGATCCTTGCTGACGAGGCGCCCGACACGCAGCAGGAAGACCTCCAGCAGCCCGATCTCACGCGCGGACAGCTCCAGCACCTGTCCATCCACCTTCACCACGCGGTCAGCCTGGTCGTAGGACAGCCGTCCCAGCTCCAGGCAACGCGCCTGCCCGGTGCCGCGGCGCGTCAGCGCCCGCACCCGCGCCTCGAGCTCCGGCAGCGCAAAGGGCTTGGTCATGTAGTCGTCGGCCCCGGCATCGAGACCTCGCACCCGGTCATCGACGCCGTCCTGCGCAGTCAGGATCAGCACCGGCAGCGCCGACTTGCGCGCGCGCAGCCGCTTGAGCACCTCGATGCCCCCCAGGCGCGGCATGCCGAGGTCGAGAATGAGCAGATCGTAAGGCTGCGAGGCCAGCGCCGCATCGGCCTCGACGCCGTTATCCACGTGATCTACCGCATATCCGCTGCGCTTGAGGGCACGACCAATGCCGTCGGCGATCACTGGGTCATCTTCGGCGAGAAGAATGCGCATGAAATTCCGGATGTAAGTTACGTGTAAGCGGTCGCGCCTAGCATCGGTCCCGCTGTTCTCCTTTTGCTCGGTCATCGGAAGCGCGCCAGCACGGCTTGCGCGCTTCAGGGAGCGGCCTGCTCAAGCCGTCGCCGCTCCCTGCCGACTTTTCTCCGACCGCCCTTGCCTCTTTCCCTGCGCAGATCACGTGCCGGGCGAGGTCGTCGATCGTCCCAAGTTCCGAAGATTATCCCACGGTTTGCGCAGCCTTCCGTGATCGCTGCGCGCGGCCCACCGAGGACCAACACGCGTCGCGTAAACGACAAAAGCCCCGCTTGCGCGAGGCTTTTGTCTTGAAGCCAGTGCAGCCCCGATGAACCGGGGCTGCGGACCGGGCATTACATGCCCATGTCCATGCCGCCCATACCACCCATGCCGCCCATGCCCGGCATGCCGCCGGCCGGCTTGTCTTCGGCGAGCTCGCCGACCATGCAGTCGGTGGTGAGCATCAGGCCGGCGACGGACGCGGCGTTCTGCAGCGCGGTGCGGGTGACCTTGGTCGGGTCCAGCACGCCCATCTCGACCATGTCGCCGTACTCGCCGGTCGCAGCGTTGTAGCCGAAGTTGCCCGAACCCTCGACGACCTTGTTGACCACCACCGAGGCTTCGTCACCGGCGTTGGCGACGATCTCGCGCAGCGGCTGCTCCATGGCGCGCAGCACGATCTTGATGCCGGCGTCCTGGTCGTGGTTGTCGCCCTTCAGGCCGCCCAGGTTGGCGCGGGCACGCAGCAGCGCAACACCGCCGCCCGGGACGATGCCCTCTTCCACTGCAGCGCGGGTGGCGTGCAGGGCGTCTTCGACGCGGGCCTTCTTTTCCTTCATTTCGACTTCGGTCGCGGCACCGACCTTGATCACGGCCACGCCGCCGGCCAGCTTGGCCACGCGTTCCTGCAGCTTCTCGCGGTCGTAATCGGAGGTCGCTTCCTCGATCTGCACGCGGATCTGCTTGACGCGGGCTTCGATGCGCTCGGCCTGGCCAGCACCGTCGATGATGATGGTGTTTTCCTTGCCGACTTCGATGCGCTTGGCCTGGCCCAGATCTTCCAGGGTGGCCTTCTCCAGCGTCAGGCCGACTTCCTCGGCGATGACCTGGCCGCCGGTCAGGATGGCGATGTCTTCCAGCATGGCCTTGCGACGGTCGCCGAAGCCCGGGGCCTTGACGGCGCAGGTCTTCAGGATGCCGCGGATGTTGTTCACCACCAGGGTGGCCAGGGCTTCGCCTTCGACGTCTTCGGCGATGATCAGCAGCGGACGGCCGGCCTTGGCGACTTGCTCCAGCACCGGCAGCAGGTCACGGATGTTCGAGATCTTCTTGTCGAACAGCAGGACGAAGGGGTTGTCGAGGATCGCAACCTGCTTGTCCGGGTTGTTGATGAAGTAGGGCGACAGGTAGCCGCGGTCGAACTGCATGCCTTCGACGACGTCGAGTTCGTTCTGCAGCGACTTGCCGTCTTCGACGGTGATGACGCCTTCCTTGCCGACCTTGTCCATCGCGTTAGCGATGATGTCGCCAATGTCGCTGTCGGAGTTGGCCGAGATCGAGCCGACCTGGGCGATTTCCTTGTTGGTCGAGCAGGGCTTCGACAGCTTCTTCAGCTCGTCGATGGTGGCGATGACGGCCTTGTCGATGCCGCGCTTCAGGTCCATCGGGTTCATGCCGGCGGCGACGAACTTCATGCCTTCGCGCACGATCGACTGGGCCAGCACGGTGGCGGTGGTGGTGCCGTCACCGGCGATGTCCGAGGTCTTGGAAGCGACTTCCTTGACCATCTGCGCGCCCATGTTCTCGAACTTGTCCTTCAGTTCGATTTCCTTGGCGACGGAGACACCATCCTTGGTCACGGTCGGGGCGCCGAACGAGCGCTCCAGCACCACGTTGCGGCCCTTCGGGCCCAGGGTCACCTTGACTGCGTTGGCGAGGATGTTGATGCCGGCGACCATGCGTTCGCGGGCGGAATCACCAAACTTGACTTCTTTAGCTGCCATTCTTCAGAACTCCGTAAATGTTTCGGTTAGCGTTTCAGGGATTGGCGGAGGCTCAGGCCTCGACCACACCCATGATGTCTTCCTCGCGCATCACGAGGAGCTCTTCGCCTTCGACCTTGACGGCCTGGCCGGCATACTTGCCGAACAGCACCTTGTCGCCCACCTTGACGGCCATCGGACGCACCTTGCCGTCGTCCAGGATCTTGCCGTTGCCGACGGCCAGCACTTCGCCCTGATCGGGCTTCTCGCCGGCGCTGTCCGGGATCACGATGCCGCTGGCGGTCTTGCGTTCGGCTTCCAGACGCTTGACGATCACGCGATCGTGCAGGGGACGAATCTTCATCGAGTTCTCTCCTATCTACGGTTCAACTGTTTGGGTTGATTGAGTTGCGGGCCGGGCCCGCGGATAAATTCGCAGTCTGCTTCTGCGCGGCGATATCGCTATCGCACGAAGCTTGTTAGCACTCACTGCCAACGAGTGCTAATAATAGGGACGGGTTGGGGGGATTTCAAGGGTGCTTCGAACTAAAAAGTTTTCAGGTCATCTGCTCGGGCTGCTGTCACTGGGCGTAACCCTGCTGAGCCCGTGCGCAACGGCCAGCGGCACACCGTGGCAGGGCGCCGCGTTCGAAGGCGATCGGGACAGCCTGGCGCGCCTGGCGGCGGCGGGGGCCGAGGTCGTTCGCGTCTATCGGCAGGCCGACGCATGGGTGCTCGACGAAGCCCAGCGGCTCGGCATGAAGGTGGTGATGGGCTTGTGGCTGGAACACCCGCGCCACGGCTTCCGCTACGACGACCCGGCCGCGGTGAGGCGACAGGAGGCGGCCGTGCTCGACTTCGTCGCGCGCCATCGTCACCACCCCGCCCTGCTCGCGTGGGGCGTTGGGAACGAGGTGGAGACCGGCGTGACCGACCCGATGCCGCTGTGGCGCGAGGTCGACCGCCTCGCCGGCCTCGTCCGGCGGGTCGATCCGGCCCATCCGACGATGATGGTGGTCGCCGACACCGGCATGGACGCCTTCCGCGCCCTTGCCGGGTGCTGCCCGAACGTGGACCTGCTCGGCATCAATGTCTATGCCGGCGCGGTGTTCGACCTGCCGCAGCGGCTGCGCGCCGCCGGCATCACGAAACCGGTGGTGGTCGCCGAACTGGGCCCCCTCGGCCAGTGGCAGGCCGGGCGCAAGCCCTGGGGCGCGCCAGTCGAACTGACCAGCACCGAGAAGGCGCGCTTCTTCGTGGACGCCCTGGCCTTCCTGAAGACGCACCCTCAGATTCGCGGTGCATTCCCCTTCCTGTGGGGTGCGAAGCAGGAACAGACGGGCACCTGGCACGGACTACTGCTGGCCGACGGCAGTGCCACGGCGATGAGCGACGCGGTGACCACCGCCTGGGGCGGGCAGCCCGGCACGCCGGCGCCGGTCGTGCGCGGCATCGGCATCGCCGCCGACGTCTTCGCGCCGGGGGCGGAGGTATCGGCCGGCATCGACGCAGCCGCCTCCGACGGCACGCCCCTGCGCACCGAATGGCAGGTGCTCGCCGAAGCCACCGACCTGCGCAAGGGTGGCGATGCCGAAACGCCACCTGATGCCGCCAACGTCCGCGTGCTGCATGAGGATGCTGCCAGCGTTCGCTTCATCGCTCCCGCACGGTCAGGCCCTTACCGCCTGTTCATCACCGTGCGCGACCGTCACGGCAAGGCGGCTACCGCCAACCTGCCCTTCCTGGTGCGCTGAACACGCGTTGCATCCCGCCTCGCCCCGCGCGGTCTATGATGGCGCAAGAAGAACAGCAAGGTCCTGCCGATGCACGTCGCCCCGCTGCCGCCGGAACGCCTCCGTACCGTTTGCGACCCTTCTCCCCTCGGCTTCTCATCCACCGCCGAGATCGACGACGCCGACGTCGGCTTCATCCATGCCCGCGCGATCGGTGCGATCCGGCTCGGGCTGGACATCGAAGGCCCCGGCTACAACCTCTTCGTACTCGGCGACACGGGCAGCGGGCGGCACGACATCGTCGCCCGTCTGCTGGAGAACGAACGCCATCGCGGCGCGCCGCCGGCGGACTGGTGCTATGTCTGGAACTTCGCCCAGGCCTCGCAGCCGCGACTGCTGCGCCTGCCCTGTGGGCGCGGCGCGGGCTTTCGCAGCGACATGGAGCGCTTCGTCGAAGAACTGATGCCTGCGATCGGCGCGGTGTTCGAGAGCGACGACTACCGCAACCGCATCGAGGCCTTGCAGGAAGACGCCAAGCAGCGCGAGGAGGCCGCCCTGCGCACACTCGGCGACGAAGCGCAGAAACTCGGCATTGCCCTGCTGCGCACGCCGCACGGCTTCGCTTTCCTTCCGATGAAGGACGCCGAGAGCACGCTGTCGCAGGATGAGTTCGAGAAACTGCCCGAGGCGCGGCAGAAGGAACTGGGCGACAACATCAAGCTGCTGCACGAACGCATGCATCGCCTGATGGGCGGTGACTTCCCGCGCTGGCGGCGGGAGCTGCAGAACCGCATCCGCGACGCCGGACGCGACGCGCTCGGCGTGACGGTGCGGCACATGATCGAGGAGCTCAAACCCGCCTATGCCGACCTCCCCGAGGTCAGCGCCCACCTCGACGCGGTCCTGCAGGACATCATCGCCAGCGGCGAGTCGCTCCACGCCGCCCCGCACGCCGACGAGGATGCGGACACCGTCACCTACTCCGGCACGATCACCGTGCAGCGCTATCTGGTGAACCTGCTCGTCGAGAACCCCGCCGACGGCACGCGACCGGTCGTGTGCGAGGACCATCCGACCTTGCAGAACCTCGTCGGCCGCATCGACCACCTCGTGCACATGGGCACGCTGGTCAGCAACTTCACGCTGATCAGGGCCGGCGCCCTGCACCGCGCCAACGGCGGCTTCCTGGTGGTGGACGCCGTCAAGCTGCTGTCCCAGCCCTTCGCCTGGGAAGGCCTGAAGCGCGCGCTGAAGTCGGGGCGGCTGCGCATCGAGTCCCTGTCCGAGCTGATCGGCGTCACCGGCTCGGTGCAACTGGAGCCCGAACCGCTGCCGCTGGACCTGAAGGTCATCCTGATCGGCGAGCGCCTGATCTACTACCTGCTCACCCAGTACGATCCGGAGTTCGCGCCACTGTTCCGCATCAATGCCGACATGGAAAGCGAGATCGTGCGCACGCAGGAGAACACCGCAGCCTATGCGCGCCTGATCGCCGGCCGCGCCCGGCACGAGGCCCTGCCCCCGCTGTCGGCCGCCGCCGTGGCGCGGCTGATCGACGATGCCGCGCGCCAGGCGGGCGACGCCGAGCGCCTGAGCGCGCGCACCCAGGCCCTCGACGACCGCCTGCGCGAAGCGGCGCATTTCGCCACCGCGGCGGGCAGCCCGCAGATCGAGCGCGAACACGTGGAGGCCGCCCTCACCGCACACCGCCAGCGCCACGAGCGCATCCGCCTGCACTACCAGCAGGAGATCCAGCGCGGCCAACTGCTGGTCGACACCGACGGCGAGCACGTCGGCCAGGTCAATGGCCTGGCGGTGATACCGCTGGGCGAAGACAGCTTCGCCCATCCGGTGCGCATCACGGCCACGGTGCGCGTGGGCGAAGGCGAAGTGATCGACATCGAGCGCGAGGTCAAGCTTGGCGGCCCGATCCACGCCAAGGGCGTGTTGATCCTGTCGTCCTTCGTCGCCTCGCGTTTCGGCATGACCCTGCCGCTGTCGCTCAAGGCGAGCCTGGTGTTCGAGCAATCCTACGGCGGCATCGAGGGCGACAGCGCCTCGCTGGCCGAACTCGCCGCACTGCTGTCGGCACTGGCCGGCGTGCCGGTCCGTCAGTCGATCGCCGTCACCGGATCAATCAACCAGTTCGGTATCGTGCAACCGGTGGGCGGCATCAACGAGAAGATCGAAGGCTTCTTCGACCTGTGCGCGGCGCGCGGCCTGACCGGCGAGCAGGGCGTGCTGATTCCGCACGCCAACGTGTGCCACCGGATGCTGCGAGAGGACGTCGTCGTCGCCGTGCGCGACGGCCGCTTCCGGATCTGGGCCGTGACCGACGTGGATGAGGCGCTGGAACGCCTGACTGGCCTGCCCGCTGGCGCGCCGGACGCGAACGGCCGGATGGAACCCGAGGATTCGGTCAATGGCCGCGTGGCCGGGGGCCTGAAGAAGCTTGCGCAGTTGCGACGCGAATTCAACGCATCGCTCGCAGGCCGCCGCAGTGACAAACGCAACATTTCCTGACACCGGGCAATCGACAGCCCGGTCACGCGCCCAGTAACATCCACGCATCATCACAACCTGATTGGAATCGCCATGCTCACCCGCCTCAAGCCCCTGCTGCCAGCCCTTTTCTCGCTCCTGATCGCCGGCACGGCCCAGGCCGGCGGTTCGACCGCGCTCGGCGGCGCGATCGGTGGTGGCGCCGGCGCCGTGATCGGCGAGGCGATTGGCGGACGCGAAGGCGCCATCATTGGCGGTGCCGTAGGCGGCGGCGTGGGTGCTGCGGTCGGCTACGACAATGAAGAGCGCCGCGTACGCGAGCCAGTGCGACACGAAGAGCGCCGTTATTACGAGGACCGCCGCCACGCTCCGAATCGCGGCCACTTCTGCCCGCCGGGACAGGCCAAGAAAGGGCACTGCTGAGCCCCTTTCCGCGTCGATTCGCCGTCGTCGCGCTCATTTGCCGAGTCAGCCGAAACGGGTGGCGCATTGCACTCGAATGAATAAGCAATCCACTTTTTAATCTAAAACAGTCATAAGCCTGGCGGTAAGCTTCGGCGCTCTGTCGTGCCTTACCGCCACCATGCTCCTGCCGGAAACCCTCGCCGCGCCTTTCGTCGGCCTCGTCCTCGTCGTGCTGTTCGTCACCTTCGTGCGCGAATGGCTCAAGCCCGACGTTGCGGCGATGGCGGCCGTCGCCGTGTTGCTGGCAGGCGGTGTGCTCAGCGCCCGTGACGTCGTGGGCGTATTCGGCAACAGCGCCCCCATCACCATTGCCTGCCTGTTCATCATCAGCGGCGCACTGTCGCGCACCGGCTGCGTAGACACCCTGGGCGAATGGCTGTCCGCGGCCGCGGGCGGCAGCGAACGCAAGCTGTTGTTTGCACTGATCGCCACCAGCCTGCTCGTCTCGCCCTTCATCAACAACACGCCGGTCGTGATGGTGATGATCCCGGCCGTCATCGCCGTCGCCAGCCGCAACGGCCTTGCGCCCTCGCGCCTGCTGATCCCGCTCTCCTACGCCACGATCATGGGCGGCCTGGTGACCCTGGTCGGCACCTCGACCAACATCCTCGTCGACGGCGTTGCCCGCGCCCAGGGCCTCACGCCGTTCACGATGTTCGAGATCAGCCTGCCGGCCATGTTGATGGCCTTGGTCAGCAGTGCCTTCATGCTCATCTTCGCGCCGCGCCTGCTGCCGGTGCGCGAGACGCTGACCCAGCAGTTCACCGGCAGCGGCGACCGCTGGTTCATGACCGAGCTGTTCGTGCCCGAAGGCTCGCACCTGCCCGGCAAGTCGCTGCGCGAGGCCCGCCTGAGCAATGGCACCATCCAGGTGCTGAACCTGGTGCGCGGCGAAACCGAGCTTCACTCGCCCGATCCCGCGACCCGGATCGAGGTCGGCGACCGCATCGTCGTGCGCAGCCGCAGCAAGGCAATGATGGAACTGCGCAGCACCGACCTCGTCGGCCTGCAGGCCCAGCCCGGCACCGACCCGCACGAACTCGAGACCCTCCGGCGGCGCGACGTCGTCATGGTGGAGGCGATCGTCGGCCAGACCTCGCGCTACATCCAGCGGCCGATCTGCGACCTCGACCTGCTCGCACGCTACGGCATTCACCTGATCGCGGTACATCGGCGGGACGCGTCCTTCTCGCAGATCGGCGACGACTTCCAGTTGCTGGGCGGCGACGTGCTGCTGGTCGAGGGCACGCCGGCGCAGATCAAGCGCTTCTGCGACAACGGCGACCTGTTCGCGATCACCGAGGGGCGCCAGCTCACCAGCCGGCGCCACAAGGCGCCCGTCGCGCTCGGCACCATCGTGGGCGTGATGCTGCTTGCCGCCCTCGACCTGATGCCGATCGAAGGACTGGCACTGATCGGCGCCGTCGCCGTCATCGTCACCGGCTGCATTACCAGCGACGAGGCCTACAAGTCGATCGAGTGGCCGATCCTGACCCTGATCTTCGCGATGCTCGCGATCAGCGTCGGCATGCGCAATTCGGGGCTGGACATCCTGCTCGCCGGGCAGCTCGCAAGCCTTGGCGACGGCCTGTCGCCGTGGATGATGCTGTCGCTGGTGATCCTGATCACCTCGCTCGCCACCGAGGCCCTCAGCAACAACGCGATCGCGGTGCTGTTCACACCGGTCGTGATCGGCCTCGCCCAGCACATGGGGGTCGATCCGCGCCCTTTCGTCGTCGGCGTCATGTTTGCCGCCAGCTGCAGCTTCGCCACGCCGATCGGCTACCAGACCAATACGCTCGTCTATAGCGCCGGCAACTACCGCTTCAGCGACTTCGCACGCCTCGGCGTACCGATGAACATCATCACCTGGCTGCTGTGCAGCGTCCTGATTCCGCTGTTCTGGCCGTTCCAGCCCTGAGACCGGCACGCGACGGCGGCAACCCGGCGCTCGAAAAACAAGACGGGGGCACATGTGCCCCCGTCTTCATCTGATGCCCGTCGCGCAAGGCGCCAGCCAGAGCTGGCGCCCGCCTGCGATCAGCCCTTCAGCACCGACTTGATCTGCTCCAGCGTGCTCGGATCGTCGATCGTGGTCAGGTCGCCGGCATCGCGGCCCTCGGCCAGCGCCTGGATCGAGCGCCGCAGCATCTTGCCCGAGCGCGTCTTGGGCAGCCCGTTGATGAAGTGCACGCGGGCCGGACGGGCGATCGCCCCCAGGCTTTCGTCGACCTTCTTCATCACCTCCTTCTCGAGCGCGGCACGCTTCTCGGCGGTGTCGACATCGGCGGCATTCTTGACCACCGCGAAGGCCATCGGCATCTGGCCCTTGAGCTCGTCGGCCACGCCCACCACGGCCACTTCGGCGATCGCCGGGTGGGTCTGCACCGCTTCCTCGATCTCGCGGGTCCCGAGACGGTGGCCGGCGACGTTGATCACGTCGTCCATGCGGCCGAGGATGGTGTGGTAGCCCTTCTCGTCCTTGATGCCCCAGTCGGACGACGAATAGACGACCGGCTCGGTGAACAGGCTGAAATAGGTGCTGACGAAGCGCTCGTCCTGGCCCCACACGGTCGACAGGCAGCCCGGCGGCAGCGGCGGCATGATGCCGACAATGCCCTTCTCGTTGGCGCCGCACTCGGTGCCGTCCTCGCGGAAGATGCGCAGGTCGTAGCCATAGACCGGGAAGGCGGGCGAACCGAGCTTGATCGGGCTGTCCTCGACACCGCGGCAGATGGCGAGCATCGGCCAGCCGGTCTCGGTCTGCCAGTAGTTGTCGATCACCGGGATGCCCAGCTCGCTCATGATCCACTGGTGCGAGGTCTCGTCCAACGGCTCGCCGGCCAGGAACAGGTGCTTGAGCGAGGACAGGTCGTACTTCTTGAGGAAGGCCGGGTCCTGCTTCTTCAGCACGCGCACCGCGGTCGGCGCAGAGAACATCACGCTGACCTTGTACTTCTCGACGATCTGCCACCAGATGCCGGCATCCGGGCGCAGCGGCGTGCCTTCATACATGATCGTGGCCATGCCGGCGATCAGCGGCCCGTAGATGATGTAGCTGTGCCCGACCACCCAGCCGATGTCTGAGGTCGAGAACATGGTCTCGCCTTCGCCACCGGTAAAGATGTGCTTCATCGACGCCGCCAGGGCCACGGTGTAGCCGCCGGTGTCGCGCTGCACACCCTTGGGCTTGCCGGTGGTGCCGGAGGTGTAGAGGATGTAGCTCGGCTCGGAGGACTCCAGCCACTCGACCGGCACCTTCGCGCCCATGTGCTTGGCACGCAGCTCGGCGTAATCGACGTCACGGCCTTCGACACGCGGGAAGCCCTTGTCCAGGCCGCGATCGACGATCAGCACCTTGGCGGGCGGGAATTCGGCGAGCTTGCAGGCTTCGTCCACCAGGTGCTTGTACGGCACCGGCTTGCCGTTGCGCATGCCGGCGTCCGAGCTGACCATCAGCACCGGCTTGGCGTCGTCGATGCGGGTGGCGAGGGAGCCGGCGGCGAAGCCGCCGAACACCACCGAGTGGATGGCGCCGATGCGCGCGCAGGCCAGCATCGCGAACGCGGCCTCGGCAATCATCGGCATGTAGATCAGCACGCGATCGCCGCGCTTGACGCCGAGATCCTGATAGATCGCCGCCATGCGCTCGACTTCGCGCTGCAGCTCGGCGAAGGAATAGACCTTCTCCTCGTTGGTCTCGGTCGAGATGTACACCAGCGCACGGTCATTGGGGCGCTTGGCGGCATGGCGGTCCACTGCGTTGTAGCAGAGGTTGGTTTCACCGCCCTTGAACCACTTCACGAAAGGCGGCTTCGAGAAGTCGCAGATCTGTTCGGCGGGCGTGTTCCAGTGCACGAGCTGCGCCTGCTCGGCCCAGAACCCGTCACGGTCCTCGATCGAGCGGCGGTGAAACTGCTGGTAATCGGTCATTGCTTCCTCTCCCTTTTCGATTCCCTGTCTTGCAAATGACGTGCTGCCCGAGACGCTGCGCCGGGAAAGCGCCTGCGCCACGCGCAGCCATTTCGACTCAGATGGTGGTCTGTGTGCCATCCATCTCGTCACTGCCGGTTTCCGGCTTATATTGGTATTGTTCGAGCTGCTCCAGCGGCAACCCGCAGTGCAGGCGTGATTCTATCAACTCGAGTAGCGGCATCAGCGTACCGACGATGTCGGGCAAGCGGGCCTCCACCTCCTTGGTCGTACCGGCACGCAGGTGACGCAGGGCGGCGTCGATGCTGCACAGCCGCGTCGTGTTTCCAGCCAGCGTCGCCTGGTCGACCAGGCCGCGGTCGGACACCACGCAGTTGCCACCCACACGCTGCCCCTGCTGCAAGCGCGCGCGCGCCGCGGCGAGCAACTCACTGACCTTGCCCTTGCCGTCAACGGCGGAGTTGGCCACCCCGATCGTGACGGTGATCCGAATGCGCTCCTCGCGGTAGGCCATGACCAGCTTCTCGAGGCTGGCGCGAAGCCGCAGCGCGAACGCACAGCTCGACAACATGTCGATGCCGGGCGACAACAGCGCGAACTGCGAGGGCGAATGCTTGGACAGGCTGTCCTCGGCGCGGATGCGCCCGGTCACGATCTTCGAGATCTTGCGGCCGATCAGCTCGACCACATGCAGGCCATACCGCTCGACCAGCTGATCGAACTGATCGAGTTCGATGACGAGTGCCGCGATGTCGGTTTCACGGCGACGCGACTCCGCGAGCGCCTGCTCCCCGCGATGCTCCAGATAGCCACCGGTGACGAGCCCGGTCTCCGGATCCTGCGGGCTTTGCCGCGCCAGCGCGGCCCGGCTCTCCTCAAGTTCGTTCTGCGTCTTGGCCAGTCGCACCAGGGAATCCAGCGTCGCCAGCAGTTCGACGGTGCCCACGCCCTTGGGAATGAAGCCGTTCGCGCCCAGTTTGAGCGCGCGCTCGCGAGCGTTCTCGTCCTCGTCACCCGAGATGATCACGACAGGCAGGTTGCGTACCCGCGCGACCTTGGATTCGCGAATGCGCTGCAGCAGGCCGAAACCATCCAGACGCGGCATGCCGATGTCGGTGACGACAAGGTCGATCGCCGGATCGACCAGCAAGGCCTCCCAGCCCGCCTCCCCGTCCGGCTCCTCACGCGCGTCAAAGCGCCCGCGGATATGCTTGATGATCGATGCGCGCACCATGCGCGAATCGTCCACGACGAGTACGCGGGCCACCTTGTCGTCTTCAGTCGTCACTGGCCACATCTCCCGAACACCTCAGGCACCAATCCGCACGACCGTACGGCCCTTGACGCGACCCTGGACGAAATCATCAAAAGCGCCCGGCAACGCATCGAAGTCGATCACACGCGTGACCTTTGCAAGGTGGCGCGGCTTGAGGTCGGAGGCCAGACGGTCCCACACGCGCTGGCGGGTGGGGAAACCCATGTAGCCGGAATCGATGCCGAGCAGGCTGACCCCGCGCAGGATGAAGGGAAATACCGTGGTGTTGATGTTGAAGCTGGCGGCGTTGCCGATGCTCGCAACCGTGCCGGCCTGCTTCATCGTCGCCAGCACCCAGTGCAGGATCTGCCCGCCCACGTTGTCGACCGCCCCGGCCCACTGCGCAGCCTCGAGCGGGCGCACCTTGTCGAAGTCGATCTCGGCGCGCAGCTTGATCTCGGCTGCACCCAGTTCGCGCAGATAGTCGGCCTCGGACGCCTTTCCGGTAAGAGCGACCACGTGGTAACCGAGTTGCGACAGCATGTCGATGGCAAGACCGCCAACACCACCGGTCGCGCCCGTGACGATGACCGGACCGTTCGCGGGCGCAAGGCCGTTGTCTTCCATCCGCACCACGCCCAGCGCGGCGGTAAAGCCCGCCGTACCCAGCGCCATTGCCTCGAACAGGTCCAGCCCCGCGGGCAGTGGCACCACCCAGCCGGCGGGCACGCGTGCGTACTCTGCATAGCCGCCGTGATGCGCCACGCCGATGTCGAAGCTGGTCGCAATGACCTTGTCGCCCGCCTTGAAGCGCGCGTCCGTGCTGTCGACCACCTCGCCCGACAGGTCGATGCCACCCACGCACGGGAAGCGCCGGATGATCTTGCCCGCCCCCGTCGCCGCCAGCGCATCCTTGTAGTTGATGCTCGAGTAATGCACGCGAATCGTGACCTCGCCCTCGTCCAGCTGTTCGGGCGCAAGCGTCACCATGCGGCTGACGAGCTTCCTGTTCTCGTCCTGGTCGATCAGGTAGGCCTTGAACGGGCTCATGCAGGCAATCTCCTCGTGGCGTGACGCATTCGTTGCTTGTGCTGCGATTCAGCATGATTATAGCCACATCCCCGGTATGCCCCGTGGTGTCGCTGCGGGCCGCTTCAGTTCGCGCGCGTTTGGACGATAATCCGCGCAACCCATCCACTCAGGTCGCTGAACATGAGCCAGCTGGTATCGCCCCTGCCGACCGTCGACGACTATGTCGCCCACTTCTCGCACCAGCCGCTGCCGGTGCTGCGGCGGACCGTGCGCGAGCTCGACGCGCTGCGCGCCGACATGGACCGGGTGGGGGGCCGCCAGATCGCGGCCGTGGTCCTCAGCGACCCGCTGATGACGATGCGGCTGCTGACCCATCTCGAGACCCATCGCCGTCAGTCGCAGAACCACGACATCACGACGATCGAACGCGCCGTGATGATGCTGGGCGTGGATCCGTTCTTCCGTCTCTTCGATCAGCTCCCCACCGTCGAGGACGCGCTGAAGGCTTCGCCGCAGGCACTCTTGAAGGTGCTGCGCGTCATCGCGCGCGCCCGGCGCGCGGCCGATCTCGCGCGCGAGTTCGCGATCGCCCGTCATGATCTCGACGTGCAGGAGATCACCGTTGCCGCCGCGCTGCACGAAGCGACCGAGATCGTGTGCTGGATCTTCGCCCCCACGCTCACCGAGCGCGTCTATGCCTTGCAGCTGGCCGACCGCACGCTGCGCTCGGGGGACGCGCAGCGCCAGGTGTTCGGCGTCACCGCCGCCGAGATCCAGCTCGAGCTCATTCGCGCCTGGCGCCTGCCGGCGCTGCTGGTGCAACTCCTCGATCCCTCGCTCAAGGACGACCCGCGCGTGCGCACCGTCTTGCTCGCCACACGCACCGCCCGCCACCTTGCCCGTGGCTGGGACGACGCCGGCCTGCCCGACGACCTTGCCGACCTCGAAGCGCTGCTGCGCGTGCCGCGCGAGAGCCTGCTCGCACGGCTGGGCGCGCCCGAGGAAGCGCGCGCACGGCTGCTGGCGCCCCCCGAACCCGACTGAAGCGTTACCGCACGCACGCCGCAGCGTGCGCCATGCAACAGTCGTGGAACGTGAGCCCGTGTAGCATGTCGCTCTCAAATCCGGAGCCCATTCGATGAG
Organism: Thauera sp. 63; assembly: GCF_000310165.2. Taxonomy (NCBI): domain Bacteria; kingdom Pseudomonadati; phylum Pseudomonadota; class Betaproteobacteria; order Rhodocyclales; family Zoogloeaceae; genus Thauera; species Thauera sp. 63. Next base: position 54,088 of record NZ_AMXC01000019.1, read on the forward strand.
CATCACCGCTGCAATCATTCTCGGCCTGGCCGCAGTGGCCCTGGCCTATGGCGTGCTGGTCTACAACGGCCTCGTGAGCCTCAAGCACAACGTCGCCAAGGCGTGGGCCAACATCGACGTGCTGCTCAAGCAGCGCCACGACGAGCTGCCCAAGCTGGTCGAGGTCTGCCGCCAGTACAAGCAGTTCGAGGAATCCACGCTGACCCGCGTCACCGAGGCCCGCGCCCGCGTCGCCCAGGCGCGCGAGGCGCATGATGTGTCCGCGCTGGGCGCTGCCGAAGGACTGCTGCGCGCCGGGCTGGGGCAGATCTTCGCCGTTGCCGAGGCCTACCCGGAGCTCAAGGCCAACGAGCACTTCATGCAACTGCAGACCCGCATCACCGCGCTCGAGAACGGCATCGCCGACCGGCGCGAGTGGTACAACGAGGCGGTCAATGTGCACAACGTGCGCATCGAGCAATTCCCCGATCTCATCATCGCGCGCATGTTCGGGTTCGACGCGCAGGCCCTGCTGCAATTCGCAACGGCCGAGAAGGCCGACGTGGACCTGAAGGCGCTCTTCAACGCCTGACCGACACCGGCGCCAGGGCCCGACACGCATGCTGGTTCGCCTCAGGCAGCGGCGGCTCGAAACCGTCCTGCCGCTGATCCAGTTCGCCGCGATTGCGCTCGCAGTCCATGCCGACACCGGCTGGGGCAGCGTCGCGGCACTGGCGGTCCTGCTGGCGACCGGGTTCTTCGGCTGGCTGCGCGCCATCCGCCACGCCCGCCTGATCGACGACACGCCCACGTCGCGGATCGCTTCGGCCGCACAAGGCTATGTGGAGTTGCGCGGCCGTGCGCAAGCGCTGGACGGCACCCCGCTGCTGTCGCCGGTCGATGGCCTGCCGGTGCTGTGGTACCGGGTGGTGACCGAGCGCAAGCGCAGCGACGGCAAGTGGCATCGCGTCTCGACCGACGAGAGCGACACGTCCTTCCTGCTCGAGGACGGCAGCGGCACGTGTGCCGTCGATCCCGAAGGCGCGGAGATGATGGTGGGGCGACGCGACGTCACCCTGCGCGGCGACACCCGCTACACCCAGCATGCGCTGATCCGCAACGACACGGTCTACGTGCTCGGCGACTTCACCACGATCGGCAGCATCGACCCGGACTTCAACGTTCGCGAGCAGGTGCGCGAACTGCTCGCGAGTTGGAAGAAGGACCACCCGCGCCTGCTCGAACGCTTCGATCTCGACGGCAATGGCGAACTGGACCTGCAGGAATGGGAGCTCGCCCGCCAGCAGGCCAGGCGCGAAGTCGAGCGCCGGCGCGACGAGGCCATGGCGGCGCCCGAAGCGCACCTCGTGCGCCGGCCCAGCGCTGGCCGCCTCTACCTGATCTCGGATTTCGACCCCGGGCGCATCGCCCGCCGCTATCGCTGGCTCGCGCTCTTCCACATCGTGCTGTTCCTCGCGGCCATCGCGGGCCTGGCCTGGTTCAGCCAGACCGGGATCATCTGATCCGGCTCAGGACGCCGCAGCGCGCGCCTCCAGCTCTTCCCAGCGCAGCATGGCCGCCTCGATCTCGGCCTCCAGCGCCTCCAGCCGGGCCTTGACCTGCGCGACTTCCTGCGGTGCCTGCTGGTAGAGGGCCGGATCGGCCATGCGCGCATGCAGCGCGCCCTGCTCCGCCTCCAGCGCCGCGATGCGGTCGGGCAGGGCCTCGAGCTCGCGCTTGTCGTTGAAGGACATCTTGGCGGGGCGGGCCGTCTTCGCCTCGGCAGCGCGCGGCTTGTCGACCGGCGCCGGGCTGCGCCGGGCACTTTCGCGCGCAGCGGCCTCCTCGGCGCGCGCCGCCTGCACGCGCTGCCAGTCGCCATAGCCGCCGGCGTACTCGCCCCAGACACCGTCGCCCTCGGCGGCGATGACCTGGGTGACGACGTTGTCGAGGAAGGCGCGGTCATGGCTGACGAGGAACAGCGTGCCGTCGTAGCCCGCCAGCAATTCCTCGAGCAGGTCGAGGGTCTCGATGTCGAGGTCGTTGGTCGGCTCGTCCAGCACCATCACGTTGGCCGGCCGCGCGAACAGCCGCGCCAGCAAGAGGCGGTTGCGCTCGCCACCGGACAGCGACTTGACTGGCGAGCGCGCGCGCTGCGGCGCGAACAGGAAGTCGCCGAGGTAGCCGATGACGTGCTTCTTCTCGCCTCCGATCTCGACGAAATCCGAGCCCGGGCTGATCACTTCGGTCAGCGGCAGTTCCGGATCGAGCTGGGCACGGAGCTGGTCGAAATAGGCCACGCTCTGGCGCGTGCCGCGCCGCACCGAACCCTCGTCGGGCTCGATGTCGCCGAGGATGAGCTTGAGCAGCGTGGTCTTGCCCGCGCCATTGGGGCCGATGAAGCCGATGCGGTCGCCGCGCAGGATGCGGGTGGAGAAGTCCCGCACCACCGTGCGGTCACCGTAGCGCTTGGAGACGTGGGTCAGCTCGGCCACCATCTGGCCGCTCTTCTCGCCGCGGTCGACCGCGAGACTGACGTTGCCGAGCCGGTCGCGCCGCGCCGCCCGCTCCCGCCGCAGGGCCTCGAGCCGTCGCACCCTGCCTTCGTTGCGGGTACGGCGGGCTTCCACGCCCTTGCGGATCCACACTTCTTCCTGCGCCAGAAACTTGTCGAAGCGCGCCGACGCCTTTTCCTCGGCCTCGAGCTCCTCGGCCTTGCGCCGCTGGTAGTCCGAGAACCGCCCCGGGTAGCTGGCAAGATGGCCGCGATCGAGCTCGATGATGCGGGTGGCCACGTTGTCGAGGAAGACGCGGTCGTGGGTGATGACGATGACGGCCCCCCGGAACTCGCGGATCAGCCCTTCGAGCCACAGGATGCCATCGAGGTCGAGGTGGTTGGTGGGCTCGTCCAGCAGCAGCAGGTCGGGTTCGGCCACCAGCGCGCGCGCCAGGGCCACGCGCTTGATGCCGCCGCCCGACAGGCTCGAAACCTTTGCCGCGGGATCGAGTCCGAGACGCGCCAGCATGTGCTCGACACGCTGGTTGAGGCGCCAGCCCTCGGCCGCCTCGACCGCGTGCTGCAATGCATCAAGGCGGGCCATGGCCTCGGCGCTGGCCTGCTCGGCCACCGCGAGCATCGCCGCATGGTATTCGACCAGCAGTTGCGCAGCCTCACCGAGGCCATCGGCCACGGTGCCGAAGACATCGCGCTCGAGATCGAAGTCGGGCTCCTGCGGCACGTACGCGGTCACCATGCCCGACTGGCGCCAGATCGTGCCATCATCCAGCACCGCCTGCCCCGCCAGCGCACGCAGCAGACTGGACTTGCCCGAACCGTTGCGCCCGATCAGGGCGACGCGCTCGCCGGGCTCGAGCTGGAAACCCACGTGGTCGAGCAGATCGACGTGCCCGAAGGCGAGACAGGCGTTATCAACGGACAGCAGGGGCATGGGAAAGAGTTGGCCAGGTCGGCCGGTGATGATTGAAACCGAATTTTAGCCGCCCACTGCGAATCAGGGCGGATTACCCGATAATGCACCGCACAATTGTCGTCATGTCGGCGACCAGCAACGTGTAGGAGCCGATGATCGATGGAAAGTACGCTTCAGCGCTTTGCGCATGCTGGCGAGGATCCGGTCGCCCTGTGGACCGCCCTCGTCGGCCGTCTGCGCCCCCCGCGCGCCAGCCAGATCGACAAGGCCAGCGAGAACCTGCGCACGCTCACGCACATCCTCGCACGCCGGACCGACCTGCTCGCCGACGTGCGCGCCTCCTTCCTCCGCCTGTTCGCCGAACGCAAACAGGTGTCGCTCTACGTTTCCTCGGGGCTCCTGCCCTCGACCGGCTTCTTCTCCGAAACCTCCAGCCGTATCTCGCGCCGCCTGCTGCCCGACGTACTCGACACCAGCTATCTGCGCGACATGGTGTCGGCGGTCTTTCACCGTGCGGACGATGAGATCTGGGTCAATGGCATCGCCGACGAGGTATGGCTCGACTTCCTCGCCACGCTGGTCGGCGAGGAAACGCCGATGGCCGAGATCGACGCCGGCCCCCTCCCCCCCGCCCTGGCGGAAATCCTCGAAGCCCTGCGGGTGCTGTCGTACCACGTCTCGGCGATCGGACTGGATCCCGAGCTGGTTCGCATCGACCCCAACCTCGAGGAATACGAGTCGCCCTTCCTCGCGCAGAACGCCGAACTCCTGACCTATCTCGAGCACTACAGCGCCTGGTGGACGACGCTCGGCGCGCTGGTGACCGACGACGCCCATCTCACGGTGATGCTCGCCCAGTGCGACGAGGTGCTGCAGCGGGTGCGCAAGCGCGCAACCAAGATCGGCACCAGCCTCACGCTCACCTTCAAGCTCGAGCGCCTGCGCCAGCATCTGGACCGCATCGACGAACTGGTGTCGATGCTGCAGGAGCTGCGCGAGCGCAGGATGTTGCAGGATGTGGCACCGCGCGCCGTGCGGCTGTTCAAGACCCTGGTGCGTGCGGAATGCCGCAAGAACCACCTGACCGACTACTGGGGCAAGAACGTCGAGATCCTGTCGCTGCGCATGACGGAAAGCGCGAGCAAGACCGGCGAGAAGTACATCACCAGCACGCGCAGCGAATACTTCGGCATCCTCGGCTCGGCCATGCTGGGCGGACTCATCATCGCCTGCATGGCGGGGATGAAGGTCGTGCTCGGCAAGCAAGGCCTGGCGCCGCTGAACGAGATGCTGGCTTTCTGCCTCAACTATGGCCTCGGTTTCGTGCTGATCCACGTCCTGGGCGGCACCGTCGCAACCAAGCAGCCCGCCATGACGGCCAACGCGATCGCCGCCTCGATCGGGGAGGCGCGCGGCCATACCCGCGACCTCGAAGCCCTGGCCGATCTCATCGCCCGCACGGTGCGCAGCCAGCTTGCGGCCATCCTTGGCAACATCGGCGTCGCGATCCCCGTGGCCATCCTGATCGGGCTGGCGATCCAGAGCACCACCGGCGCCCATTTCGTCACGCCCGAGAAGGCGCACGACCTGCTCGGCGAGGTCGATCCGCGCAGCGGCGCGCTGTTCTTCGCCGCGGTGGCGGGCGTGTGCCTGTTCCTGTCGGGGCTGATCGCGGGCTACTACGACAACCTGTCGGCCTACAACCGCATCCCCGAGCGGCTGCTGCAACTGCGCTGGCCACGCCGCCTGCTGGGCGAAGCACGCATGCTGCGCGTCGCAAGCTACGTCGAGAACAACCTCGGCGCGCTCGCCGGCAACTTCTTCTTCGGCTTCCTGCTCGGCGGTGCCACTGCGCTGGGCGTGCTGTTCGGCCTGCCGCTGGACATCCGCCACATCGCCTTCTCGTCCGCCTACGTGGGCTACGCGGCCACGGCACTCGACTTCTCGCTGCCGTGGCAGGCTGCGACGCTCGCCCTCGGGGGGGTGCTGCTGATCGGTCTGGTGAACCTCGCGGTCAGCTTCTCGCTGACGCTGTCGGTGGCGATGCGCGCGCGCCGCATCAGTTTCGCCCAAGGGCAGAACCTCGGCCGGCTGCTGCTGCAGCGCCTGCTGCGCCGGCCGCAGGACTTCCTGCTGCCACCGCTGCGCAACCCGGCGCCCGCGACAAGCCCCGCCGAGGCCAGCAAGGAAGCGCCCCTCACGGAAACGCGCGCCGCACTCACGGCCAGCCCCAAATCCGCCCCCGGCACTGCACCGGGCACCACCCCGCCTATTGGTGAGCCGCCGCCGAACGGCTAGAATGCGCGGCCTGCAGTCTCGTCATAGTTCAATGGATAGAACGGGCGCCTCCTAAGCGCCAGATCCAGGTTCGATTCCTGGTGACGAGGCCACTTCCCTCCGGTGCCGGCCACGATCCGGGTTCAGCGCACTCCCGAGAGCAGCCTGTTCACGTACTCCACCGGAATCGCGTAGCTGATCCCTGATGGATCCGACAGGACGTTTTCCTTGGTCGATTTGACGAAGACCATGTTCAGCACGCCGATCACCTCGCCGGTGCGCGGGTCGAACATCGGGCTCCCGCTGTTCCCGGGATAGGCAGTCGCATCGAGCTGGTAGACGCGGAACACGTCGTTGGCGAGACGGCGAACCAGGGCGGGGTTCAGATCGCGCGCCTTGCCCTGGGGGATGCCGATCGGCGTGATCGCCGAAATGAGCCCGCGGTGCGTGACCGGCGTCAGTCCGAGCACGGCACCGATCGGGAAACCGGTGAACGCGATCTCCTGCCCCTCCTGTGCACGCTCGTCCCGCGCCAGCGTCAGCGCCGGTAGCGGAGGACCGCCCTCGAGCCTCAGCACGGCCAGATCGCGTTCGCGGTCAGCGGCAATACGCGCGACCGGACGCGCCATGGCACTTTCGTCCTCCCCTGGCACTGCGATCACGAGCGCTTCCATCTTGTCTGTCGCCACGGTGTCCGGCAGCACATGCGCGTTGGTGACGATCAGGCGACCATCGCCAACGACGAATCCCGTCCCGCGGAACTGGAATGCGGGGCTACGCGTGCGCTGGTAGGTACCGACCGCCACGATGGACGGCTTGATGCGAGGAAGGACGCCGACCAGATCGGCCAGGGCCGGGCCCGGCACCATGGCGGTCGCAACCACCGCAGAGGCTGCAAGCAACAGGCGACGGCGAACCGTCCGGAGCCCCCCGCGGGGCGTCGTGTCGTTCATGTCTCGTGATCCTCCTGGCTCGCCAGCCGCAAGGTGCGCAACATCGGGCTAGGGGCCACCACGCTGCGGTCGTAGGGATGCCGGTCCTGGCCGACATGACGAAGGATGCGCTCGACGTAGGCGCGGGTCTCGCGGTAAGGCGGCACGCCGCGGAACCGATCGACCGCCCCTTCCCCCGCGTTGTATCCCGCCGCGACCAGCGCCACCTCCCCTTCGAAATAGGCCAGCAGCCAGCGCAGGTAGGTCAGGCCACCACGGATGTTCTGCTCGGGATCGTAGGGCCGCGTGACGTTGAAACGCTCGGCCGTTTCCGGGATGAGCTGCATGACGCCCATTGCGTTCTTCGGCGACAGCGCATTCGGATTGAGCGCCGATTCGGTCAGGCCGATCGCCAGCGCGAGCGCGGGCTCCACGCCGTACTTCGGCGCGAGCTCCGCCAGCAGGCGGGCTACAGCCTGGCGCTCGGCCGGCAGTCGCGCAATCAGGCCTTCGACCGGCCAGCGCTGCTGCAGGATCTCGGACGGCGTGTGCAGGCATGCCGGCACCGCACCGGTGTAGTCGCCCATGTAACGCTGGATGCGCGCGGCATGCTCGTTACCGAGAAAGGCCGCCATGCCAAAGAGCGTGTTGGCGTAAGCATCGTTACGCTCCACTCCGCGCCCGTTGGCATAGATCCAGCCCAGTGCGTACATGCCTTCCGCATCGCCGAGACGAGCCGACTCGCAATACAGCCGCGCGGCATAGGGCTGGTCACGCGGCACACCCTCGCCATGTTCGTAGCCGAGGGCTTCGCGTGCGAGGTAGCGGGCCTGCTCGGCAAACGCCTGGGCAACCCGATCGCGGTCGTCAGACCGCGCAGACGCCGGCATCAGCGACAAGGTGATGGCAGCCAGCGACACCGCCGTGCGCAGCTTGCGCGGTAGCGCACCGGACCTGCGTCGAAGCGGGGACTGTCGTCGTGCCATGACTACCTCACCGGTTTACCTCGTCAGAGGCGCCAGACGACCGCCCCCGCTGCGGACAAGGCGGCCGGGTCGTACGACGATTTTACGTCCGCAAACACGCCACCGCTCGAAAGTTTCTCGAGCAGTTTCGGCATCGGCATGGAGAGGTACTGATGATGGGCGACCGCCGCGACGATCGCCTGTACCTTCGGCAAGGCTTCCCAGGGCGTGAGATCGACGCCGTACTCATGCACCGCTTCCGCCGGCGAAGCGACGGGATCATGCACGTGGACCTTGCAGCCATAGCTCTGCAGCTCGCGAATGACGTCGATGACCTTGCTGTTGCGCAGATCCGGGCAGTCTTCCTTGAAGGTCAGGCCCAGCACCAGCACGTCCGCGCCCTTGATGCTGGAACCGGCGGCAATCATCTGCTTGACCGTCTGCTCGGCGACGTACTTGCCCATGCTGTCGTTGATGCGGCGGCCGGCGAGGATGACCTGCGGGTGGTAGCCCAGCATGTCGGCCTTGTGCGTGAGGTAGTACGGATCGACGCCGATGCAGTGCCCGCCCACCAGGCCGGGGCGGAACGGCAGGAAGTTCCATTTCGTGCCGGCGGCCTTGAGCACTTCCAGCGTGTCGATTCCGATCTTGTGGAAGATCACGGCGAGCTCGTTCATCAGCGCGATGTTGAGGTCGCGCTGGGTGTTCTCGATCACCTTTGCGGCCTCGGCCACCTTGATGGAACTTGCCGGATAGACCCCGGCCGTGATCACGGCACCGTAGATGCGCTTCACGACCTCGAGCGTCTCGGGGGTATCGCCCGACACGACCTTGACGATGCGGGTGACGGTGCGCTCCTTGTCGCCCGGGTTGATGCGTTCGGGCGAGTAGCCGACGAAGAAGCCCTCCTTCCATTTCAGGCCCGACTCGCGCTCGATGATCGGGATGCAGACCTCTTCGGTCGCGCCCGGATAGACGGTGGATTCAAAGACGACGATGGCGCCGCGCTTGATGTGGCGGCCGACGGTTTCGGATGATTTCACCAGCGGCGTGAAGTCGGGCTGGTGCGCGTCATCCACCGGGGTCGGCACGGCAACGACGATGAAATCCGCCTCGGCGATCACCGACGGATCGGTATGGCAGCTCAGCTGGGTCGCGGCACGCAGATCCTCGGACGAGACTTCGCCGGTGGGGTCATAGCAATCGCGGTACGCGGCCACCTTCTCCGCAGAGAGGTCGAAGCCGACCGTCTTGTACTTCTTGCCGAACTCCACGGCAAGCGGCAGGCCGACGTAGCCCAGCCCGATGACGGCGATCGTGGTCATGATGTTCTTCCTTGTGTTTCGGTGTTTTCAGATGTGCGGGTTCGGTTCAGAGGGTGCCGAGCAGATCGGTCGCGTCCTTGTGCAGCGGCGTACCGGCCTGCGCCTTCGCCAGCACGGCGTCGAGCTCCCGACGCGCGTCATCCTTGCGCCCCGCCCCGGCATAGGATCTCGCCAGGTTGAGCCGCAGCGGCAGCAGGTCCGGCGCGAGCGACACGGCCTTCTGCAGGTTGGCCAGGCCCTTCTCGGTCTGTCCGCGGTCGATCTGGATCATGCCCAGGGTATCGAGGATCGCAGGATTCTCCGGAGCCAGCTCGTGTGCCAGCTCGGCATACGAGAGCGCCTTCGGATCCTTCGTCTGGCTCGACGCCCAGGCCAGGTTGTTCAGTACCAGCGGGTTGCGCGGCGAGATCTCGTCCATCGCGCGGAACATGGCGACGGCGTCCGCGTAGCGACGCTCGGCCAGCGCACGCTCGGCGACATAACCACGCATCGAGAGATCCTTGGGCTGCTGGCGCAGCCAGTCCACGACGAGCTTGTCGGCATCGGCCTTGCGTTCGGCGCGCAACAAGGTGGCATGCAGCCGGACCGCCACGTCGCCTCCGGCCTTGCGCTCGAGCGCGCGACGATACGCCGTCACGGCTTCGCCCAAGCGGTTGGCGTTGATCTGGATCTCGGCTTCGAGGATGTGGCCGGCCGGGGCTTGCGCATGCTGCTTCTGCACGTCGCGCGCGATCTTCAGCGCACCGTCGCGATCGCCCCTCTCGAGCAGCAGCCCGGCAAGGCGTTGCTGGACGTCGAGGGCATCCGGGCGGACGCCCAGCGCCTTGCGCAACACCTGCTCGGCAGCGGCATTGTCCTTGGCGCCAAGATGCACGTCGGCCAGCATCAGCAGCGGAACCGTCGACTGCGGGCGCAGCCCGGCGAGCTTGTTCAGCGAGGAGATGGCCTGCTGGGTATCGCCGCTGGCCATCTGCGCGCGCGCCAGCATCTCGACGGCGCGCACGTCATTCGGGTACGCCGCGCCCGCCCGCTGCGCGGTGGCGAGCGCCTTCGGGAAATCGCGGTTGCGCAGATGATGCTGGACGATCGCCAGCGCCGGCGCCAGGGTGCCGGGCGCGGCCGCCTCTGCGCGCTCGAGCGTCGCCAGCACGTCTGCCGGTGATGCCCCGGTGGCAGACTGCAACTCCGCCAGCGCCAGACGCGCTTCGGCATTCTTGTCGTTGCGATCGGCCAAGGCCCGCACCCGCGCAAGCGCATCCTGCGGCTTCTTCTCGGCCAGATCGATGCGGGCGAGGTTGAGCACGGCGGCCAGGTAGTCGGGGTTGATCGCCAGCGCCTTGTCGAACGCCGCGCGGGCTGCAACCAGATCCTGCTTTGCGAGCATGACCCCGCCGCGCAGGTTGTGCACCAACGGGTTGTTCGGTTGCTTCGCCTCCAGCTGAGCCTGCGCCGCCAGCGCCTTGTCCGCATCCCCGCGGCGCAGATGCGCCGCCACCAGCGCCAGATCAGCCTGGATGGCCTCCTGATCCATCGCCGAGGCGCTCGAGAAGTCGGCGAAGGCGCCTTGCGCATCACCGCCGAGCAGACGCGCAACGCCCAGCCGCAGGCGTGCGCGCGGGTCTTCCGGCGCGGCCTTGGCCGCGCGCTGCAGGAATTCCTCTGCGCGTTCAGCATCGCCGTTGGCCAGAAAGACCTGGCCGGCGAGCCCGAGCAGGCGCGGATCGTTGATGGGTCGGTCCAGAAGTGGCTGCAGCAGTTCCTGCGCGCGCGCCCCCTCGCCCGAGGACAGGTGGGACAGGATCAGCAGGCTGCGGGCAAGGGTCTGCCCCGGCGCCCGGCTGAGGACCGCATTGAGGTAGCTGCGGGCCTGCGCCTGGTCATTGAGGCGCAGCAACACCGTGCCCGCCAGCAACTGGGCGGGAAGGTAGTCCGGCGTCTGCTTGAGCACCTGCATCACGCCGTCACGCGCTTCGGTCAGCCGATTAGCACGCAGGTCGATGAAGGCCTGGAGGTAACGGGTCGAAGGATGCCCGGGCGCAACCTTCTTCATTGCCTCGAAACGGGCAATGGCGTCGTCCTGACGCTCGAGCTGGAACAACTGCGACACCAGGGCATAGTGGTAAGCGATGGCATCGGGGCGGAGACGAAGCGCTTCCTCGAGCGCCTTCACGCTTTCATCGGGCTTGCCCTGGAACTGCAGTACCTCCGCCAGCGCCGCCTGGGCATCGGCGAACTGCGGTTTTCCGGCAACCAGCTTCCGTGCAGTCTCCTCCGCCTTCGCGGCCTCTCCGCTGAACAGCTGGGCCCGCACCAGACCAATCGCTGAGGCCTCGTCGTCGGCATGCAAGGCCAGCGCGGCTTCGAACGCCTTGCGCGCTTCGGCGACGTTGGCCTTGCCCATGTGCGCATCGCCGATGGCGCCCAGCAGGCTGGCCTGGCCCACGGGGTCCGAAAGGCGCTCGGCAGCGAAATCCGCCAGCACACGATCGAACTCCGCCGCGCGCACGCGCGCACGCGCTAGCAGCGGGATGACCCGCTCGCGCGGATAGCCGAGATCGAGCGCACGCTGCAGTTCCTTGGCCGCCCCCGGAACGTCCCCCTGCTCGAGGTTGACCTTGCCGAGCAGGAACCGGGCCTCGGCCAGGTTCGCGTTCTCCTGAAGGGCGTTCTTGAGCTGGATGCTGGCCGCGTTCAGATCGTCCTTCGCCAGATATCCCTTCGCCGAGTCGAGCATCTGCTCGGGGCTCTCACCGCAGCCCGACAGAAGCAGCGCGGACAGCAGGGTCGCGGCGAGCCCACTCTTGCGACGACTCCAGTGCTGCGACGACAGGTCCTTGGTGTTGCTGCTCACGATCCGTTCTCCTTCTTCAGGCCAAAGCGATTCATCAAGTCATACAGCGACGGGCGACTCACGCCGAGGATCTCGGCGGCACGCGCAATGTTGTTGTTGGTGCGCGCCAGCACGCGCAGGACGGCCCTGCGCTCCGCCTCGTCGCGCACCTGCCGCAGATTCAGACGCTCCAGATCCTCCTCCACGGCCTGAAGGCCAAGGTCGTCGGCGGTAATGCGGTTGCCGTCGGCCATGATCACCGCCCGCTTCAGGCAGTTCTCGAGTTCGCGCACGTTGCCGGGCCACGGGTGCGCCTCGATGGCAGCGAGCGCGTCATCGGTCAGCGTCATGCTGCCACGCGCGTTCTCACGGGCGAAGCGCTGCACAAAGGCATGTGCAAGCAGTGCCGCGTCGCCTTCGCGATCACGCAGCGGCGGGATATCGACGACGATCTCCGCCAGGCGGTAGTAGAGGTCCTCGCGAAACAAGCCGGCCCTGATCTGATCCTTGAGATCACGATGGGTCGCGCACACGATGCGTACATCGACTGGAATTTCCTCGCGACCGCCGATGCGCTCGATCACCCGCTCCTGCAGGAAACGCAGCAGCTTGGCCTGCAGCGGCATCGGCAGGTCGCCGATTTCGTCGAGGAACAAGGTACCCTTGTGCGCCGTCTCGATCTTACCCAGGGTCTGCTTGACGGCGCCGGTGAACGCGCCCTTCTCGTAACCGAACAGCTCGCTCTCGAGCAAGGTATCGGGGATCGCCGCGCAGTTGATCGCGACGAAACGTTCATTCGCGCGCTGCGACAACGCATGCAGGCCACGCGCCAGCACTTCCTTGCCCGTGCCGCTCTCGCCCAGCAGCGCAACCGTCACCGAGGCGCCCGCGACCTTCTCGATGGTGCGGCCGATCTTCAGCATCCCCGGGTCCCGGGTCAGCAAGCCGGACAGCGGGCTCGCGCTGAGCGCGGCCAGGCGCACATTCTCGGCCTGCAGGTCATGCATGCGAAAGGCTCGCTCGATGGTCAACGCGAGCAGTTCAGGCTCGAAGGGCTTGGCGAAGAAGTCATATGCGCCCAGTCCCACGGCCTTCACCGCGTTCTCGCGGTCGTGCTGACCGGTGAGCACGATGACCTTGGTATCCGGAGCCAGCGCGAGCATCTCGCGCAACAGCGCGAAGCCCTCGGTGACATCGTCGGGCGCTGGCGGCAGCCCCAGGTCCATGGTCACAACCGCAGGCTCGTGGCGACGCAGTTGCGCAATCGCACTTTCGCGATCGTCGGCAACAACCGTCTCGCAGGAGTCGAATGCCCACCGCATCTGCTTCTGCAACGCGGGATCGTCCTCCACGATCAATAGCGTTCGCTGCTTATCCGGCATGGATTTCACTGGCTCCGTCTTGAATTGTGTCCCGCGCCAGCGTGGCGCGCGGCAGCTGTATGGTCACACGTGTTCCGCGGCCGACCTCGCTTTCGAATTGGAGATCGCCGCCAATCTCGTTCAGGTACTGCCGGGTCTCGAAGACTCCGATGCCCATTCCGCTGGACTTCGTCGTCTGGAACGGACGCGACAGCCGGTCGCGCAGAAAGTCAGCCGACATGCCACAGCCCGAGTCCTCGACCACGATGCGCAAGCATACGTCATCCGCCGCCTCGAGTCTGACCCGGATCTCGCCGCTCGCTTCCGTTGCATCGATCGCGTTCTGGACGACATGGCCCACGATCCGTTCCAGGCGCTCCGGATGCGCCTTCGCCTGGGCCTGCTGCTCCGCGGGCTCGAGCAATTCGACTTGCGGCAACTGGCCGCGCTTCGACTGGCAGACATTGCGCAGGATCTGCACCACGTCCACGACACGCGGCGGATCGATCGGCCGCTTCTCCTGCAACTGAAGCATCAAGCCCCGCATCCGGCCCTCGACATGCGCCACCGTCTCCAGCATGTCCTTCTGAAACTCCGGATTGCTCCAGTGCCGCTCCGCATTCTTGAGCATCAGCGACAGTTGCGCGACGAGATTCTTCAGGTCATGGACAACAAACGCGGACATGCGATTGAAGGAGTCGAACTTCCGCGCCTCGAGCAGTGCCTCGGCCGCGAGCATCCTCTCCAGGTAGCCTGCGGCTTGGCGCTGCGCGGTCTTCAGCAGGTCGAGCACCTCCCAGTCGATCTCGAAGGGCGCCCGCGGCAGCGAGAGGACAACGAATCCGACCAGCGTTTCCGAACTCTTGAGCGGAATCACCAGCCAGGCGTCTCCCAGCGTCGACAGCCATTCGGGCAGCACCAGCCCTCCATAGGGCTGCGGCCTGACGCGATACTCCTCCAGGTTGATCACCCATTCCCGATCACTCAGAAAGCGGCAGAGCTCCGACTGCTCGGTTTCGGCAACATCCACCAGCGGCCGGTTCAGGCGGGCGAAGGGCACGAACTTCCCATAGCTGTCGCGGAGCCACAGGACGCCCCCTGGACTCTCGACCAGATCGGACAGCGCCTTGATCACTGACTGCCCGAGATCCAGACCCTTCCCCGCCATGGCGAGAGCCTGCGTGAAGCGCAGCCACTCATTGCGATAATCATAGCGGTATGAGAACAGGTGCTTGCTGAGAAAGACCTTCAACCGGGCGCGTTGCGAACCGGAGAACAGCAGCGCGCCCAGGAGGACAAGGCCGGCAAACAAGAGCGAGAGTTGCAGCGCCCTGCCCCAGTCGCCGCCAAAGTAACGCACGTAGTACGCCACCGCGGCAATGACCAGCAGGTAAGCGCCCGCCGCGGCAAGCGCAGTCGAATGGAACACCATCTCCCGCGACATCGCCATGCGCAACGTCCACGACGGATTGCGCGAGCCCGACAGTGCGATGAGCGGGATCAGCGTCGCGTGCGCGAGCCCGCGCACCGCCCACACGTCCCCGTCGATGCGCGAGAAGAGCGTCGCATCGGCAAACAGATAGAGTTCGAATATGTAGCCGGCACCAAGCGCAATGCAGAGCGGCTTGATCCCCCAGCGCGAAGCCCCGGGCAGGGCGCGATAGAGATGCTCGACCAGGATCAGCCCGACCACTGCATGTGCAAGCCAGGCGACCAGCACCGGGCGCATCGCCGCCCCCTGGAAGTCACCGAAAAACTCGGCGATCAGGCCCAGCACCTGGCCAAGGACGGTACAGGCGGCGAGGATGGCCGGCCAGCGCATGCGCCCCGGCCATAGGGGGCGCATCAACACAATCAGGAACAGAAACCAGGCGCCACCCCGGGCAACATCCAGCACCATGCTGCCCCAGGCCAGGACACCGCTGGAAACATGCGCGCTTGCCATTCCCCCAAGCGCCCAGAGAAAGGAACTGACGACTGCGACGAACAGCAGTCCGCCGGGCAGACCACCGCGCCAGGCAAAGAAAACGTAGAGGGCGAACAGGAAGAAGGCTAGCGCCGCGAAACCGTATCCCCAGAATGCGACGTCAGCCACTTACAACTCCCTGAGCCATTGCCCTGCCTGCCTTTGCGCCGTCCACGCCCTCCAGCGCGTCAACCGCCTCTCGCCTTCAATGCGCGCCCTCACCCGTCAGCACGACGCGGACCGTTTCAAAAAGCACGAGGGTATCGAGGATGAGCGTGTGATTCTTGACGTAATAAAGGTCGTACTGCAGCTTCTCGATCGCATCATCGACCGATGCGCCGTACTGGTACCTGACCTGCGCCCAACCCGTTACACCAGGCTTGACGCAGTGCCGGACGTTGTAGAAAGGAATCTCGCGGGCCAGTTGATCCACAAAGAACGGACGCTCGGGCCGCGGCCCGACCAGGCTCATGTCACCCACGAGTACGTTGAACAACTGCGGCAGTTCATCGATACGCAACTTGCGGATGATCCGCCCGACCCGTGTGACACGGTCATCGTTCGACGTCGCCCACCGGGGCTTTCCATCCTTCTCCGCGTCCCGCCGCATACTGCGGAACTTGATCACGCGAAACACGCGCCCCCCAAAACCGACCCGCTCCTGCCGATAGAAAACGGGCGCTCCGTCCTCGATCACGATCAACAAAGCCGTGACGAGCATCAACGGAAGCGACATCAGCAGCAGGATCAGCGCCACCACGATGTCGAACAGGCGCTTGACGCAGGTGCGTGCCAACCCCTGGCGGAAACCATCCCCATAGATCAACCAGCTCGCCCTGAACGATTCGAGACGCACCTGTCCCTGCACCCGCTCAAAGAACGACGACAGATCGACGATTCGAACCCCCGCAAGCTTGCAGTCGAGCAACTCCCTGATCGGCAGGACGCCACCCCTGCGTTCGCGCACGGCCACGACGACCTCATTCACCCGCAACTCGCGCACGATATCCAGCAACCCGCGGGGAGCGAGAACCTGCCGAGGATCAACCTCCGGCCTTTCGTCACTGCCCGCACGCAGGAAACCAACGACCTCGACACTCTTCTGCAGCGGGCGGGTGAGATCCCGGTAAACCGTCGCGGCGTCCTTGCCCGTACCAATGATGAGCACGCGTGGTGCAAACAGCCCCGAGGCCTGGCGCTGATTGACGATCCCCCTCATCAGCAGCGTCGAACTTAGCAACAGCACAACACTCCACTGCAGTGAATGCGGCGCCAGGTCCGCCCACGGCAGAAGCCCGAACACCGCATAGGCAACAGGCACACTCACTACGAGCGATAGCGCTACGCGCGCGAAAGCCTGCCGCGAACTACGCTGCAATACAGGCCTGTACAAGCCCATCGCGGTGTTCAGACCGACCATCAACAATGCGAAAGTGAGCGCGGAGGGTGTGAACACCATCCACTCGGGGCCACCCGGTCCAGCCAACAGACCAACTGCAAGCAGCACCACGACAAAGAGCAGCACGGCATCAAAAAGCACCTGTTGCAGTGTGTGCGACGGAAAATAGTGGCTGAAGACCTTCAGCATGCTTTACCCCTGTTGCCTCGTCATAACGGAACGCAGGTTGTGCCCAACACGGAGGCATTCAACGACCTTACCTTATCCGAGAACGGACTTTACGCCCGTTAAGCCGGTCACGGGCAAATGGCGTCCGCCAAGCCCGAAATTCACGTTTTTTCAGCGCTTTAGCAGCTGTGCGCAAAATTCCGCATCTTCAAAATAAATGCCATTTACACACTCACACGACGACCTACAGTTCCCAGTCTTGGGGCAATCGGAGCACCCGCGCCCTTCAGGCAAACCGCGTGCGCGACACCGAGCCTTCCCGTCAACCTAGCAGCGACGCATTACCGACACTTGAATCCGCTATAGTGCCGGTACCTTAAGCCCAGTCCGACTCCACTAGCATTTTTCGAGGTATCTATTATGAATGAGACCACGCGTGACTTCACCGAACTGTACGGACATTCTTTCGAAGAACTGCAGATCGGCATGTCTGCGTCGCTTTCGCGCACAGTTTCCGAGGCCGATATCCTGATGTTTGCCGGCGTGTCCGGCGACACCAATCCCGTACATCTCGATGCCGAGTTCGCCGCAAGCACAATGTTCGGCGAGCGTATCGCGCACGGGATGTTCTCCGCAGGTTTGATCTCCGCCGTCTTTGGCACGAAGCTTCCGGGTCCCGGGTGCATCTATCTGTCGCAGAGCCTGAAGTTCAAGGCGCCGGTCAAGGTCGGACAGACCGTCGTGGCAAAGGTGACCGTGAAGGAGTTGAAAGCGGAGAAGCGCCGCGCCGTGTTTTCGACCGTATGCACGTGCGGATCGACGGTGGTACTCGACGGCGAGGCGGAAATCATGCTCCCTGCGCGTGGATGAGGGAGTAAGAGGAGGCTGCTGCCTGTGTTGATCACGGGCGGCGGCTTGCGCGCGCTGTAAGCACCCGGCGAACCCGTCTTGCCGTTTCGCTCAGGCGCAGGCGACCGGCTGCCAGCGATGCGGCAGCAACTCCCCAATCCTGCTGTAGGGCTGCGTCGGCAGCCGTTCGAGCACATCCTTGAGATACGCAAAGGGCTCGTGGCCGTTGAGCCGCGCGGACTGGATCAGGCTCATGATCGCAGCGGCACGCTGGCCCGCCCGCAGGCTCCCGGCGAACAGCCAATTCTTGCGCTTATGCCAACCTTTGCATAAGCGCAATTATGCGCGGCCCTCGATTATGCAAGCCCTTCGGCCTCGAGTGCG
>NZ_AMXC01000020.1:0-63949 GCF_000310165.2 Thauera sp. 63
GCGCAGCCCGCGCCTGCGACGCGATCCGCGCCGGCCCCCCGTGCTGCGCCGGCCTCCGCAGCCACGGACGCTGCGCGCGCCGGCACTCCGCCCGCTTCCGCGCCCCGGACCGCTGTCGAACGCGGACCCGCGCCGAAGCCCGTGGCTTCCCAGGACCCGTCGCTGGCCGCGGGGGACACGCTGATCAAGGCCCAGCGCATCCTCGGTACGCGCAGTGTCGAACTCGTGGCGGACGGCGATGCCGAGCTGCAGCGCGACGACACCGTGCTGACCGCCGATCGCGTCACCTACCGCGAGCCGGTGGATGAGGCCGTGGCCGAAGGCAACGTCGTGCTGCGTGCCGGCCAGGACACGATCACCGGGCCGAAGGCCACGCTGGTCATCGGCGAGAGCACCGGCCAGTTCGATACGCCGGCTTACACCTTGACCCGTGATCGGGCTCCGACCGCGGCCGGTGAAAGCGCCCGCCCGGTCTCCGGCAGCGGAAGTGCCGATGTGCTCCGGCTCGAAGGCGAGAACCAGTACCGCCTCAAGAACGCCACCTGGTCCACCTGCCAGGCGAGCGACCCCGACTGGTACATCAAGGCGCGCGAACTCGAGCTCGACTATGACCGTCAGGTCGGCACCGCGCAGGGCGGCTCGATCGTGTTCCAGGACGTCCCCATCTTCTGGATGCCCTGGGCCGAGTTTCCGCTCTCGGGCCAGCGCCAGTCCGGTCTGCTGCCGCCCACCTTCGGCTCCTCGAACAAGACCGGCGCGGACCTGGCGGTGCCCTACTACTGGAACATCGCCCCCAACTACGACGCGACGATCACGCCGCGCCTGATGAGCCGGCGCGGCATGCAGCTCGGCGGTGAGTTCCGCTACCTGAACGAAACCTACCGTGGCGAGTCCCGGGTCGAGTGGATGGCGAAGGACAACCTCACCGGCGAGGAGCGCAGACTGGCGTCGATTCAGCACCAGCATCGCATCACGCCGCAGCTTTATGCCACGCTCGATTTCAACTCGGTTTCGGACGACACTTACTTCGAGGATCTTTCATCCCGCATCGGGACGGTTTCAACCAAGAACTTGCTTCGGCAGGCGACGCTGTCCTACACAGGGGGGCAGTGGTGGCGCGCTTCAGCGCGGGTGCAGAGTTATCAGCCGTTGAGCCCCGATCCGGATAGTAAAAACTACGGCCCTTACCGCCGGGTGCCGCAACTGCTGTTCTCTGCCCTGAGGCCGGACCTGCCCCTGGGTCTCAATGCAAAGCTGGACGCCGAGTTCGTACGCTTCGAGCACAAGCGTGAGACAAATACCGAGGGTGACCGCTTGACGGCTTACCCGAGCCTTTCGTTGCCGCTGCAGGGCAGCGCGTGGTTCCTCACGCCCAAGGTTGGTGCCCACTTGAGCCAGTACACGCTGGATCGACCTGTGGACCATCCCAATCTGGATGACTCCATCACGCGCTCGGTGCCAATCACCTCCGTGGATGCAGGCTTGATCTTCGAGCGTCAAGCGAGTTTTTTCGGGAGCGATTTTCTCCAGACCCTCGAGCCACGCCTGTACTACCTGAACGTACCGTATCGCGATCAGGCCCAGATCCCGCTGTTCGACACCAGCGAGTTCGATGTGGGGTTCGCACAGATGTTCGCCGAGAACCGCTACTCGGGCAAGGACCGTATCGGTGATGCTAACGACCTGACCGCGGCGGTCACATCGAGGTTGATCGACGCCGAGACCGGGGTCGAACGTCTCAGGGCGATTTTCGGCCAGCGCTACTATTTCGACGATCAGCGGGTTACGCGCAACTATCTTGTTCCACGCAACGGATCGCTGCGCACCGTCGAAATCGAGGAGCCGCGAACATCCAGTCGGGCCGACATTCTCGCTGGCCTCGGAGGTCGGATCTCGAAGGAGATCTCGGTCGACTCCTACTTGCAATACAACCCCAGCGAAAGCAGCACCGAGCGCTTCAATGCGAATGTCCGTTACCAGCCGGACTACGCGAAGGTGCTGAACGTCAGCTATCGCTATGCGCCGAATGCACGTCTCAACCTCGATGGTTTCATCATTGAGGGAATGGAGGATGTCGATGTTTCGGGGCAGTGGCCCATAGGCAATGGGTGGTACGGCGTGGGGCGCGTGACGCGGTCCCTGCTGGAGAACCGTGTCACCGAAGCTGTCGGTGGCCTTGAGTACGATGGCGGCTGCTGGGCGTTCAGGGTGGCGGTACACCGCTTCGCGATCGAACGCGACGACGTTTCACAGGCCATCTACGTCCAGCTCGAGCTCAACGATCTGGCAGGCATCGGCTCCAACCCGCTCAGCCTGCTCACGCGCAGCGTGCCGGGCTATGGCAAGATCAACGCCTCTTCGGCCGACCGCGTGTTCGGTGTCGACTGAATCCGTGCGAGTCACCCCTCAAAATCACACCATGAACCGTAACCTGTCCCGTCCCCGTTTGCTGCTTGCCGCCGGCCTGTGCAGCCTGGCCTTGAGTCTGCCGTTGCATGCCGCACCGCGGCCGGTCGAAGTCGATCGCATCGTCGCGGTCGTCAACAACGAAGTGGTCACTGCCCTGCAACTGCGGGCGCGTGTCGACCAGGCCGTGCGCCAGCTCCAGCGCCAGGGGGTCCAGCTGCCGCCGGCAGACGTGCTCGAACGCCAGTTGCTGGAGCGGCTGATCGTCGAGCGTGCCCAGCTGCAACTGGCGCGCGAAACCTCGCTGCGCGTCGATGACGCCACGCTCGAGCGTGCGATCGACCGTATTGCTGCCAACAACCGCCTGAGCGCCGAGCAGTTGCGCGAGGCGTTGGCGAAGGACGGCGTGACGTGGTCGCGGTTCCGCGACGAGATCCGCACCGAGATCCTGCTGACCCGCCTGCGCGAGCGCGAGGTGGACAGCAAGGTCGTCGTGACCGACGCCGAGATCGACAACTTCCTCGCCAGCAATCCCGACGCCTTCTCGGGCCAGGAGTTCGAGGTCGCCCACATCCTGCTGCGCGCCCCGGAGCAGGCTTCGCCGCAGCAGATCGAGGCCCTGCGCGCGCGCGCCGAAGGCGTCATGGCCCGACTGCGCTCGGGCGAGGACTTCGCCCGCGTCGCCGCCGAGGTGTCGGACGCACCCGATGGCCTGTCGGGCGGCAGTCTGGGCTGGCGTCCGCTCGACCGCCTGCCGGCGCTGTTCGCCGAGGCGGTTCGCAACATGCGTCCGGGCGAGACTTCGCAGGTGCTGCGCAGCGCGTCCGGCCTGCACATCGTCCGCCTCGTCGATCGCCGTGGCGGTGGCGATGCGGCGGTGGCAAAGCTCGAGCAGACGCGGGCGCGCCATATCCTGATCAAGACCTCCGAGGTGCTGTCCGACACGGACGCCGAAGCGCGCCTGCTGGGCATCCGCGAGCGCGTGGTCAATGGCGCCGATTTCGGCGAGCTGGCCAAGGCCAGTTCGGCCGACCTGTCCGCCGCCAAGGGCGGCGATCTCGGCTGGCTGAACCCGGGCGACACCGTGCCCGAGTTCGAGCGCGCGATGAACGCGCTGCAGCCGGGCGAAGTCAGCGCCCCGGTGAAGTCTCCCTTCGGCTGGCACCTGATCCAGGTCGTCGAGCGCCGCGTGCAGGACGTCACCGACGAGCGCAAGCGCAATGCCGCCCGTGCCGCACTGCGTGACCGCAAGGCGGAAGAAGCCTACGAGGACTGGCTGCGCCAGCTCCGCGACAGCACCTACGTCGACCTGCGCCTGGAGCGCGAATGACCACAGGCCGTGGCGCGAAGCCGGTCGTCGCCGTCACCAGTGGCGAGCCGGCTGGCGTAGGGCCCGAGTTGTGCGCGCGCCTGGCCGGGCGCGAATGGCCGGTGACGCCGGTCATCCTTGGCGACATCGATCTCTTGCGCGCACGCGCCGCGCTCACCGGCAGTCCGCTGCGCTTCGTGCCTTGGGAAGGGCAGGCGTCGCCGGACGGCGCGCTGCCGGTCCTGCATGTTCCGCTCGCCCGGCCGTCCCGGCCCGGGGTGCTGGATGCCGCAAACGGGCGCTATGTGCTCGAGCTTCTGGATCGCGCCATCAAGGGCTGCATGGAAGGCGAATTCGCCGCCATGGTCACCGCCCCGGTGCATAAGGGCGTGATCTGCGAGAGCCTGGGTGCGCCCGATGCGATGCCTTTCAGCGGCCACACCGAGTACCTCGCCGAGCACACCCACACGCCACGCGTCGTGATGATGCTGGTCGGTGGCGGCATGCGGGTGGCGCTCGTCACCACCCACCTGCCGCTCGCGCAGGTGCCGGCGGCTGTCACGGCGCCGGCGCTGGAAGAAACGATCCGTATCCTGCATACGGATCTCGTACGCCACTTCGGCATCGCCGCGCCGCGCATCCTCGTCGCCGGGCTCAACCCGCATGCGGGCGAGGGCGGGCACATGGGGCGCGAGGAAATCGACGTCATCATCCCGGTGCTCGAGCGCCTGCGCGCCGAAGGCATGCAACTCATCGGCCCGCTGCCGGCGGACACGCTGTTCGTGCCGCACACGCTGGCGCAGGGCGACGCGGTGCTGGCCATGTATCACGACCAGGGCCTGCCGGTGCTCAAGCACGCGAGCTTCGGCGGCGGCGTCAATGTCACGCTGGGCCTGCCGATCATCCGTACCTCGGTGGACCACGGTACGGCGCTGGACCTGGCCGGCAGCGGCAAGGCCGACCCCGGCAGCCTGTTCGCCGCCCTGGACCTGGCCGCGACGATGGTCGCCACGCGCGCCGCGCGCGCCGCGCGCTGAGCGACACGACAAGGACGCCCATGCAAGACTTCGAGACCGACGGCCATCGCGCCCGCAAGCGCTTCGGCCAGAACTTCCTGTCCGACCCCAACATCATCCGCAAGATCATCGACGCCATCCGGCCGCAGCCGCGCGAGCTGATGGTCGAGATCGGCCCCGGCCTGGGCGCCATGACGGCGCCGCTGATCGAGCGCCTCGGGCACCTGCACGTGGTCGAGATCGACCGCGACCTGATCGCCCGCCTGCACGAGACCTATGCGCCCGCGCAGATCACGGTGCACGAAGGCGATGCGCTCAAGTTCGATTTCAGCAGCCTGTGCGCGGGCGGCGACCAGCCACTGCGCATCGTCGGCAATCTGCCCTACAACATCTCCACGCCCATCCTCTTCCATCTGGCCGAGTACGCCGACCGTGTGAAGGACATGACCTTCATGCTGCAGAAGGAAGTGGTGATGCGCATGGTGGCCGAGCCGGGCACCGAGGAGTACGGCCGCCTGTCGGTGATGCTGCAGTACCGCTTTCGCATGGGCCGGATGTTCGACGTGCCGCCGGGGGCCTTCCGTCCCGCCCCCAAGGTCATGTCCAGCATCGTGCGCATGGCGCCGCTGCCCAAGGATCAGCTGGGGGCGCAGGACGAGACGCTGTTGGGCAAGATCGTCACCGCCGCCTTCGGCCAGCGCCGCAAGACATTGAAGAACACGCTGCGCGACTACATGGGCGATGCCGACTTCGCGGCGCTCGGCATCGATCCGAGTCTGCGCGGCGAGAAGCTGTCGGTGGAGCAGTTCGTCGCCATCGCCAACCACTGCAGCGCGCGCGGCTGATCCACGCCGGAAGGCGAGTGCCGCGCCCCAAAAGAGAAAAGCCGGCATCAAGCCGGCTTTCTGCATTCTGCGGTGAGTGCCGCTTACTTCTTGTTCAGCGGGCAGGTGTTCATGCCGAGCAGGGTGTAGGCCGGGCACCAGCCCATTGCGCCGGTGACCAGCGGCAGGATGCCGATCCACGCCCACACCGGGCCGCCCATCAGCGCCCAGGCGATCAGCGCGATGCCGACCAGGATACGCAGGATCTTGTCGATGCCGCCAACATTCGTCTTCATGAGTTGCTCCTTGCAGGGATGGGACAGTGGCGCGATTGGATCACGCCGGCCCGTCGGCCGTCTGTAACCATGGTTACATAGCCCTTGCAGGATAGATGGCCCGCCGGCATTTTGCGAAGAACGTCGATGTCATGTGCGGCCGGTGCGCCCGGCACGACGCTCAGGCCTTGACTGAGCCTTCGGCCGACAGCCGGCGCAGGCCGGCCGGATCGAGGATCTCGACCTGCTCGCGTCCCAGCCGCACCAGCCCCTGGTCGGCAAAGCTCTTCAGCAGCCGGCTGACGATCTCGCGCACGCTGCCGAGCTCGTCGGCGAGCTGCTGGTGGGTGACGTGCAGCAGCCGACCCTTGCCCAGCAGCAGTGCGGCCAGGCGTTGGTCCAGCTTGCGAAAGGCCACTTCCTCGATCAGCTGCATCAGGTCGGCGATGCGTTCGGCGAACAGGTGGAACACGAAATCGCGGAACGGGCGCTCGGCCATCATCTCGTCGAACACGGCCTCGGGCAGCAGCATCAGCAAGGTGTCGGACTCGGTCACGCCGCGCGCGTTGTAGTCCTCGTGGCCGAGCAGGCAGGACGAGGAGATGATGCAGGTCTCGCCCGGCCCCACGCGGTACAGCGGCAGCTCGCGCCCGCTCGCCGCGCATTTGCTGACCCGTACCGTGCCCTCGACCACGAAGGGGAAGCCCTCGCAGGCCTGGCGGTCGTCGAACAGCATCGCGCCGGCGGGCACGCGCATCCATTGGGCACTCTTCAGCAGATGCGCGCGCGCGGGTGCGGACAGAGCGGCCAGAACCGGGTAGCGGCTTTCCAGACGCTCGGTTTCGGTCATCGGCACGGAGCCGGGCGCGGCGTTCGAACTCATCGGCACATTGTCGTACGGATTGCAACCGGACGGGACGCCGTCACGCGCCCAGCGCCAGGTCCAGCACCACCGGCGCGTGGTCCGAGGGGCGTTCCAGGCGGCGCGGTTCCTTGTCGACCACACAGCCGCGGCAGGCTTCGCGCAGCGCGGGCGATACCAGCAAATGGTCGATGCGCAGGCCGAAGTTGCGGCGGAAGGCCATCATCCGGTAGTCCCACCACGAGAACGCGCGCTCGGGCTGCTCGAACAGGCGGAAGGCGTCGATCAGGCCGAGATCCTGCAGCGCGCGGAAGGCGGCGCGCTCGGGCTCGGACACGTGGATCTCGTCCTTCCAGTCGGGGTGGGCGTCGCGGTCCTCGGGGGCGATGTTGAAGTCGCCGGCCAGCACCAGGCGCTCGTGCGTCGTCAGTTCCTCGCGCAGCCAGTCGGTGAGCGCGGCGAGCCAGCGCAGCTTGTACTCGAACTTGTCCGACCCTACCGCCTGGCCGTTGGGGAAGTAGCCGCACACCACGCGTACCCCGTCGATCGTGGCGGCGATGACGCGCTTCTGTTCGTCCTCGAAGCCGGGGATGTTGCGCACCACGCTGGCCTCGTCGATCGGCCGCGGGCTGAGGATGGCGACGCCGTTGTAGGTCTTCTGGCCGACGAAGACGGCGTGGTAGCCGGCCGCCTCCAGCTCGGCGACCGGGAAGGCCTTGTCCTCGAGCTTGAGTTCCTGCAGGCACAGCGCGTCGGGCTTGTTGGCCGCCAGCCAGTCGAGGACGTGCGGCAGGCGGACCTTCAGGGAGTTAACGTTCCAGGTGGCGATCTTCATGCCTGCGCCACCATGCCGCTGTGACGCAGCAGCGCGTCCACCCTGGGCTCGCGGCCACGGAAGGCCTTGAAGGACTCCAGCGCCGGGCGGCTGCCGCCGACGGCGAGGATCTCGCGCCAGAAGCGCTCACCGGTCTCGGGGTCGAGCAGGCTGCCACGGCCCGCGCCGGCTTCCTCGAAGGCTTCGAAGGCGTCGGCCGACAGCACCTCGGCCCACTTGTAGCTGTAGTAGCCCGCCGCATAGCCGCCGGCGAAGATGTGCGAGAAGCTGTGCGGGAAGCGGTGCCAGGCGGGCGGGATCATCACCGCCACCTCGCGGCGGACCTCGTCGAGCAGGGCCATCACGCGCTCGATCGGCACCGGGCCGGCGGAGGCATCCAGCTCACTGTGCAGGCGCAGGTCGAACATCGAGAACTCGAGCTGGCGCACGGTCTGCATGCCGCTCTGGAAGTTCTTGGCGGCGATCATCTTGTCGTAGAGCGCGCGCGGCAGTGGCGCGCCGGTGTCGACGTGCGCGGTCATGCCCTGCAGCACGTCCCACTCCCAGCAGAAGTTCTCCATGAACTGGCTGGGCAGCTCGACCGCGTCCCATTCCACGCCGTGGATGCCGGACACCGCGAGCTCGTCCACCTGAGTGAGCAAGTGGTGCAGGCCATGGCCGCACTCGTGGAACAGCGTGAGCACATCGTCGTGGGTGAAGGTGGCGGGTTTGCCGCCCACCGGGCCGGGGAAGTTGCACACCAGGTAGGCGACCGGCGTGTCGCTGCCCCAGGTGTTGCGGTGGCGGCTGCGCGCCGAGTCCATCCACGCGCCGCCACGCTTGGTGCTGCGTGTATGCAGGTCGAGGTAGAAGTGGCCGACGAGTTCCGGTCCGTTCGCACCCTCCTTCTCAATGCGGAAGAAGCGCACGTCCGGGTCCCAGCTCGGTGCCTCGTCGGGGAGGATGTCGACGCGATACAAGGTGCGGATCACGCCGAACAGGCCGTCGAGCACCTTGGGCTCGGGGAAGTACTGTTTCACCTCCTGATCGGAGTAGGCGTAGCGCGCCTGGCGCAGTTTTTCGGAGGCGTAGGCCACGTCCCAGGGCTCGAGGGTGTCCAGACCCAGCTCGGCCTTGGCAAAGGCTTTCAGCTCTTCCAGGTCCTTCTCGGCGAAGGGTTTGGCCTTGGCGGCGAGGTCGTGCAGGAAGCCGAGCACCTGCTCCGGCGTGTCGGCCATCTTGGGCACCAGCGAGACCTCGGCGAAGTTCCGGTAGCCGAGCATGCGCGCTTCCTCGTCGCGCAGCGCCAGGATGCGGCCGATGAGCGGGCCGTTGTCCAATTCCGGCTTGCCGAGCTCGGAGGCGCGGGTGGCGTAGGCGCGGTACATGCGCGCGCGCAGTGCGCGGTCGTCGGCGTACTGCAGCACCGGCAGATAGGAGGGCATCTGCAGGGTGAACTTCCAGCCTTCCTTGCCTTCCGCCTCGGCGGCGGCGCGGGCGGCCTCGCGCGCATCCTCGGGGATGCCGGCAAGGCCAGCCTCGTCGGCGATCCACTCGGCGTGGGCGTTGGTGGCGTCGAGCAGGTTCTCGGAGAACTTGGCGGCGAGCTGGGATTGCGCTTCCTGGATTTCCTGGAAGCGCGGTTTCTGGTCGTCGGGCAACTCGGCGCCGGAAAGGCGGAAGTCGCGCAGCGCGTGCTCCAGAATGCGCTGTCGCACCGGCGACAGGGTGGCGAACTCGGGGCTGTCGTGCAGCGCCTTGTACTTCTGGAACAGCGCCAGGTTCTGCCCGACCTCGGCGTAGAAACGCGAGATCTCGGGCAGCATCGCGTTGTAGGCCTCGCGCCATTCGGGCACGTCGAACACGCTGTGCAGATGGCCGACCACGCCCCAGGCGCGGCCGAGGCGCTCGCCGGCCTCGTCCATCGGGCTGACGAAGTCGTCCCAGCTCGGGGTGGCGGGGTCGGCGGTGAGGTGCTCGATCAGTGCGCGGTTCTCGTCGATCAGGCCGCGGATGGCGGGCTCCACGTGTTCCGGCTTGATGTCGGCGAAACGCGGCATGCCCGAGAAGTCGAGCAGGGGATTGGCGACGGCATCGTTCATGGAATCAGGTCTCTGCATGGGGTTGAGTTGCAGGCTATTGTGCCGCAAAAAAAGGCACGGGCGCCGCTATCGGCGCCCGTAGGGTTTCCAATGGCGCCCGCGGTGGGCAGGCACCCGGTTCAGGGCTTCGTCGGTGGACCCTCAGCGGACCCTCAGTGGACCAGCTCGCGATAGGCATGCCAGGTCGTGTGGCCTAGCAGGGGCAGCAGGATGACCATGCCGATCATCATGGTGGCGAAGCCGACCATGACGAGGCCGACGATGATCGCCGCCCACACGGCCATTGCACCGAGGTTGAGCCCGACCGCGCGCAGGCTCGTCATCGCCGCGGTGACCGTGTCCGTCTCGCGGTCCATGATCATCGGGATTGCGATGGCAGACAGCGAGAACACCACTGCGGCCAGGGCGCCGCCCACCACGAGGTAGGCGACGACGAAGTGAACGTAGTCGCCCGACAGGAACACGTCACGGAAGAAGTTCGATACGTCGGTGATCTCCCCTCCGTAGAACAGCGCGAACAGGATCGCCGAGATGCGTTCCCAGCCGATCAGGGCAATCGCGAGGAAGGCGCCGAAATAGGCCATGCTGTCGGCGTGGCGGCGCAGGCCGCGCAGCGAACTCATCAGCGAAACCCGCTCGCCACGCTCGTGTCGGCGGGAGATCTCGTACAGCCCGGCGGCGGCGATCGGGCCGATCAGGAAGAAGCCCGAGATGGCCGCGGTGAACAGATAGGGCATGTTCGCCGCGTAGGACAGGATCACGTAGCCGATCGCCGCCATCACGATGCCGTAGGACAGGCTAGCGCCGAGGTTCTCGCGCATGTCGCTCCAGCCCATGCGCAACCACTCGAACGGCCGTGAGGCGTCGACCTCGCGGATGTGGGGCAGATGGAAATGCTGCTCCAAGGAGTTGAACGGCTTGTCCATGGCAACCTCCGGTGATCGGACGTGGGTCGGAAAACACCGCACCGCCCCGCCGCGCGTGGCGGTGTCGGGTTGCTCTTTAGAGTAGGACAGCTTTCGCGAGTTCGCGAATGGGAGTTGTTCTTGTTCCGCGCGCCCGTGCAGCGCGCGGAACGTCGAGGCTCAGGCCAGCTTCTGGCCGGTCAGGCGCTCGTAGGCCTCGCGGTACTTGCCCGCGGTGTGCTCGATCACGTCGGCTGGCAGCTTCGGGCCGGGCGCGGTCTTGTTCCAGTCCAGCGTTTCCAGGTAGTCACGCACGTACTGCTTGTCGAAGGACGGGGGGCTGATGCCCTCGCGGTAGCTGTCGGCCGGCCAGAAGCGCGACGAGTCGGGAGTCAGCGCCTCGTCGATCAGGTGCAGCGTACCGGCGGCGTCGATGCCGAACTCGAACTTGGTGTCGGCGATGATGATGCCGCGGCTGGCCGCGTAGTCGGCCGCCTCGGAATACAGCGCGATCGCCGCCTTGCGCGCTTCCTCAGCCAGCTGGGCGCCGGTCTTGCCGGTGCCGGCCAGCGCGTCCTTCATCAGCGCGTCGCAGCGTGCCTGCGCCTGCTCGAAGGAGATGTTCTCGTCGTGCTCGCCCATGTCGGCCTTGGACGAGGGCGTGAAGATCGGCGCCGGCAGCTTGGCCGCCTGCTGCAGGCCCGCCGGCAGCGCGATGCCGCAGATTGCCCCGGTGGCCTGGTAGTCCTTCCAGCCCGAGCCGATCACGTAGCCGCGCACCACCGCCTCGATCGGCAGCGGCTTCAGGCGCTTCACCACCAGCGCGCGGCCGCGCACCTGGTCGCGTTCGTCGGCGGCCACCACGGTCTCGGGATCGATGCCGGTGAGCTGGTTCGGCAGGATGTGTGCGAGTTTGTCGAACCAGAAGTTCGCCAGCGCCACCAGCACGCGGCCCTTGTCGGGAATCGGGTCGGGCAGGATCACGTCGAAGGCCGACAGGCGATCGCTGGTCACGATCAGCAGCTTCTCGTCGTCGACGGCGTAAATGTCGCGCACCTTGCCGCGGCCGAGCAGCGGCAGGCTCTTGATGGAGGTTTCGAAAAGGGGCGTCGCCACGGTGGGGCCTCGGGTTGCTGGCAAAGATGGGATTATATGGGAGGTGAAGGGCCCTGGCGGTGTTGCATCCAAACGACTCTGTGGTCGCGTCGGCGGGATCCAGGTCGGAGCCGGGCGCTCCTGTTGAAGCAACGCGTGGAGAATCAGCGATGAGTGTCACCTTTTCAGGGCCTGACGGGAAACCACGGTGCCACTGGTGTGCCGCGGCGCCTGAGCTCCTTGCGTATCACGACCGGGAATGGGGGTTTCCGGTCGATGACGACTTTCGGCTGTTCGAAAAACTGTGCCTGGAGGGCTTTCAGGCCGGACTGAGCTGGCGCACCATCCTCGCGAAGCGGGAGAACTTCCGGGCGGCTTTCCATGGCTTCGACTACAACCGGATCGCGCGGTTTACGCAGGACGACGTCGCCCGCCTGTTGCAGGATGAAGGCATTGTGCGGCATCGGGGTAAGATCGAGGCGGTCATCAACAACGCGCAACGTGCGATTGAACTGGCGAACAGCGAGGGGTCGCTGGCCGCCTACTTCTGGCAGTTCGAGCCAGCGCCGGGCGAGCTTGCCGCGCCGCAAACGGCCTCGACATCGGCCGGGTCTATCGCACTCTCGAAGGTGTTGAAGAAGCAAGGCTGGAAGTTCGTCGGCCCGACGACCATGTATGCCTTTATGCAGGCGATGGGACTCGTCAACGATCATGCCGAGGGCTGCATCGTGCGAAGCGCGGTCGATGACAGCCGAAGAAGCTTCCATGTGCCGGGTAGAGAGAGTTGGTGAGCCCGATGCAAATAGCCTCGCACTAGGAGTCTGCGCGGCAGAAGCCAAGCGTCGGTGAGTTAAGTCCTCCCGGGCGTTTCGGGGCCGGTAGACTGTCGAGATGACGAGCTATCTGCCCTATTGCCCGCAGCAGCAGATGCTGCTGCCCCAGGCGCTGCAGGAGTGGCTACCCGAAGGCCACTTGGCGTACTTCATCAGCGACGCGGTCGACGGGTTGGACCTGAGCGCGTTCCACGCCCGGTATGCCGGTGGCGGACCGCGCAACCAGCCGTTTCATCCGGCCATGATGGTCAAGGTGCTGCTGTATGCGTACGCCACGGGCGTGTTCAGTTCGCGCAAGATCGCGCGCAAGCTGCACGAGGATGTGGCGTTCCGGGTCCTGGCGGCAGACAACTTCCCGGCCCACCGCACGCTGAGCGACTTTCGCGCTGTCCATTTGAAGGAGCTGAGCGAGTTGTTCGTGCAGGTGGTACGACTGGCCCGCGAGATGGGGCTGGTCAAGCTCGGGACGGTGGCCATCGACGGCACCAAGGTCAAGGCAAACGCCAGCCGCCACAAGGCGATGAGTTACGGCCATATGGTGAAGGCGGAGGCCGAGTTGAAACGGCAGATCGAGGCGCTGCTCAATCGGGCCAAGGCCGCCGACGACGCCGAGCGGAACGAGCCCGAGCTGGATGTGCCGGCCGAGATCGCGCGGCGCGAGGCGCGGCTGACGGCGATTGCTGAAGCCCGGGCGCGGCTCGAGCAGCGCCAGCGCGAGGCCGATCAGGCGCGCGGGCGCAGCGACGATGACGACCGTCGCCCGCGCGGCGGTGACGGCAAACCGAAGGGCGGGCGCTACAAGCGCGACTTTGGAGTGCCCGAGGACAAGGCGCAGGAGAACTTCACGGATCCGGACAGCCGCATCATGAAGCGCGCCGGCGGCGGGTTCGATCCGAGCTACAACGCCCAGACGGCGGTCGACGAGACCGCCCACATCATCGTGGCGGCCGAACTGACCAACAACGCCAGCGACGCCGGGCAACTGGCGGGGGTACTGCAGGCCGTGCGCGACAACGTCGAACAACGACCGCGCCAGGCGCTGGCCGACACCGGCTACCGCTCGGAGCAAACGTTCCGGGAACTCGACGGGTGCGGGACCGAACTGGTGGTGGCGCTGGGCCGGGAAGGCAAGCGCCGACTCGGTTTCGACCGCGAACGCAATCCGCACACCGCACAGATGGCCGACAAGCTCGAGAGCGAGGCGGGCAAGAGCGCCTACCGAAAACGGAAATGGATCGCCGAACCGCCCAACGGCTGGATCAAGAACGTGTTGGGATTCCGGCAGTTCAGCCTGCGGGGCCTGGAGCGCGTCAAAGCGGAGTGGAAGCTCGTCTGTATGGCGCTGAACCTGCGCAGGATGAGCACATTGAGGACGGCATGACGGGAAAAGGGGGCAAACCTGTCCCCGTTGCCGTCCGGCATGCGCGCCGCGACGTCGCAAAGCAACTTAACCACGGCCTCAGTCTCTTGCCGCACCTCTCGGTTCGCCAATCGTTCTGCTAAAAAACACGCTCTGGAGTTCTGCCGCGCAGACTCCTAGCCTGTCATTCCCAAGCCCTCCGACCTACTATTACAGGTAGTTGATTGTCATCACCAGGAGGGGTAGTGGAAGCGCAGGAGCTACATCGCGGTCGTCTGATCGATCACATCCAATTGGTCGTGCGTGATCTTTCGGCTAGCAGGGCCTTCTATGCAGCCATCCTCGATGTCCTGGGAGTTCCCATGGGGGGCAGCAGTGAGGAGTATTTCTGGGCGGACGAGTTGTTCGTTTCGACGGCCGAGAGCGACGCTGCGCAAGGTCGGCTGACCGGGCGCCATCACTTGGCCTTTCAGGCGCAGGACCGGGCCATGGTGGACGCCTTTTACAGCGCTGCACTGGACCACGGTGGCAAGGACAATGGCGCCCCGGGAGAGCGCCCGTACCACCCGGGTTATTACGCCGCGTTCGTGCTCGATCCCGACGGCAACAACATTGAAGCCGTTCACCATGGAGACGCGGTTCGCAGCGCTGCGTCGGTTCGCATCACCTTCTAGCCCGAGCATTCCGGCCACCTTCGCCGCGCTCGCTTCAGGCCGAATGCGTCTCGAACAACCCCGCCAGCACCGGTGACAGCACGAAGTCGAACGCGGCCGAGCGCGTCGCGACCGGATCGTCCGCCGGGACGAAGTCCGCGAGCAGCAGCGGGCGCAGGGCCTCGGGCACGCGCATGAAGATTCCGTCGCGCAGGTTGAGCGGCTCGCCGGCCACGTAGATCTGGGTCACGAAGGGGCGGGCGCCTTCCTGGAACACCGCGGCGTGGATGTGCGGTGTGCGCCCCGGGTAGGGCACGGGGCGGATGGTGCGGAAGCGGTAACGCCCTTCGGCGTCGGTGATCGTGTGGCCGAAGCCCTGGAAGTTCGGGTCCTCATCGGCGTCGCTGCGGTCGCGCGGATGACGGTAACGCCCGTTGGCGTCGCACTGCCAGATCTCCACGCGCAGGCCCGCCAGCGGCCGGCCGTCCATGTCCAGCACGCGGCCCGAGAGATCGGCGATCTGACCGGCGGCGCGAACGCTGCTGCCCTCGACCCGGGTCAGGTCGTTGTCCTTGTGCAGCGGTGGCGTGAGCGGATAGAAGGGGCCGGCGGTCTGGCTGGGCGTCAGCGCGCGCTGTGCCGCGACGAGCGGCGCGGAAATCAGCGCCGCACTGCCGCCGAGGACGACCTGGCGGCGCAGTCTGGAATGGGACGACATGGTGCGGCTCCCGTGGTGCAGATGCACTGAGGACCTTCGCCGTCGGCTGCGGTTCCGCCGTGTTCGACGATCAGCCTTGGTACGCAGCGGGTCTCTGCGTCACGGATTCACGCCACTGCCTTCTTCCTCGCTCAGCAGCTTGCGCATCCGCCTCAGTCCCATGAACACCAGCCCGGCGATCACCGGGATCGACACCGCGGTGATCACCTCCGGCGTGGCGGGGGCGATGTAGTCCTTGGCGCCCTTGGCGACGTAATTGACCAGCTGCGAGGCGTAGTAGGTGATGGCGACCACCGACAGGCCCTCCACCGTTTCCTGCAGGTGGAGCTGGATCTTGGCGCGGCGGTTCATCTGCGCCAGCAGTTCCTGGTTCTGGCGTTCGAGCTCGATGTCGACCCGGGTGCGCAGCAGCTGCGAGTTGCGCGCGATACGGCCCGAGAGGTCTTCCTGGCGGCGGGCGATGGTGGCGCAGGTGGCGATGGCGGGAGCGAGCCGACGCTCCATGAACTCGCGGATGGTGGGGAAGCCGCCGAGCCGGGTTTCGCGCAGTTCATCGACGCGTTGCTGCACCAGGCGGTAGTAGGCGGCGGCGGCGCCGAAACGGAAGGTGGTGCGTGCCACCGAGCGCTCCACTTCGGCGGCGAGCCGCGTGAGGCGGCCGAGCATGGCGCGGTCGTCCTCGGTGTTGCGGGCCTGGCCGAGGCCGTCCATCAGGTCGGCGAGCTCGTCCTCGGCGCGCGACAGCAGGCGGCCGACTTCCTTGGCGACCGGGAAGGCGAGCAGCGCCATCACGCGGTAGGTTTCGATCTCGACCAGGCGCTGCACCATGCGGCCGGCCTGGCGTGGCGTGAGGCCGTCGTCCAGCAGCAGGAAGCGCGAGAAACCGTCGTGGATGTGGAAGTCGGTGAACACCCAGCCGGCGCATTCGGCTACGCGCGCGGCCACCAGCGTTTCGCCGCGCGGCGAGGCCTGGTTGAGCACGCTCTCCGGCGAGACGTCGTCGCTGTTGCGCAGTTCGATGTGGGTGGCGGCGATGAGCCGGCCCGGGATGTCCTTGCGCCACGCGGCGGGCACGGCGAGCAGGGCGTGTTCGTCGTTGCTGTCGCCGGCCTGGATGCGGCGGAAGAAGGTGTAGCTGGAGAACTCGTTGTGCCGTTCCCACTTGAGGCGGAAGCTGCCGGTGTCGAGGAACAGGTGGCCGCTGTCGGTGCCGGGTTCCCGCAGTCCGAACTGCTCGGCCAGCGAGGCGAGGTGCGCGGCCTCGCGACCCGCGCTGCCTTCGTGGTGCAGGAAGGCGAGGTAGCTGACGTATTCCGGCGTGTCGAGCGGGACGGGCGGACGCGCATGCACCTCGTCGTTGAGCGTCTGGCGCAGGGGGTGCTGTTCGAACAGGGACATGGAGATCGGCGGCGATGGGATGGGCAGCGATGGGATAGGCGGCGTAATGGACGGAAGGTCGGGTTGCAGCGCGGCCGCCGGGGCAAGCCAGCCGGCATTCTTGCCCAGCGCCTTGCGCCGTGACAAGCGCGGGCGCGGACAGTGAGCGGCTGGCGGGGGAGGGCCGGGAACGCGATCGGCAAAAGGGAGCCCGCTTCCGGGACCGGAAGCGGGCGTAAGGCCCGAAGGCAGGGAAAGGAGGGGGACGCGCCGCCGGGTGCCGCGCCGGCGCGGAGGAGGGGGCGCCGACGGGTTGCCGCTCGAGGGGAGCGCTGGCGACGCGTCCGGGAACGAGGAGGCCTTCAGCGTGCGGCAGCGTAGCGCCGCGCGAGGACGTCCAGGGGGAGCGGCTTGATGCGGCTGGCGTGGCCGGCGCAGCCGAAGGCCTCGAAGCGGGCGCGGCAGATGTCGCGCGCGGCGTCGCGCGCCGCCTTGAAGAACTTGCGCGGGTCGAACTCCTTGCGGTCGGTGCTCATCAGCCGGCGCATCGCGCCGGTCATGGCCAGGCGCAGGTCGGTGTCGATGTTGACCTTGCGCACGCCGCTCCGGATGCCCTGCACGATGGCCTCGACCGGCACGCCATAGGTTTCGCCGATCTCGCCGCCATGCTCGCGGAGGATGGCGAGCCATTCCTGCGGCACGCTGGAGGAGCCGTGCATCACCAGGTGGGTGTCGGGGATGCGGGCGTGGATGGCGGCGATGCGGTCGATGGCGAGGATGTCGCCGGTGGGCGGACGGGAGAACTTGTAGGCGCCGTGGCTGGTGCCGATGGCCACCGCCAGCGCGTCGACCCCGGTGGCAGCGACGAAGTCGGCGGCCTCGGCAGGGTCGGTGAGCATCTGGCTGTGGTCCAGCGTGCCTTCGGCGCCGACGCCGTCCTCCTCGCCGGCCTGGCCGGTCTCGAGCGAGCCGAGGCAGCCGAGTTCGCCCTCCACCGACACGCCTACCGCGTGCGCCATCTCGACCACGCGGCGGGTGACGTCCACGTTGTAGGCGTAGCTCGCCGGGGTCTTCATGTCCTCGCGCAACGAGCCGTCCATCATCACGCTGGTGAAGCCGCTGCGGATCGATTGCTGGCACACCGCCGGGCTGGCGCCGTGGTCCTGGTGCAGGCAGATCGGAATGTCGGGCCACTGTTCGACGGCGGCCTCGACCATCTTCTTCAGGAAGGCCTCGCCGGCATAGCCGCGCGCACCGGCCGAGGCCTGCAGGATGACCGGGCTGTCGGTGGCCTCGGCGGCGAGCATGATGGCGTGGATCTGCTCCATGTTGTTGATGTTGAAGGCGGGCACGCCGTAGCCGTGTTCGGCGGCGTGGTCGAGCAGCTGGCGCAGGGCGATCATGGCCATGGGGTTCTCCCGGTGGGGTTGGGTGGCGTTGGGATGGAACTGGGGACGGTTCAGGCCGGTTCGGGCTCGTTCTCGAACACCGGCTTGGGCGGCAGGCGGCGGCTGGCCGGGCGTGCGCGGGCGCGCAGCGCGGCCAGCGCCGGCAGTTCGCGACCCTCGAGGAATTCGAGGAAGGCACCGCCGCCGGTGGAGATGTAGTCGATGTTTTCGGTGATGCCGAAGCGCGCGATGGCAGCCAGCGTGTCGCCACCGCCAGCGATGCTGTAGGCCGGGCTGGCGGCGACCGCGGTGGCGAGCGCGCGCGTGCCGGCGGCGAACGCGTCCATCTCGAACACGCCCACCGGGCCGTTCCACACGATGGTGCCGGCGCGCTGCAGCACGTCGGCAAGCGAGTCGCGGCTGTCCGGGCCAATGTCGAGGATCATCCAGCCCTCGGGCACGTCATCGACATGCACGGTGCGCGTGAGCGCGTCGGGCGCGAAGCGGTCGGCGACGACGACGTCCTCGGGCAGCCAGACCACACCGGCATGCTCGGCCAGCCGGCGCTCGACGGCGCGGGCGGCGTCGAGCAGGTCGGGCTCGTGCAGCGAGGCGCCGACCGGGCAGCCACGCGCGGCGAGGAAGGTGTTGGCGATGCCGCCGCCGAGGACCAGCACGTCGACCTTGTCGGCCAGGCTCTCGAGAATGGTGAGCTTGGTCGACACCTTGGAGCCGGCGACGATGGCGGCCAGCGGCCGTGCTGGCTGGGCGAGCGCACGGCCCAGGGCGTCGAGTTCGGCCGTCATCAGTGGCCCGGCGCAGGCGACGGGGGCGGCCAGCGCCAGCGCGTGCAGCGTGCATTCGCGGCGGTGAGCGGTGCCGAAGGCGTCATTCACGTAGAGGTCGACGAAGCGGGCGATGCGGGCGGCAAGGGCCGGGTCGTCGGCCTTCTCGCCCGGGTTGCCGCGGCAGTTCTCGAGCATGACGATGCCGCCCGGCGCGAGTTCGAAGCGGCCGTCCGTCCAGTCGCGTACCAGCGGCACCGGCTGCCCGAGCAGCTTGGCGAGGTGGCTGGCGACTGGCGCGAGCGATTCGGCGGCGGTCAGCGCACCTTCCCGCGGGCGTCCCAGGTGGGAGGTGAGCATGACCGCCGCGCCCGCGTCGAGGCAGGCGCGAATGCCCGGCAGCGCGGCGCGGATGCGGGTGTCGTCCGACAGCGCGCCGTCGGCATCGAAAGGCACATTGAAGTCGGCGCGGATGAAGACCCGCTTGCCGGCCAGCTCGGCGGCGGGGATGTCGGACAGGCGCAGGAAGTCCATCGGGGTCTCCTTGGTCTGGATTGGGTGGGGTGGCGGTGAGCGTTCAGGCGTGGCTGAGCAGGGCGAGGGCGCGGTCGAGCACCGTCTGCGGCGTGAAGCCGAAGCGCGCCAGCAGCGCGGCGGCGGGGGCCGATTCGCCGAAGCGGGCGATGCCGACCACGTCGCCGCGGACGCCGGCCAGGTAGCGCCACCAGCCGTCGGGCTGCGCGGCCTCGATCGCCAGTCGCGGTACGTCCGGCGGCAGCACGGCGGTGCGGTAGTCGGCGGACTGGCGGTCGAACGCCGCGGTGCAGGGCATCGACACCACGCGTGCGGCGATGCCGCGCTCGTGCAACTGCATGCGCAGGCTCATGGCCAGCGCGACTTCCGATCCGGTGGCGATGACGACCAGCGCCGGGCGCGGTGCGTCGGCGAGCACGTAGCCCCCGCGCGCGATCGCCTGCAGCTGGGCCTCGTCGCGCGTCTGGTGCGGCAGGTTCTGGCGCGACAGGGCAAGCAGCGTGGGTCCGTCGCGGCGGGTGACCGCGGCGTTCCAGGCGGCCTGGGTTTCGACCGCGTCGCACGGGCGCCATACGTCCAGGCCGGGAATCAGGCGCAGGCTGGGGATGTGTTCGACCGGCTGGTGGGTGGGGCCGTCCTCGCCGAGGCCGATCGAGTCGTGGGTCATCACGTACACCACGCGCTGCTTCATCAGCGCGCTCATGCGGATGGCGTTGCGGGCGTAGTCGGAGAAGACGAGGAAGGTGGAGCCGAAGGGGATGAAGCCGCCGTGCAGCGCGATGCCGTTGAGTGCGGCCGCCATGCCGAACTCGCGCACGCCCCAGTTGATGTGGCGTCCGGCGGTGTCGGCCCGTACCGCGCCACAGCCGGGCCAGTCGGTGAGGTTGGAGTGGGTGAGGTCGGCCGAGCCGCCCAGCAGTTCGGGCAGCGCGCGTGCCAGGCGGGCGATGGCCTGCTGGCTGGCCTTGCGCGTGGCGACGGTCGCCGCCTCGTTATTCACGCCGCGCAGGATGGCGTGGGACAGCACGCCGAAGGCGCTGGGCAGTTCGCCCGCCATGCGGCGGCGGAACTCGGCGGCCGGCTCGGGGAAGGCTTCGGCATAGGCGTCGAAGCGCTGCTGCCATCCGGCCTGCCGCTGGGCACCGGTCGCGCGCGCATCGAAGGCGCTGCGGATCTCGGCGGGAACGTCGAAGGGTGCATGCGTCCAGCCCAGCGCGGCGCGGGTGGCGGCGATCTCGTCGGCACCGAGCGGGGCGCCGTGAATATCGGCCGTGCCCGCACGCGCCGGACTGCCCTGGCCGATGGTGGTGCGGCAGCAGATCAGCGTCGGGCCGATGTCGTTGTCGGCGTTGGCGATCGCTTCGCGCAAGGCGCGGTCGACCGCTTCGACGTCGTGGCCGTCGACCGCCTCGATGACGTTCCAGCCGTAGGCGCGGAAGCGGGCCGGGGTGTCGTCGGCGAACCAGCCTTCGACGCTGCCATCGATCGAGATGCGGTTGTCGTCCCACAGGCAGATGAGCTTGGACAGGCGCTGCACGCCGGCGAAGCTGGCGGCCTCATGGCTGATGCCTTCCATCAGGCAGCCGTCGCCGAGGAAGACCCAGGTGCGATGGTCGACGATGGCGTGGCCGGGGCGGTTGAACTCGGCGGCGAGCAGTTTCTCGGCCAGCGCCATGCCGACAGCGTTGGTGATGCCCTGGCCGAGCGGGCCGGTGGTGGTCTCGACGCCCGGGGTGTGGCCGACCTCGGGGTGGCCGGGCGTGCGGCTGTCGAGCTGACGGAAGCGCTTGAGTTCGTCTAGCGGTAGGTCGTAGCCGCTGAGCTGGAGCAGGGCGTAGAGCAGCATGGAGCCGTGGCCGTTGGAGAGTACGAAGCGGTCGCGGTCGGGCCAGGCGGGGTCGGCGGGGTTGTGGCGCAGGTGCCGGGTCCAGAGTGCGACGGCGATCTCGGCCATGCCCATGGGCATGCCGGGGTGGCCGGACTGGGCGGCTTCGACGGCATCGATGGCGAGGAAGCGCAGGGCGTTGGCGCACAGGGTGTCGATCGGGGCCTGGGTGAGTCGCATGTTCATCGGAACGTCTCCAATCACAGATGAAATAGTTTCTTCAGTGTCTGAAAGCCACTGCGGCCGGCGTGGCGTATGGGGCGTTTCTGGAGCAGCCGAGGACTGTTCGAGCCCGCAGGGCGAGTTCCGCAGGCTGCGGAAGAAATGCCCCGTGCGCCGCGCTTCAGAAGAACTGGCCGTCGGGCTGCGACTGCTTCAAAAACGGTTGATCAACCACCGCCCGTTCCACAAACCCGCGGCCTAGCAGGCGGTATTCCTTCCGCTGGCTGCGGAACTCGCTCCCTGCGGTCGCTCAGACAGTCCTCGCCAGCTTCAGGAACACCGCCTGCTCTCCGCTGGGTGTGGGTGGTGCACAGGGGCCGTGAAAGACACTCGTGCTGCGGGACGCTGTTGGGGCGGACCAGGTGGCGTCTCGTTGTCATTGCGACAGTGCCTTGCGGCGGCGGTCCATCAGGCGCCAGATGAAGGGGGTGAAGATGAGCTGCATGGCCAGCTCCATCTTTCCGCCGGGCACCACGATGGTGTTGGCACGGCTCATGAAGCTGTCGTTGATCATGTTGAGCAGGTAGGGAAAGTCGATCCCCTTCGGGTTGGCGAAGCGGATCACCACCATCGACTCGTCGGCGGTCGGGATCGAGCGCGCGATGAAGGGGTTGGAGGTGTCCACCATCGGCACGCGCTGGAAGTTGACGTGCGTGCGTGCGAACTGCGGGCAGATGTAATGCACGTAGTCGTGCATGCGGCGCAGGATGGTGTCGGTGACCGCCTCGGTGGAATAGCCGCGGGTGCTCTTGTCGCGGTGCAGCTTCTGGATCCACTCCAGGTTCACCACCGGCACCACGCCGATCAGCAGATCGACGTAGCGCGCCACGTCCACGTCCTCGTGCTGCACGGCGCCGTGCAGGCCTTCGTAGAAGAGCAGGTCGGTGCCGGTCGGCAGTTCTTCCCAGGGTGTGAAGGTGCCGGGTTCCTGCTTCCAGTGCTCGGCCTCTTCCTGGCTGTGCAGGTACTTGCGGCGCATGCCGCCGCCCGATTCGCCGTAGCTGCGGAAGAGCTGTTCCAGTTCGGCGAACAGGTTGGCCTCGGGGCCGAAGTGGCTCAACTGGCAAGCGCCGCCGACTTCGCAGGCGGCGAGCTTCTCGCGCATGGTCTTGCGGTCGTAGGCGTGAAAGCTGTCGCCCTCGATGACGGCCGCGGTGACGTTCTCGCGGCGGAAGATTTCCTCGAAGGTGCGCTGCACGGTGCTGGTGCCGGCACCGGACGAGCCGGTGATGGCGACGATCGGATGACGTTCGGACATGATGGTTCCCCGGTGGCTTATTGAGCGAATTCGGTGTCGCGGAACAGCGAGCGGGCGTGGAACAGGGGGAGTTCTTCCTGTCCGCCGCCGATGATTGGTTCGTGGTGGTAGCGCTCGATGCGCTCGACCTCTTCCTTCGAGCCGAACACGAAGCCGATGCGCTGGTGCAGGGACTCGGGCTGGACCTCGAGCACCGGGCGCACGCCGGTGCTGGCGCGGCCGCCGGCCTGCTCGATGAGGAAGCCGATCGGGCTGCATTCGTACAGCAGGCGCAGCCGGCCGGGCTTGGCCGGGTCCTTGCGGTCGCGCGGGTAGAGGAAGACGCCGCCGCGCATCAGGATGCGGTGGGTCTCGGCCACCAGCGAGGCGATCCAGCGCATGTTGAAGTCGACACCGCGCGGGCCGCTGCGACCGGCAAGGCACTCGTCCACATAGCGGCGCACCGGGGCCTCCCAGAAGCGCGCGTTGGAGGCGTTGATGGCGAACTCGCGGGTGGTCTCGGGCACGCGGATGTCGGGGTGGGTGAGGTAGAACTCGCCGATGATCGGATCGAGGGTGAAGCCGGCGACGCCGTTGCCGACCGACAGCACCAGCATGGTGGAGGGGCCGTAGATGGCGTAGCCGGCGGCGACCTGGCGGCTGCCGGGTTGCAGGAAGTCTTCGGCCGGCGCGTCTTCGCCCGGCGTCGGCGCGCGCAGGATGGAGAAGATGGAGCCGACGGCAACGTTGACGTCGATGTTGGATGAGCCGTCGAGCGGATCGAAGGCGAGCAGGTACTTGCCGCGTTGGTCGCTGGCGGGCAGCGGGATGGGGGCTTCGTTCTCTTCGGACACCATGCCGGCGAGGTCGCCACCCCAGTGGGTGGCGCGCAGGAAGATCTCGTCGGCGAGGACGTCGAGCTTCTTCTGATCCTCGCCCTGCACGTTGGCGTTGCCGTGGCTGCCGAGCACATCGGCGAGCGCGCCGTGCGCGACCGCGCGCGAGATCGCCTTGCAGGCCTGCGCGACCTGCAGGATCAGGGCGTTGAACTCGCCGGTGGCGCAGGGGTTGTTGCGGCGGTGCTCGATCAGGTATTCGGTGAGCGTGCTGCGGTCGAGGCTGAACATGGTCTGTCTCCCCCGGCGTGGTGCCGGATCGGTGCTTGTCGTTGTGCGTGTGCGCCGGCTCGGCTCAGGCGGTTTCGGCTGGCAGGAAGTGACGGCTGGCGCGTACGTCGGCTTCGGTGAGGGTGGTGAGCGATTCCGCATCGACCAGTCCGCCGGCCTCGAACAGGCGCAGGGCCTGGCGCAGGCGCATGCGGTCGAGCGCGTTGCGCACGCTGCGCGCGTTGGCGAAGTGCGGATGGCGGCGGCGCAGCACGATGTATTCGTCGAAGGCGCGGCGCGCGGCCGCGTCGAAACGGTAGTTCCAGCCGGCGAGCATGCGCTGGGCGATCTCGCCGAGTTCGTCGTTGCTGTAGTCGGGGAAGTCGACATGGTGGGCGATGCGCGACTTCATGCCGGGGTTGGATTCGAAGAAGCGCTCCATGCGCTCGGCGTAGCCGGCGAGGATGACGACGAGGTCGTCGCGCTGGTTCTCCATCACCTGCAGCAGGATCTCGATGGCTTCCTGGCCGTAGTCCTTTTCGTTCTCGGGGCGGTAGAGGTAGTAGGCCTCGTCGATGAAGAGCACGCCGCCCATGGCGCGCTTGAGCACGTCCTTGGTTTTGGGCGCGGTGTGGCCGATGTACTGGCCGACAAGGTCGTCGCGGGTGACGGCGACGACGTGGCCGCGACGGCAGTAGCCGAGGCGGTGCAGGATCTCGGCCATGCGCATGGCGACGGTGGTCTTGCCGGTGCCGGGGTTGCCGGTGAAGCTCATGTGCAGCGAGGGGTGTTCGGTGGCCAGCCCGAGGCGCTGGCGTACGCGGTCGACGAGGAGCAGGGCGGCGATCTCGCGCACGCGGCGCTTGACCGGGGCGACACCGACGAGGTCGCGGTCGAGGGACTCGAGCACTTCACCGATGCCGGCGTCGCGGAACTCGGCGCCGAGGTCGATGCTGGCGGGGGCGGGGGCCTTCTCGGGGGCGTTCATGGTCGCGTCTCCTGTCGGTGTCGTCTCGGGGTTGCGGGATCTGGCTGGCCAAAGGGGCTCGTGGAACGTCGGTTGGATCGTCACCGGCTGGATGGGGGATTCCTTCCGGCGAGCTGCGGAACTCGCCCTTCGGGCTCAGACAGTCCTCGCCCGCCTCCAGGAATCCCCCGTCCAGCCTCTATCCGTCTCCCCGATCAGCCTCTTGAGTCATCAGGGCGCATAGCGCGCGCCTTCCGGGTTGCGACCGACGGCGTAGCTCTCCATCGTGTAGCGCAGGTTGCGGCCGCGGGTTTCCTGGCGGACGAGGCGGAAGCCGGGCTCGGCGGTGGGGCGCTGGACGATGAAGGACATGCGCACCGTCTCCCAGCCCTTGGTGGAGTCGAAGGCGTTGATGCGGATGTAGGTCTCGGGGTTGGCCTCGCGGCAGGCCTTGAGTTCGCCCATGACGCCGGCCGGGTCGCGCAGGTCGAACATCGGCAGCCCCCACATGTTCCAGTAGGTGTTACGCGGGTGGGGGTCGTCGGTGAATTCGAGGGCGACGGCCCAGTTCTGGTCCAGGCAATAGTTGATCTGCGCCGCGATCTGGGTGTCGGTGAGGTCGGGCAGGAAGGAAAAGCAGCCTTGGGTGATGCGCATGGTGGGTCTCCTCGGTTCCGGGATGGGCGTCGGCTTCAGGCCACGTTGGCGGTCGGCACGAAGTCGGACGTGTCGGTGCTGGTGTAGTTGAAGGTGATGTCGCCCCAGGTATCGAGCGCGGCGCGCAGCGGCTGGCACCACTTGGCGGCGTCGGCGAGGATCTGCGGGCCTTCGTTGAGGATGTCGCGGCCTTCGTTGCGGGCGAGCACCATGGATTCGAGCGCGACGCGGTTGGCGGTGGCGCCGGCCTGGATGCCCATGGGGTGGCCGATGGTGCCGCCGCCGAACTGCAGCACGACTTCGTCGCCGAACAGGTCGAGCAGTTGGTGCATCTGGCCGGCGTGGATGCCGCCGGAGGCGACCGGCATCACGCGCTTGATGCTGGCCCAGTCCTGGTCGAAGAACAGGCCGCGCGGCAGGTCCTGCTTCGTCACCATCTCGCGGCAGACGTTGTAGAAGCCCTGCACGGTCATCGGGTCGCCTTCGAGCTTGCCGACCGCGGTGCCGGCGTGCAGGTGGTCGACGCCGGCCAGGCGCAGCCACTTGGCGATGACGCGGAAGGACACGCCGTGGTTCTTCTGCCGGGTGTAGGTGCCGTGGCCGGCGCGGTGCATGTGCAGGATCATGTCGTTCTCGCGGCACCAGTTGCTGATCGACTGGATCGCGGTCCAGCCGATGATGAGATCGACCATGACGATGCAGGAGCCGAGGTCGCGGGCGAATTCGGCGCGCTTGTACATCTCCTCCATGGTGCCGGCGGTGATGTTGAGGTAGTGGCCCTTCGACTCGCCGGTCTGCGCCGCGGCCTGGTTCACGCCTTCCATGCAATACAGGAAGCGGTCGCGCCAGTGCATGAAGGGCTGCGAGTTGATGTTCTCGTCGTCCTTGGTGAAGTCCAGCCCGCCGCGCAGGGCTTCATAGACCACCCGGCCGTAGTTCTTGCCGGAGAGGCCGAGCTTGGGCTTCATCGTCGCGCCCAGTAGC
Source organism: Thauera sp. 63 (assembly GCF_000310165.2). Lineage (NCBI taxonomy): Bacteria > Pseudomonadati > Pseudomonadota > Betaproteobacteria > Rhodocyclales > Zoogloeaceae > Thauera > Thauera sp. 63. Next base: position 26,315 of record NZ_AMXC01000020.1, read on the forward strand.
GGGCGGCCGTATTTCTCTAGGCGCTCGCGCTCGACCACGATGCCGGTGGGCGGGCCGCGGAAGGTCTTGACGTAGGCCACGGGCAGGCGCATGTCCTCGAGACGCGCGGCCTTGAGCGGCTTGAAGCTGAACACGTTGCCGATGATCGAGGCGGTGAGGTTGGCGATCGAGCCTTCCTCGAACAGGTCGAGATCGTAGGCGACCCAGCAGAAGTACTGGCCCTCCTGGCCCGGCACCGGCTCGATGCGGTAGGCCTTGGCGCGGTACTTGTCGCAGGCGGTCAGGCGGTCGGTCCACACCACGGTCCAGGTCGCGGTGGAGGATTCGCCGGCGACCGCGGCGGCGGCCTCGATCGGATCCACGCCTTCCTGCGGGGTGATGCGGAAGACCGCGAGCACGTCGGTGTCCTTCGGTTCGTAATCGGCGTTCCAGTAGCCCATCTGCGCGTACTTGAGCACGCCGGCCTGGTAGCGCTTCTTGGGGTCGAGGATCTGCTGCGGGTGTTCGGCTGCGCCCATGTCGGTCTCCTTGTCCTGTGTGCTGCGAGTGGTCACTGTCAAGCGGTGGTGACTGGACAATAGGTCGATTCGAAAATAAGCTCCAATGACGTTTTGTCTGTATTTGAGATCAGGATTTCTGATGAAGCTGGCCCAACGCCTCACGCTCAAGCAGCTCCGCGCGCTGGTCGCGGTGGCCGACAGTGGCAGCTTCACGCAGGCGGCGCGCCTGCTGCACCTGACGCAGCCAGCCATCTCGATGCAGATCCGCGATGCGGAAGGGGTGGTCGGTCAGGTGCTGGTCGATGGCCGGCGCGAGATCCGCCTGACCGCGGCGGGGGAGATCGTGGCCCGTGCGGCGCGCCAGGCCCTGCAGGCGCTGGAACTGGCCGAAGTCGAGCTGAAGGCGCGCATGGGCGTGGCAGCGGGTACGCTGGACGTGGTCGCGATCACCACCGCCGAGTATTTCGTGCCGCATCTGCTGGCCGAGTTCGGTCGGCGCCATCCGGACATCACCTTCCGGCTGACGGTCGAGAACCGCGAGCGCGTGCGCACGCTGCTGCAGGAACAGCGCTGCGACGTGGCGATCATGGGCCAGCCGCCGCGCGGCCTGGACCTGCGCCGCATTCCCTTCGCCCCGCACCGGCTGTCTTTCGTCGCGCGGCCGGATCACCGCCAGGCCGGACGCAAGCGCATCCCGGTCGCGGCGCTCACCGAGGAGCGCCTGCTGTTGCGCGAGCAGGGCTCGGGCACGCGCGACAACCTCGAGCGTTTCCTGCGCGCGCACGGCGTGAAGCCGCTGGCCGCCGACGAACTCGGCAGCAACGAAACGCTCAAGCAGGCGGTGATGGCCGGCATGGGCATCGCCTTCCTGTCACACCACACGTTTGCGATGGAGGTGGAAAGCGGGCGCCTGGTGCGGCTGGACGTGGCCGATACGCCGGTGATCCGGGAGTGGAACGTGGTCTCGCGCACCGACCGGCCGATGACGCCGGCGCTCGACGCGCTGCTGGAGTTCCTGCAGACCGAAGGGGCGGCGCGGATGCGGGCGATGGAGCGGTGAGCGCCTCAGCCGGCGCGAAGCCCTGCGCCGGCCCCGCCCGAAGCGTCGGCGGTGGGCGGGCAATCCCCGGTCGGTGCCCGGGTGCCCGGTGCTGATCCGGGCGAGCGAGTAGGGGGCCTGCAATCGCATTGACAGCGCAATGGGCGTCTGCCACAACGCAATCAGGGTTCCCGTTCGCTTGCGGGAGGCGCGATGCAGGCAGATGTCTTTCTCAGCTATGCCGAAGAGGATCGCGCACGCGCTGGCGCCGTTTCGAACGCGCTCGAAGCCTTGGGGTGGAGCGTGTGGTGGGATCGCGAGATTGCACCGGGCAGCACGTGGCGCGAGACCATCGAGCGTGCGATCGAAGGTACGCGGTGCATGGTCGTGCTGTGGTCGGAAAGCTCGATCGTCAGCCGTTGGGTGCATGAGGAGGCGGAGGAGGGGCTGGCGCGCGCCCGGCTCGTCCCGGTATTGATCGAGCCGGTGCGGCCACCGATGGGGTTTCGCAGTGTTCAGGTGTGTGACCTGAGCGGCTGGGAAGGCGACCCCAAGGCCGCCGACTTCGTGTCCCTGACGAGGGCCATTTCCGCGCTCGCGGGGCCGCCGCAAAGAGGGGCTGCGTCACCCGACGCGTCACCACTGCTGCCCGAGCCGCCGCGGCCTGGGCTCGAGCGGTACGCGTGGGGAGCCGGTATCGTCCTGGCGGCATTGGCCCTCGTGCTTGCTGGCCTGTGGTGGTCGGTGAATACGCAGCCGACAGCGGTGCCGGCGTCGATGCCGGTCGACGCTTCCCCGCGCGATCATGCGCCGGCGCCCGGCGATGGCCGGGCGTCCGTGCCGTCGCCCGTACCGCCGGAGGCCGCGCTGCCGCTGCCGGACCCAGGCCCGTCTTCGGTCCCCCGTGTGGATGTGCAGGGGGCAACGGCGCGCACGCCGTCGGCGTCGCCGGATATCGCACCGAAGGCGGAGACGCGGGTGAGCCGCTCGACGCTGTCGGCGCGCTGTGCGTCGGTGCTCGAGCGCATGCAGCTCGGTGAGCCGGTATCCGACGCCGAACGCAAGGAGTGCACGCGATGAAGCGCAAGACCATTCCGATTCTCGCCCTCGCGATAGGGCTCGCCAGCAGCGCCTGTACCAACATGTCGCCCCTGTTCGGCGGCTCGACCACTGCACCCGCACCCTCGGCACCTGCGCCGGCCGCCGCGCCCGCTCCGCCGCCGATCCTGCCATTCGATGACGCGGTGCTCGCTGCCGCCAACGACGTGTTCGCCCGCGCCAGCGTACCCGCGGGCACGGAGCGCGTCGCGCTGGTGATCGATCCGCTGGTCGATGGCATGGCCGGCGAGCAGACCGCCGCCACTCGGGCGATGGGTGAGCGTATCGCCGAGCTGGCGCGCAGCCGCTATCCACACTTCGAGATCCTGCCGTTCGACAGTGCCAGCCTTCGTCGCGCGCCCTGGGTGCTGGTGGGCACCTTCACGCCCGTCAGTGCAGAGGGGCGCACCGAAGGCAGCCGGGCCGCGTATCGGATCTGTCTCGCGCTGGCCGACCTGGGGAGCGGCAGGATCGTCAGCAAAGGGCTGGCACGTTCTCAGCTGGAGGGCGTGGATGGCACGCCGCTGCCGTCCTTTCGCGACAGTCCGGCGTGGGTGCGGGATCCGCGTGTCGAGGCCTACATCCGCACCTGCCAGGGGACCAAGGCCGGCGACCCGATCCAGCCCGCCTATCTTGACGGAATTCTGACCGCGAGCCTGATCAGCCAGGCGGTCGAGGCCTACAACGCTGGCCGGTATCGAGAAGCCCTCGAACGTTACGAGGCGGCAGAGGCCACGCCGGCAGGGCGGCAGTTGCGGGTGCTGAATGGGCTCTATCTGGCGAACACCCGCCTGGGGCATGCCGAAGCCGCAGGCCGGGCCTTCGGCCGCCTCGTGGATTTCGGACTCGAGCAGCAGCGCCTGGCGGTGAAGTTCCTTTTCCGTCCCGGAAGCACCGGCTTCGTTGCTGAACGCAGGTTGTCGGGCGCCTATCCGATGTGGCTCGCCGAGATCGCGCGCGGTGCTGCGGCGCGAGAGGCCTGTCTCGAAGTGGCAGGGCATGCCAGTCGCAGCGGACCCGAGCCGCTGAACGAACGGCTCTCGCTCCTGCGTGCCGAAGCCGTGCGCGGACTGCTGGTCGCCAACGATGCACGGCTGACGACGCGCACGATCGCGGCCGGCTATGGGTCGCGTGAGGCGATGGTCGGCACCGGTCGCGACGACGCCAGCGATGCGATGGATCGCCGCGTGGAGTTCCGCGTGGTCAACTGCGCGCCGGCCTGAGGCTTGAACCGGGTAGCCGCCCCGGCGGGAGTCGCCGGGGCTGCGCGGAGGTTCGTGCAAAAGAAAACGCGCCACGTGGGCGCGTTTCGAACTGCCTGGGAAGCCGCGAAGACTCAGCGCACGATCTGCGTGAGGTCGCCGGCCTTGTAGCGTGCGGCCATCTTCTCGAGCGAGACCGGCTTGATCTTGCTGGCCATGCCGGCGCAGCCGAAGGCTTCGAAGCGGGCCCTGCACACCAGCTTGGCGGCTTCGCGCGCAGGCTTGTTGAACTCGCGTGGGTCGAACTTGGAGGGGTTCTCGGCGAGGAACTTGCGCACCGCGCCGGTCATCGCCAGGCGGATGTCGGTGTCGATGTTGATCTTGCGCACGCCGTACTTGATGCCCTGCACGATCTCCTCGACCGGAACGCCGTAGGTTTCCTTCATGTCGCCGCCGTACTGGCGGATGATCTCGAGCAGTTCCTGCGGCACCGAGCTGGAGCCGTGCATCACCAGGTGGGTGTTGGGGATGCGGGCGTGGATCTGCTTGATGCGCTCGATGGCGAGAATGTCGCCGGTAGGCTTGCGGCTGAACTTGTAGGCGCCGTGGCTGGTGCCGATGGCGATTGCCAGCGCGTCGCAGTCGGTCTGCTTGACGAAGTCGGCCGCCTGGTCGGGGTCGGTCAGCATCTGGCTGTGGTCGAGCGTGCCCTCGGCGCCGACTCCGTCTTCCTCGCCGGCCTGGCCGGTCTCGAGCGAGCCGAGGCAGCCGAGCTCGCCTTCGACGCTGACGCCGATGGCGTGCGAGAACTTCACCACCTCGCGGGTGACGGCGACGTTGTATTCGTAGGAGGAGGGCGTCTTGCCGTCTTCCAGCAGCGAGCCGTCCATCATCACGCTGGAGAAGCCCGAGCGGATCGCGCCCATGCAGATCGCCGGGCTCTGGCCGTGGTCCTGGTGCATGACGATGGGGATGTTCGGATAGGCCTCGACGGCGGCGTCGATCAGGTGGCGCAGGAAGGCTTCGCCCGCGTATTTGCGCGCGCCGGCCGAGGCCTGCATGATCACCGGGCTGTCGCACTCCGCCGCCGCTTCCATGATGGCCTGGACCTGTTCGAGGTTGTTCACGTTGAACGCGGGCAGGCCATAGCTGTGTTCGGCAGCGTGGTCGAGCAGCTGGCGCATGGAAACGAGGGGCATGTAGGTTCTCCTGATGACTGGGCGAGAAGGGCGGGCCATTGCAGGACCGCGCTGTGTGTTCGGTTAGCTTCGCATTCTAATACGAGCCGAGTCGATGCGTTGGGCGTCGCAGGGCGTGCGCACCCCTCCGGCAGCCGCACGCCGGTAAACGAGAACGGCCCGGGCGGACCCGGGCCGTTTCTCTCGCTGGCGCGTGCCGTATCAGCGCTGCAGCTCGGCCTGCGTGGTGGCGTCGAGCCGGCCGGTGACCGGGATGCCACGATCGGCCTGGAAGTCGCGCAGGGCGGCCTGGGTCTTTGCGCCCATCTTGCCGTCGGGCGTACCGACGTCGAACCCGAGTTCGTTCAGGCGAGACTGGGCATCGCGCAGGCTGATCTTGCCGCCGCTGTAGCCGGCGGGCTGGGAGGCGCCATCGACGCCGAGACGACCGCCGGTGCCGAGGCCGCGGTCACCCATGCCCTGGGCGGTGTAGTTGCGCAGCGCGCGCACCAGCTGGTTGTAGGAGTCCATGAAGGCGCCGGCGATGACCTTGCCCTGGGGCGTGTTGGTGTAGCCGCCCAGTCCGCCGACCGCGCCGCCGCCGCCCAGCAGGCCGCCCAGTCCGAAGTCGGTGTTCTTGGAGCTGCCTTCCGCGACGCCGACCTGGACGCCCGAGCGGTTGTCGACCAGCGTCAGCAGCGTGGCGGCTTCATTGGTCTTGATGCTGCCGACGATGGCGCCCACCAGCCCGCCGCCCACGGCGCCGGCTGCGGCACCCAGGCCGCCCGTGCCGCGTTCGCTGAACAGCACTTCAGGCGTCAGCGAGTAGTCCGCGCTGACCATCTGGCCCTTGCCGAAGTTGCTGCCGGCACGCAGCTCGCCACTCTGCTGCAGCGCGCGCTCCTGCGCCATGTTGGCCATTGCACGACCGCGATCGACGACGATGAAGCAGTTCGACTGCTGCATCAGCAGGCGCAGCACCGGCACCGTGGAGGTCAGGCGGTACTGGCCGGACAGGATGCGATACCAGTCGGCGTTCTGGTCCTCGACCACCGCGATGGTGCCGAACGGGCGGTCGCAGCGCTCGAGTTCGGTGTTCGCGTTCTCGGCGTTGGCGCCACCGGCGGCACCGGTCGCGACGGTCTTCGCACCGGCGTCGCCGCTGCGGACCGGCATGGAGCCGACGCAACCCGCGAGCGTGGTGGTGAGCGCCGCGAGCGCAAGGAATTTGAGCTTGTTGTTTTTCATCGAAGAACCCCGTGCCGGTGTATCTGTAGAAAGGAACGGGGATCTTAACAAAATGAAACGGCGTTATGCCACCGAGGTCTAGAAGTCGGATGCGCCGAGGCCGCCTGGCGCCTGATGGTCGCCGACGCGCACGATCTTGAGCGTGTTGGTGCCACCCGAGGCGCCGATCGGCTCGCCGATGGTCAGCACGATGAGGTCGCCGTACTCCACCACGCCCTGTTCGAGCAGGATCTGCTCGGCTTCCCACAGCAGCACGTCGCGATCCTGGTGGGTCTGGCTCATCAGCAGCGGATAGACCTCGCGGTACAGCGTCATCTGGTTGCGGGCACGGACCTCGGGGGTGAGCGCGTAGATCGGCACGCCGCAGTTCAGGCGGCTCATCCACAGCGCGGTCGAGCCGGTCTGGGTCAGCGAGGCGATGGCCTTGACGTTGAGGTGGTAGGCGGTCCACATCGCCGCCATCGCGATCGACTGGTCGATGCGGGTGAAGACGCGGTTCAGCACTTCGCGGTCGAGCGTGACCTCGTTGGATTTCTCGGCCTCCAGGCAGACGCGGCTCATGGCCTCGACGACCTCGACCGGGAACTTGCCGGATGCGGTTTCCGCCGAAAGCATCACCGCGTCGGTGCCGTCGAGTACCGCGTTCGCCACGTCCGACACTTCGGCGCGGGTCGGTACCGGGCTGGTGATCATCGATTCCATCATCTGCGTGGCGGTGATGGTGAGCTTGTTGCGGTCGCGGGCGGCGCGCAGCATCTTCTTCTGCAGCGCCGGCACGGCGGCGTCACCCACTTCGACGGCGAGGTCGCCGCGTGCCACCATGATGCCGTCGGAGGCATCGAGGATCTCCTCGAGGTTGGCGACGGCCTCGGTGCGTTCGATCTTGGCGATCAGCAGCGCGTCGCCACCACCGGCGGCGCGCATCAGCTGGCGCGCCATGTACATGTCGGCCGCGCTCTTGGGGAAGGACACGGCGACGAAATCGACGCCGATCTGTGCGGCGGTGCGGATGTCGTCCATGTCCTTGGCCGTGAGCGCCGGCGCGGTGAGCCCGCCGCCCTGGCGGTTGATGCCCTTGTTGTTGGACAGCTCGCCGCCGACCTTCACCACGGTGTGGATCTCATGGCCGATCACCTTCTGGACCGTCAGCTTGAGGCGGCCATCGTCGAGCAGCAGCACGTCGCCGGGCTTCACGTCCTTGGGCAGGTCCTTGTAGTCGAGGCCGACACGCTGCGTATTGCCCATCTCGCAGCGGGCGTCGAGGATGAAGGGCTCGTCGCGGTCGAGCGTAATGCGGCCATCGACGAACTTGCCGATGCGGATCTTCGGGCCCTGCAGGTCGGCGAGGATGCCGACCGGACGGCCGACCAGGGCCGAGGCCTCGCGGATGGCCTCGGCGCGCGCGACGTGGTCCTCGGCCTTGCCGTGGGAGAAGTTCATGCGCACGACGTCGACGCCCGCCTGCACCATGCGTTCGAGCACCTGCGGGTCTGAGGAGGCGGGGCCGAGGGTGGCGACGATCTTGGTATGGCGCGACATGAGGTCTCCCGAAAGCGTGTTCTTTTGAGCGAGGCGGGGCGTGGAATGTGTTGCGCAGCCCCTCTGCACATTCTAAACCGGGCTTCCGCGCCTACGTGTCGATGCGGCGGTGCAGTGTTCGGATGCGCGTCGCGCGATGAAATGGAAAAGTCATGCGGCTGTACTAGACTGACGGATAAACAAGAGGGGTAGGCTCATGGACCTGACAGTCGTTCTCGGCATCGTGATCGCGGCGTTGTTCGTCACCGGATGGACGACCTTGCGCCGCCGGCCACAGCCCATGCCCGCGCAGACCGACATACCGGCCCATCCCTACCATTGCGTTGCGGTCGAGGCGCGCGGCGGCGGCTGCGAGGCCGTGCGTCGGATGGCGGGCAAACGCTTCCTGGCCGCCCACGCCCCGCAGCTGCCCCTGTCGGGCTGCAATCAGACCAGTTGCGAATGCATCTACCTGCACTACGAGGATCGCCGCCACCACAATCGCCGCGACCCCTACATTCATGCCCGGCGGGCGCCGATCACCGAGCTTTCGCAGGACCGGCGCGTGACGAGCGGTCGGCGCAAGACCGACCTGCTGGCCCAGCCGGTGCTCTAGCTGTCCCTGAATGGACAAAGGCCACCCTGCGGGGTGGCCTTTGCTTTTGCCCGCGTGCGGAGACGAATCAGGCGGTGAAGCGTTCTTCCAGTGCTGCGATCGCAGGCAGGGTCTTGCCTTCGAGGAACTCGAGGAAGGCGCCGCCGCCAGTCGAGATGTAGCCCACGTCCTCGGCGATGTGGAACTTGGCGATGGCCGCCAGGGTGTCGCCACCGCCGGCGATCGAGAAGGCTTCGGAGTGGGCGATGGCCGAGGCCATCATCTTGGTGCCGCCGGCGAACTGGGGCAGTTCGAACACGCCGACAGGGCCGTTCCAGACGACGGTGCCGGCGTTGGCGATGATCTCCGACAGTTTGGCCGCCGTCTTCGGGCCGACGTCGAGAATGCGGTCGTGCGGGCCGACCTCGTCCACCGAGATGCGGTTGGCGCGTGCCAGCGCGGAGACCTCGTCGGCGACCACCACATCGACCGGGAGCGGCACTTCGGCGCCGCGCGCCTTCATCATGTCGATGATGGCCTGGGCTTCCTTGACCAGCTCGGGTTCGGCCAGGGATTCGCCGATGCGCTTGCCCGAGGCGAGCAGGAAAGTGTTGGCGATGCCACCGCCGACGATGAGCTGGTCGACCTTGTCGGCCAGCGACTTCAGGATGGTCAGCTTGGACGACACCTTCGAGCCGCCGACGATGGCGACCAGCGGACGCTTCGGATCATGCAGCGCCTTCGACAGGGCGTCGATTTCCGCGCCCATCAGCATGCCGGCACAGGCCGCCGGGGCGAAGCGGGCGATGCCATGGGTGGTGGCTTCGGCGCGGTGGGCGGTGCCGAAGGCGTCGTTGACATAGATGTCGCACAGGGCGGCCATCTTCCTTGCCAGCGCTTCGTTGTTCTTCTTCTCGCCAACGTTGCAGCGGCAGTTCTCGAGCAGGACGACCTCGCCCGGCTTGACCTCGAAGCCGCCGTCGACCCAGTCGGCGATCAGGCGCACCGGACGGTGCAGCAGCTGGCCCATGCGCACGGCGACCGGCGCCAGGGTGTCGTCGGGGCCGACCGTGCCTTCGGTTGGACGACCGAGGTGGGAGGTGATCATCACCGCGGCGCCGTTGTCGAGGCAGTACTGGATCGACGGGATCGAGGCACGGATACGGGTGTCCTCGGTGATGTTGCCGGCGTCGTCCTGCGGCACGTTGAGGTCGGCGCGAATGAACACCTTCTTGCCGCGGACGTCGATTTCGTTGAGCTTCTTGACTTGCATGATCGTGTCGGTCTCGTGAAAACGCCCTGCGGGGCAGGGCGTCGATGAATTGCGATGGCCGCCGGGCTTACTTGGCGTTGGCGAAGGCGCGGGCAGCGTCGAGCATGCGGCAGGAATAGCCCCACTCGTTGTCGTACCAGGCCAGCACCTTGACCAGCACCGAGCCGTCTTCGCCCTTGATGACGCGGGTCTGGGTGGCGTCGAAGGTGGAGGACACGGTGGTGTGGTTGAAGTCGGAGGACACCAGCGGCTCGGTGTTGACCGCGAGGATGCCCTTCAGCGGGCCGTTGGCCGCGGCGGTCATCAGTTCGTTGATCTCTTCCTTGGTGGTGGCGCGCTCAGCGGTGAAGGTGAGGTCGACCAGCGAGACGTTGATGGTGGGCACGCGCAGCGCAAAGCCGTCGACCTTGCCGACGAGTTGCGGCAGCACCAGGCCGACGGCCTTGGCGGCGCCGGTCTTGGTCGGGATGATGTTGGCAGCGGCGGCGCGGGCGCGGCGCAGGTCCTTGTGGCGCACGTCCACCGTGACCTGGTCGTTGGTGTAGGCGTGGATGGTGGTCATCAGGCCCTGCTTGATGCCCACGCTGTCGGCCAGGATCTTGGCGACCGGGGCCAGGCAGTTGGTGGTGCACGAGGCGTTGGAGACGACGGTCATGTCGCCACGCAGCACCTCTTCGTTCACGCCCATGACGATGGTGGTGTCGACGTCGTCACCGCCCGGGGCGGAGATCAGCACGCGCTTGGCGCCCATGTCGAGCAGGGCCTGGGCCTTGGCCTTGGTGGTGTAGGCGCCGGTGCACTCGAGCAGCACATCCACGCCGTGGCTACCCCAGTTGACGCCCTTGGGGTCCTTGGTGGAGTAGAAGGGGATCTTCTTGCCGTCGATGATGATGACGTTCTCGCCCTCGGTCTCGACCGAGGTCGCGAAGCGGCCGTGGGTGGTGTCGTACTTGAGCAGGTGGGCGTTGGTGGCCAGATCGCCGGAGGCGTTGATGGCGACCACTTCGAACTCGTTCTGCAGGCCCTGCTCGTAGATGGCGCGCAGCGTGCAGCGACCGATACGACCGAAACCGTTGATGGCGACCTTGATGCTCATCGATGCTTCTCCCTGAAATAACGTCGTAAAACTGAATGTTTGTCCTTGCCGATGTCCTGCCGGCGCGTGCCGGCCCGAGCCCCGATGTGCAACGGGAGCAGTCCGATTCCGGAGCCGCTCCCGCGTCAGGTTCTCGTCAGAGCACCGATTTCACTGCCTGCACCACCGCATCCGCAGTGATGCCGAAATACTTGAACAGCTCGCCCGCCGGCGCCGACTCGCCGAAGCGGTCGATGCCGATCACGCGGCCTTCGAGGCCGACGTACTTGTACCAGCCGTCGGTGCAGCCGGCCTCGACCGCGACGCGCGGCAGGCCGGCGGGCAGCACGCTCGCCTTGTAGGCGGCGTCCTGGCGGTCGAAGACGTTGGTCGAGGGCATGGACACCACGCGCACTGCGACACCTTGCTCGGCCAGCGTCTTCTGCGCGGCGATGGCAAGCGCGACCTCGGAGCCGGTGGCGATGATCACCGCCTGCGGCTTGCCGCCGGCAGCTTCCGACAGCACGTAGCCGCCCTTGCGGATCGTGGCGACCTGTTCCGCCGTGCGGGCCTGGAAGGGCAGGTTCTGGCGCGAGAAGCACATGCTCGTCGGGCCGTCACGGCGCTCGATCGCGCTCACCCAGGCCACGGCGGATTCGGTGGTGTCGCAGGGGCGCCACACGTCCATGTTGGGGATCAGGCGCAGCGTGGCGGTCTGCTCCACCGGTTGGTGGGTGGGGCCGTCCTCGCCGAGGCCGATCGAGTCGTGGGTGAACACGAAGATCTGGCGCACCTTCATCAGCGCGGCCATGCGCAGGGCGTTGCGCGCGTACTCGCTGAACATCAGGAAGGTGGCGGTGTAGGGGATCAGGCCGCCGTGCAGGCTGATGCCGTTGGCGATCGCCGCCATGCCGAACTCGCGCACGCCGTAATAGACGTAGTTGCCGCCGCTGCTCTTGCTGACGCCCTTGGCGCCCGACCACAGCGTGAGGTTGGAGCCGGCGAGGTCGGCCGAGCCGCCGAGCAGCTCGGGCAGCTTGGGCGCGTAGGCTTCGATGCTGTTCTGGCTGGCCTTGCGGGTGGCGATGGTCTCGGCCTTGTCGGTGACCTTGGCGAGCACCGCTGCGACGTGGGCGTCCCAGTCGGCGGGCAGCTCGCCGGCCATGCGGCGCTCGAACTCGGCGGCGAGCTCGGGGTGGGCGGCGCGGTAGGCGGCGAAGGCAGCGTTCCACTCGGCCTCGCGTTCGGCGCCCTTGGCGCGCGCATCCCACGCCGCATAGACGTCGGCCGGGATCTCGAAGGGCGGGTGGTTCCAGCCGATGTGGGCGCGTGCGGCCTCGATCTCGGCGGCGCCGAGCGGGGCGCCATGCACGTCGTGGCTGTCCTGCTTGTTGGGGGCGCCGGCGCCGATGATGGTCTTGCAGCAGATCAGCGTGGGCTGGGCGGTGTTGGCCTTGGCCTGCTGGATGGCGGCTTCGATGGCGACCGGGTCATGACCCTGAACGTCGCGGACGACCTGCCAGCCGTAGGCTTCGAACCTTTTCGGGGTGTCGTCGGTGAACCAGCCGTCGACGTGGCCGTCGATGGAGATGTTGTTGTCGTCGTAGAACGCGACCAGCTTGCCCAGGCCCCAGGTGCCGGCGAGCGAGCAGGCTTCGTGCGAGATGCCTTCCATCAGGCAGCCGTCGCCGAGGAAGACGTAGGTGTGGTGGTTGACCACTTCATGGCCGGGACGGTTGAACTCGGCGGCGAGGATCTTCTCGGCCAGCGCCATGCCCACGGCGTTGGTGATGCCCTGGCCGAGCGGGCCGGTGGTGGTCTCGACGCCGGGCGCGTAGCCGTATTCGGGGTGGCCCGGGGTCTTGCTGTGCAGCTGGCGGAAGCGCTTGAGTTCCTCGATCGGCAGGTCGTAGCCGGTCAGGTGCAGCAGCGCGTAGATCAGCATCGAGCCGTGGCCGTTGGACAGCACGAAGCGGTCGCGGTCGGCCCACTTGGGGTTGGCCGGGTTGTGCTTGAGGTGGTGGCGCCACAGCACTTCCGCGATCTCGGCCATGCCCATCGGCGCGCCGGGGTGGCCGGAATTGGCCTGTTGCACGGCGTCCATCGCCAGGGCGCGGATCGCGCCGGTGATGGGGTTGAAGACCGGGGCTTTGACGTTGCGGGTCGACTGCATGCTGTTCTCGGGCCGGAGGCCACCATCGGAAAAGCCGCAATTATCCCTTAAAAGTTCCCGGCGATGCCAATGCTGCAATGCGACATCTGTACGGGCGACGGATGGTCAGGTGAGCGTGTCGGGCGATCAAACCCACTGCCGCCGGCGCTCCATCAGCTTCCAGATCAGCGGGGTGAGGATCAACTGCATCGCCAGGTCGAGCTTGCCGCCTGGAATCACGATGGTGTTGGCGCGGCTCATGAAGGCGTCGTGGATCATGCGCAGCAGGTAGGGGAAATCCACGCCGCGCGGGTCCTTGAAGCGGATCACGACCATCGACTCGTCCTGCGTCGGCACGTCGCGCGCGATGAAGGGGTTCGACGTATCGACCACCGGCACGCGCTGGAAGTTGATGTGGGTGCGCGCGAACTGGGGCACGATGTAATGCACGTAGTCGTGCATGCGGCGCAGGATGGTGTCCTGCACGGCCTCGGGCGAATAGCCGCGGATCTTGGTGTCGCGGTGCAGTTTCTGGATCCACTCGAGGTTGATGGTGGGCACGACCCCGATGAGCAGGTCGACATGGCGTGCCACATCCACGGTGTCGGTGACGACTGCCCCGTGCAGGCCTTCGTAGAACAGGCAGTCCGTACCGACGGGCAGGTCTTCCCATTCGGTGAAGGTGCCCATCGGCAGGTTCCAGCGCATGGCCTGCGCCTCGTTGTGGATATAGTGCCGGCGGCGGCCGGTTGCCGCTTCGCCGTAGGCCCGGAACAGGCTTTCCAGGTCGGAGAAGAGATTGGCCTCGGGGCCGAAGTGGCTGATGCCGCGTTGCCCGAGACGCTCGGCCTCCTCGATCAGCAACTGCATCTCCGCCCGCGTGTGGCGGTGGAAGCTGTCGCCTTCGACGATGGCCGCATTCACGTGCTCACGGTGGAAGATCGCCTCGAAGGTGTGTTTGACCGTGGTCGTGCCTGCGCCGGATGAGCCGGTGACGGCGATGATCGGGTGCTTCATGGACATGGTGGTCTCCGCGCTGGGCGAACGGTATCGTCACACGAGTATATTGCGCTGCAGCAAATTGCGGTGAGATTCGTTTACACGCGCTGCGGGGCTCAGGAGCGCGCCTTGACCCACGCCGACCATTCGGCGAACAGGCCCGGGTTGGCGGCGGCGATCACGCCGCGCTTGACCGCGGGCCCCGACATCAGCGAGCCGCCGCCCAGGGCTTCTGCCTGGCCGCCGGCCTCGGCCAGGATCAGGCGGCCGGCGGCGTAGTCCCACAGCATCTGCCCGCCGTGCAGGTAGACATCGAGCCGGCCTGCCGCGACGAAGCACCATTCGAGTGCGCTGGAGCCGAAGTTGCGCTGCGAGTAGTACGGAGGACGCACCGCCAGTTCGTCGCCGAGGTGGTGGCTGATGCGCTTGAAATCGACGCCCGCCACCGCGTCGGCCAGCCGGGCCGCACCCTGGCGCAAGGGCAGCTCCGTACCGTTGAGGTAGGCGCCGGCGCCGCGCGCAGCGTAGAAGGACTCGTCGGTGATCGGGTTGTATACGACGCCCAGCACCGGCTCGCGCTCGATCAGGTAGGCGATGGACACAGCGAACAGCGGGATGCCGTTGGCGAAGTTGGTCGTGCCGTCGATCGGGTCGATACACCACATGCCGCGCCCGCCCTCGTTCCACAGGTGGGCCTGCTCGGTGGCGGTCATCTCCTCGCCCAGCACGGCCCCCGGAAGGAACTGCGGCAGAACCTCGGTGAAACGTCGCTGCGACTCGACGTCGGCCTCGGTGAACAGCGAGCCGTCGGGCTTGCGGTTGCGTGCCGATTTCAGGTAGCGGGGCAGGATTTCCGCGCGCGCGATGTCGCGCACCATCGATTCGAGTGCGCGTGCACGGGCGAGGCGTTGGGCTGCGGTGGGCATGTGGGCTCCTTGCCGGTCGGGCGCGGGGATGCGGAGCCTATAATCTTACGATGATTTCTCGATTCCATTTTCCGGGGCATCTGCCCGAGTCCGGCGAGGTCGCGCTGCCCGAAGGGCTCGCGCACCATGCCTTGCGCGTGCTGCGCCTGCGCGATGGCGAGCCGATGGTGCTGTTCGACGGCCAGGGGGGCGAGGTCGATGCCCGGCTGGTGGTGCGCGGCAAGGCTGGGTTCGCGCAGCTGGGCGAGCGGCGGACGCTCGACCGCGAGTCGCCGTTGCAGGTGGTGCTGGTGCAGGCGCTGGCTTCGGGCGACAAGATGGACTGGGTGGTGCAGAAGGCGGTCGAACTGGGCGTCATGGCGATCCAGCCGGTGCAGGCGGAGCGATCGGTGTTGCGATTGTCCGGCGAGCGTGCCGACAAGCGGCTTGCGCACTGGCAGCAGGTGGCGGTCTCGGCCTGCGAGCAGAGCGGGCGCAACCGCATCCCGCAGGTCCATCCCTTGCAGCCGCTGGTGCCGTGGCTCGCTGCGGTGCGTGGCGAGCGTGGCTACGTGCTGGCGCCCGGTGGTGGAACCGGCTTCGGCGGTGAGGCGCGGCCCGAGGGCGCGGTGCATGTCCTGATCGGCCCCGAGGGCGGCTGGACCGAGGCCGAACTGGCGGCCTGCGACGCCGCCGGTTTCCGGCGCGTGACGCTCGGGCCGCGGGTCTTCAGGACCGAGACGGCAGGGCTGGCCGCGCTGGCCGTGCTGCAGGCGCAGTGGGGCGATTTCTGATCCGGTGCCATGTGGGTGCCGGCTGCTGGACGACAACCGACGAGGGGCATCGATGTTCGAATCCGCGGAACTCGGTCACCGGACTACGAAAGAAGAATTCGACGCGATCGTGCCGCGGCTGCGCGCCGATCTGCTCGACGCCCAGTTCGATCTGCTGCAACTGAAGCAGTTTGCCGTCGTCGTGCTGATCAACGGCGTGGATGGGGCGGGCAAGGGCGAGACGGCCAACCTGCTCAACGAGTGGATGGACCCGCGCCACATCCAGGCCTGGGCTTTCGACACGCCCACGCCGGAGGAAGCCGAACATCCCTTCATGTGGCGCTTCTGGCGCGCGCTGCCGCCGCACGGCAAGATCGGCGTGCTGTTCAACAACTGGTACACCCAGCCCATCCGCGACCGCGTCGATCGCGTGTGCAAGCGTGCCGAACTCGATCAGCGCCTGGACGAGATCCGTCGCTTCGAGGCGATGCTCGCGCACGAGGGCGTGCTGCTGATCAAGTTCTGGTTTCATCTCTCCAAGGACGCGCAGAAAAAGCGACTGAAAGAGCTGGAGAAGGATGAGCGCACGCGCTGGCGCGTCACCGAGCGCGACTGGCGCTTCTACGAGCTGTACGACCGCTACCGCGAGGTGGCCGGGCACGTGCTGCGCACGACGAGCACGGGCGATGCGCCCTGGCTGATCGTCGATGGTTCGGACCCCAACTACCGCGCGCTGTTCGTCGCGCGCACGCTGCTGTCGGCGCTGCGCCACCGGCTCGACGCGGCCTCCCAGAACTGGAAGCCGCGCCTGTCGGCGGCGCCGCTCGCGCCGCGGGTGGACCAGCGCAACTTGGTCGACAGCCTCGTGCGCCAGGACATGGGGCGCAAGGAGTACGAGCGCGAGCTCGAACTGCTGCAGGGCCGGCTTGCGCTGCTGACGCGCGAGGACGCCTTCCGCCGGCACTCGCTGGTCCTGGTGTTCGAAGGCATGGATGCGGCCGGCAAGGGCGGTGCGATCCGCCGCGTCGCCGGCGCGCTCGACATCCGCCAGTACCGCATCATTCCGATCGCCGCACCGACCGAGGAGGAGCGCGTGCAGCCCTACCTGTGGCGCTTCTGGCGCCATGTGCCGCCGCGCGGCAAGGTCGTGATGTTCGATCGCTCGTGGTACGGCCGCGTGCTGGTCGAGCGTGTCGAGGGTTTCTGCTCCGAGGCCGACTGGATGCGCGCCTATGCCGAGATCAACGACTTCGAGGACCAGTTGACCGCAGCCGGCGCGGTGGTGGTGAAGTTCTGGCTGGCGATCAGCAAGGATGAGCAGCTCGAGCGCTTCAAGGAGCGTGAGGCCGAACCGCACAAGCGCTTCAAGATCACGCCCGAGGACTGGCGCAACCGCGACAGATGGGACGACTACACGCGGGCGGTGTGCGACATGGTCGATCGTACCAGCACCGGCACCGTGCCCTGGACGCTGGTCGAGGCCGACGACAAGCACTTCGCGCGTATCAAGGTGTTGCGCACGATCTGCGAGCGGCTCGAGGCGGTGCTTGCGCAATGATGGGGGCGATCAGGTCGTGCTCGCCGAGACCGTGTTGATGAGGCCGCGGCGCAGGGCTGTGGCATCCGTTAGAATTCCGTCATTCGAAATCCTGCCGCTCGTGTTGGCCCCCGTGGCCGTCCGGCCGGCTCCTGTCGCGGTGAATGCGTGAACGCTGAATCGAAACCCGCCATGCCGGCCGTGCCGGCGACCGAGGATCCCACCTCGCAGTTCGTCGCCTGGGTGCGCGGCGCGGCCCCCTACATCCACGCCTTTCGCGGCAAGACCTTCGTCGTCGGCTTCGGCGGCGAGGTGGCGGCGGGCGAGCGCGCTCAAAGCCTGGCCTACGACTGCAATCTGCTCGCGGCGCTGGGCATCCGCCTGGTGCTGGTGCATGGGGCGCGGCCGCAGATCGACGTCGAGTTGGCGCGGCGCGGGCTGGAGCCGCGTTTCCACCACGGATTGCGCGTGACCGATGCCGAGGCGCTGGAGTGCGTCAAATCCGCCATGGCGGTGACGCGTTTCGAGGTCGAGGCGCTGCTGTCGCAGGGCCTGCCGAACACGCCGATGGCCGGTAGCTACATGCGCGTCACCGGCGGCAACTTCATCACTGCGCGTCCCTTCGGCGTGGTTGATGGGGTCGACTACCAGTTCACCGGCGCTGTGCGCAAGATCATCGCCGAGGAGATCAACGCCGACCTCGACCAGCAGAACGTGGTGCTGATCACGCCGCTCGGCGTCTCGCCAGCGGGCGAGATCTTCAATCTCGCGATGGAGGAGGTGGCCGAGGCGGTCGCGGTGGCGCTGAAGGCCGAAAAGCTCATCTACCTGTGCGATGCGCCCGGCCTGCTCGACGCCGAGGGCCAGCTCGTCGAGTCGGTCACGGCCGACGAGGCGCAGTCCAAGATCGAGACCGGCGAAGGGCTGACCGAGGACCTTCATCTCTTCCTGCCCTGTGCGATCCGCGCGGTGCGGCGTGGCGTGGCGCGCTGCCACCTGATCGACCGTGACAAGGACGGCGGCCTGCTGCTCGAGTTCTTCACCCATGCCGGCGTCGGGACGGTGGTGTCGCGCGACCCGCTGTTCCGCCTGCGCGAGGCGACGGTCGATGACGTGGCCGCGCTGGTCTCGCTCATCTCGCCGATGGAGGCGGACGGTACGCTCGTGCGTCGCGGGCGCGAGCTGCTCGAACAGGAGATCGAGCGCTTCACCGTGGTCGAGCACGATGGCGTGCTGGTGGGTTGCGCGGCGCTGTATCCGTTCTCGGAAGACAACGCGGCCGAGCTCGCCTGCCTTGCGGTGACGCCGGAGTACCGCCGGGCGGGCCTCGGCGACCAGCTGCTCAAGCGCATCGAGCGTCGTGCCCGTGTTCAGCGCCTCGAGCGTCTGTTCGTGCTCACGACGCGCACCGCGCACTGGTTCCGCGAGCGCGGCTTCAACGAGATCGGTCCCGAGGCCTTGCCGCGTCAGAAGCGGGAGCTTTACAACTTCCAGCGGCGCTCCAAAGTCTTCGTGAAGTCCCTATGATCCTGTGGCCCAAGCGCGCTGCGTCAGACGAGGCGGTCAACGCCCAGGACGATTACTGTCGCCAGGTGGCCGAGGGTGTGCACGGTGTCGAGGCGCTGTTCGACGAGCAGCTTCGGCTGTTGTGGATCAGCCCTTCGATCGAGCGGGTCACCGGTTATGCGCCTGCTGACTGTCTCGTCGCGCAGGATCTGTTCGCGCTGATCGTCCACGAGTCCGACCGTGCGCACTGCACGCGGGCCGTGGCGCAGCTTGCCGCAGATGGCCTGCCGCAGGATTTCGAGTTGCGGTTCGTGCGGCGTGACGGCGAAACGGCCTGGGTCGCGTCGCACTGGCGGCGCGTGGACAGCGGCGGCCACTGGCGTTTGCGTCTTTCGGCAGAGGACATCCAGGCACGCAAGCAGACGGAATACAAGCTGCTGGAGACCGTCACCGAACTACGCCGCGCGCAGGCGCTGCGCGAACACTACCTGCTGCGCAGCAACGACGAGCGCCAGCGCCTGGCCGCGTTGCTCAACCTGATCCGGCTCGGCATCCTCTTCATGGATCAGGACAAGCGCGTGCTGTATTACAACCGCGCCATGCTCGAGATCTGGGGCTATCCGCCGGATGCCCACCTGATCGGCACGCGCGAAAGCGTGGTGCAGGAGACGGTGAGGCCGCAGCTTGCCGATCCGGATGCCTATTTCGCCCACGTCGCGGAAGTGGTCGAGCGGCGCCAGGGCGTCAGCGACGCATTCGAGTTCCGCCTCGTCGACGGGCGCATCGTCACCGATCGCTCGGCGGTGGTCGAGGGATCGGTCGAGGGGCATGGCATCGGGCGCGTGTGGATCTACGAGGACGTCACCGAGGCGCGCCGCATCTCGGCGCGACTGGTCGAGATGGCCGAGCGCGATCCGCTCACCAACCTGTACAACCGCCGTCGTTTCCACGAGGAACTCGAGCGGACGCTGGCCGATGCGAGCCGGCGCGGGCACGCGGTGGGCCTGCTCGGCATCGATCTCGATGGTTTCAAGCCGATCAACGATGCCTTCGGACACCAGGCCGGCGACGAGGTGCTGGTGCGACTTGCCGAGCGCGTCAGCCGCATCGTGCGCCGGCACGAGATGTTCTTCCGCATCGGTGGCGACGAGTTCGCGATGCTGGTGCCCGATGCCCAGACCGAGGAGCTGGCCGAGCTGGCGGGCCGGTTGCGCGAGACGGTCGCCGGACTGCGCTTCTGTTTCGAGGGCAAGGACGCGGGTGTGACGGCGAGCATCGGCATCGCCGTTTTCCCCGATAACGGGCTCGATGCCGAGGCACTGATCGCGGCTGCGGACGAGGCCATGTACCGCTCGAAGTCCGAGGGGCGCGATCGCTGGACGCTGTCCGCGAGGACGGCGGGTGAATCCGCTAGAATGCCGGCTTCGAGCTCCGATGAACCCGATAGCAGAGAGGAATGAACATGGCTCGCATGGTTAACTGCGTGAAACTCGGTCGCGAGGCGGAAGGCCTGGATCTTCCCCCGGTGCCGGGCGCGCTCGGCAAGCGCATCTTCGACAATGTGTCGAAGGAGGCGTGGCAGCAATGGGTCAAGTACCAGACCATGCTGATCAACGAGAACCGCCTGAACCTGATGGACGCGCGTGCGCGCAAGTACCTGGCGGAGCAGATGGAGAAGCACTTCTTCGAAGGCGGCGCCGACCAGATCAGCGGCTACGTTCCGCCCGCGCAGTAAGGCGTGGGCGGCGGGCGATGTCCGTCGCGTGCGCTGCAAAGCAAAAGAGGGATGGCTGAGCCATCCCTCTTTTGCTGTCTGCGGCCATAAGTCGGGCGGTTGCTGTGCGCGTCAGCTCTTGTCGCCGAGGCGGGCTTCGGCCTTCGCGTAGCGCACGTCCTCGCCCTCCACGAGGAAGACAACGTACTCGGCGATATTCATCGCGTGGTCGCCGACGCGTTCGATCGCCTTGGCGGCGAACAGCAGCTCGAGGCTGTTGGTGATGGTGCGCGGGTCTTCCATCATGTAGGTGATCAGCTGGCGCATGGTCGCCTTGAAGTTCGCGTCCACTTCGGCATCCTGGCGTTTGATGCGCGGGGCGACGCTGGCGTCGGCACGGGCGAAGGCGTCAAGCGACGAGTGCAGCATCGACAGTGCGAGCTGGGCGGCATGCGACAGGTCGACGCGCGGCGTGAAGGCGACTTCGCTCGAATGAAGGCGCTTTGCGGCCTTGGCGATCTTCTTGGCTTCGTCGCCGATGCGTTCGAGGTCGCCAACCGACTTGATGACGGTCATCACCAGGCGCAGGTCGACCGCGGCCGGCTGGCGCTTGGCGATGATGTGGTTGCACTCGACGTCGAGTTCCTTCTGCATCAGATTGACGCGCTGGTCCTCGTCGATGATCTGGTCGAGCAGGGCGAGGTCGCCGGTGCGCAGGCCTTCCAGCGCGTTCTTGACCTGTGATTCGACCAGTCCGCCCATCTGCAGCACGCCGCTGCGGATTTCTTCCAGTTCGACGTTGAACTGCTTGTAGGTGTGTTGCGTCATCTTCGCCGTGATCCGTTCGAGAGAAGCATGGAGGCTAGCAGCACAAGGTTAAGGTTTTGTTGCAAGTCATCCCGCTGAAACCTCTGCGGCACCGGGTCAGGGGCGCTGCAGCCGTTCCACGCCGTGGCTGCCGGCGAGCAGCAGCAGGTCGGCGCCGCGCTCGGCGAAGAGGCCGTTGGTGACGACGCCGACGATCTGGTTGACGCGGGTCTCGGTGCCGACGGGGTCGCTGATCGCCAGTCCGTGCACGTCCAGGATCAGGTTGCCGTTGTCGGTGACGAAGCCTTCGCGCAGCCGCGGTTCGCCGCCGAGGCGGGCGAGTTCGCGGGCGACGTGGCTGCGTGCCATCGGGATGACTTCGACCGGAAGCGGGAAGCGGCCCAGGGTGAGGACCCGCTTGCTGGCGTCGCAGATGCAGATGAAGCGCTTCGACACCGCGGCGACGATCTTCTCGCGCGTCAGCGCGCCGCCGCCGCCCTTGATCATCGCAAAACTGCCGTCGATCTCGTCTGCGCCGTCGACATACACCGGGATGCTGTCGATGTCGTTGAGATCGAACACCTGGATGCCGTGTGCGGCGAGGCGCTTCGAGCTCGCCTCGGAGCTGGAGACGGCGCCGCGGATGCGGTCGCGCATCCCGGCCAGGCCGTCGATGAAATGATTGACGGTCGAGCCGGTACCGACGCCGACGATGCTGCCGTCCTCGATGTAGTCGAGGGCGGCGAGGGCGGCGGCTTTCTTGAGTTCGTCCTGGGTCATGTGTGTTTCCCGGTTCTCAGACCAGGCCATTGAAAGGTTGTACGAAAACAGCGTCGCCGGGCTGCACCGCGGTGCAGTCCTCCGGCAGCACGATGAAACAGTCGGCTTCGGACATCGAGCGCAACACGCCCGAACCCTGCGCGCCGGCGATGGCGACCGAGAGCTCGGCGCCGTCGCGCTGCAGGCGTCCGCGCAGGTACTCGACGCGGCCGGGTTGCTTGCGCAGGGCGAAGTCGGCGCGGACCGCGAAGCGTTCGGCCGGCGGCAGCGGGGTCACGCCCATCAGCGTCAGCAGCGCGTCCTGCACGAACTGGTAGAAGGTCACCAGCACCGCGACCGGGTTGCCGGGCAGGCCGAACAGCGTGGCCTTGCCGATACGGCCGAAGGCCATCGGCCGGCCGGGCTTGATCGCGAGCTTCCAGAACGAGACTTCGCCCATGCGCGCCATCATCTCGCGGATGAAATCGGCCTCGCCGACCGATACGCCGCCACTGGTGATGATGACGTCGGCTGCCAGCGAGGCGTCGCGGAAGGCAGCCTCGAGCGCGGCCGGCTCGTCGGGGATGACGCCCATGTCGAGCAGTTCGCAGCCCAGGCGCGAGAGCGCACCGAACAGCGTGTAGCGGTTGCTGTCGTAGACCTCGCCCGGCGCCAGCGGCCGGCCGATGGATGCGATCTCGTCGCCGGTGGAGAAGAAGGCCACGCGCAGGCGGCGCTGCACGACGACCTCGGCGATGCCGAGCGAGGCGATCAGGCCGAGTTCCGCCGGGCCGCAGAGCGTGCCGGCCGCCAGGGCGATGCTGCCTTCGGCGAGATCCTCGCCGGCATGGCGAAGGTTCTGGCCCCGCTTCTGGCCGGTGGGAACGAAGACGCGGTCGTGTTCGCGGCGGGCGACTTCCTGCACGACGATGGTGTCCGCGCCCTGCGGGATCGCGGCGCCGGTCATGATGCGCACGGCCTGGCCGGGCCCGACGATGCCCGAGAACGGGCGTCCGGCGAAGGCGGTGCCAACCACCGCAAGCGCAGTTTCCGCGTCGGACGCGAGGTCGGCGGCGCGCACGGCGTAGCCGTCCATCGCGGAATTGTCATGCGCCGGCACGTTGTAGGGCGCGATCACGTCGCGCGCCAGCACGCGGCCGAGCGCAGCGCGTACCGCGACACGCTCCCAGCCGTCGATCGGCGACAGGGCATCGAGGATCAGGCTGCGTGCATCGGCGACACTCAGGAAATTGCGTCCCGCGTCGCCGCCAGAAGTGGACTGAGTCATCTGCGTGGGTCCGGGAGGGGCGACCCGGCTGGGTCGCGACGGCCGCCATTTTCCCACATTGGCGGCCCGGGTGTGGATGCATGGCGACGATGGCGCCGCCGGGGCGGGCTTTTGCTAGACTCCGCGCCCATGCAAGCCTCGGTACATGATGCGGCGCTGGCCGCCCTGATGATCAGCGACCCCCGGCAGAAATGCGCGTCGACAACTGCGCTGCGCGCGGACTGGTTGGCGGGAACGCGGGTCGTGACGCGCGCGGCCGACATCGTCGAGCCGCTGCGCGAGCCGGGGCGTCCGGCGCGGCCCGAACTCGTTTCGCCGGCACAGTTGGCGGGGCGCCGCCCCGGGAGCCGCGAAGGCCATGCTGCGCTGCTGCACGCAATTGCGCACATCGAGTTCAACGCGATCAACCTCGCGCTCGACTGCGTGCATCGCTTCCGCGGCCAGCCGGCCGCCTTCCACGACGACTGGCTCAAGGTCGCGGCCGAGGAGGCCGATCACTTCGGGCTGGTGGTGGCGCGCCTGCAGGCGCTGGGCTTCGATTACGGCGATTTTCCCGCGCACGACGGCCTGTGGGACATGGCCTGCCGCACGGCGCACGACCTGCTCGCGCGCATGGCGCTGGTGCCACGGGTGCTGGAGGCGCGCGGGCTGGATGCGACGCCGCCGATCATGAAGAAGCTGAAGGCGATCGGCGATACGGAGAGCGTCGCCGTGCTGGAGATCATCCTGCGCGACGAGATCGGCCACGTCGCCATCGGCGACCGCTGGTTTCGCCAGCAGTGCGCTGCGCGCGGGCTGGAGCCGGAGGCGACCTACCTGCAACTGATCGACGACTTCCGCGCACCGCGGCCGCAGCCGCCGCTCCACATCGAGGCGCGGCGGGCGGCGGGATTCAGCGCGGCGGAACTGGAGAGGCTGTCCCGTCCGCGCAAGGGATGAGGCAGGGCCTGGCGCGGCTTACAGCGCGCCGTAGGAGTGCAGGCCCGACAGGAACATGTTGACGCCGATGAAGGCGAAGCTCGTCACCAGCAGGCCGACCACTGCCCACCACGCCAGCAGCGCGCCGCGCAGGCCTTTGGTGAGGCGCATGTGCAGCCAGGTGGCGTAGTTCAGCCACACGATCAGGGCCCAGGTCTCCTTCGGGTCCCACTGCCAGTAGGTGCCCCAGGCTTCGGCCGCCCACAGTGCGCCGAGGATGGTGGCGATGGTGAAGAAGGCGAAGCCGATCGCGATCGACTTGTACATCACGTCTTCCAGTACCCGCAGCGCAGGCAGGCGCGAGGCGAGCAGGCCGCGTTCGGCCAGCAGGTAGGCGCTGCCCACCATCGCTGCCAGTGCGAAGGCGCCGTAGCCGATGAAGTTGGTCGGCACGTGGACCTTCATCCAGTAGGACTGCAGCGCCGGGATCAGCGGTTGGATCTCGTGTGCGCCGCGGGTGAAGGTGTACCACAGCAGGAAGGCCACCGCGGCCGAGATCACCAGCAGCACGAAGGCGCCCAGCTTGCGGGTGGCGTAGCGCAGTTCGTAGTACAGATAGAGCAGGGCGGTCATCAGCGAGAACAGCACGAAGACTTCGTACAGGTTGCTGATCGGGATGTGGCCGACGTCGGGGCCGACCAGGTAGGACTCGTACCAGCGCACGAAGAGGCCGGTCGTGCCCATGACGACGGCGATCCAGGTCAGTGCCGTGCCAGTGCGGTCGCCGAAGTCCGAGCGCGCCAGCAGGCCCAGCCAGTAGGCGCCGGTGGCGATGAAGATGAGCGCGCTCATCCACATGATCGCGGTCTGGCTCGAGATCAGGTACTTCAGGAAGAAGGTCTGCTCGGCACGCGCAAGGTCGCCCTGATAGAGCCAGATCGCCGTCAGCGACAGCACGGTGACGGCGGCGAGATAGGGGCGGAAGGCCTTCCAGTGCCAGCCGATCGCGGCGAGGATCGGGACGTGCAGGATCAGGATGCCCTTGTCGTACACATCCATGAAGTCGCCGTACTCGCGCAGCGCGAAGATCGCACCGAGCACCAGGGCGAAGGCATAGAGCCAGTCGAGCGCGCCGAGCTGGCGCAGCCAGTGACGCCGGGGGGGCAGTGCCTCGGGCGGCAGGTTGGTCGGGCTGGAGGGGCGAGGCTGGGCGATGTCCATCATGAACCTCTGACGGGGTCGGTTGCGGCAAGGGGTGAGTCGGTCGGGGCGGTGCCGAGAGCGGCGCGCAGGCCGTCCACGTGGCGCTGGAAAGTCTCGTCCACATCCATCGCCTTGCGGTTCGAAGACATCGCCACTAGGGCCTCGTTCGGTTTCAGCAGCACGAACAGGCGACGTTCGCGGATGTACAGCATCGCGAACACGCCCAGTACCAGCAGCAGCGAACCCAGGTAAACGAGCGGCTGGCCCGGCGAACGGGTCGCCTGCAGCACCGTGGCCTGGCGTTCCTCGTACGACATCAGCTGCAGGAAGACCGGCACGCCGTAGAAGAGGCTGTCCGAGAGCGCCGCCAGCGTGTCGTTGAGGTACTGGGCGCGGGCCTGGTTCAGCTCGAGCGGCGTCATGCCGCTGCGCTCGCGCGCCAGCGCCCAGGCTTCCCAGGCGAGGCCCTGCAGGATCTTGACGAACACGTCGGCGGCGCGCTCCTGTTCGCCCGCGGCGACGGTGCTCTCGAGGAAGCGGCCCACCGACTCGTAGCCGCGGTCGGCGAACAGCGTGAGCGTGTGGGCGGCGGTCTGGGCCAGCGCATCGCGCATCTGGGCGCGGGCGTCGTCGAGGCCGAAGCTGCGTGCGGCAAAGCGCGCGGCGATCTCGGCGCGATTCTCCGGATCGAACATCATCTGACGCAGCGCGAACCAGGTGTCGATGCGGCCGTCCTCGTCCAGCGGCAGGCGGATGTAGCGGAAGGGCTCGGACTGGGCGTCGCGCGTACCCGAGTACATGAACCAGCGGCCGCCCTGCACGATCGGCAGCATGTAGTTCTGGAACTCGCGTGCCTGGCCGGCTTCGTCGCGCAGCTTGAAGGTGTAGCTCGGGCCGATGTTGCGCAGATCCTTCTCGTGCGGCGTCTTCGCGCCGCTGCCGAGGTGCTCCTGCAGCCTGGCCATGCCGCGCGCGGTCTCGGTGGCATTGCCGCCTTCGCCCATTTCCTCGACGTTGAAGGCCCTGAAATTCGTCAGCTCGAGCGTGTACTTGAACTTCGGGTGTTCGATCCGGCGCGCTTCGCCGACCTCGGCCTTGAACTCGAGCAGCTTGCCGGCTTCACCCACCAGCAGGCTGTGGCCGACGAGTTCGAGGATCGAGCCGCCGTCGTCGAAGCTCGACTGGTACAGCGTGATGCCGCGATGTTCGAGCGGCTTGTTCACCTCGATCGTGTGCTCGAAGCTCTCGCCGCTCTCGTCGTCGGTGACGAGGATGTCGCTGGCGAAGCGCTTGGGCATCCCGTTCTCGTAGTGGTCGATGTGGAACTTCTTCAGCGAGATCGTGAACGGCAGTTCCTGCAGCAGGATGTTGTCGCCGACGGCGAGCACCGCGACGTTCGCCGAGCGGCCCTCGGGGATGAAGACGTTGCCGCGGAAGCTCGGGTTGGATTCGCTCATCCGTGCCGCGTCGGGAATGCCGGCGATGAGCTGGTTGCCGGCGGTGGGCTGCTTGTCGCCGGCCCACATCTGGATTCGCAGCGGCAGGTCGCCGTCGAGCAGGCCGCCGATGCAGATCAGCACGATGGCGCCGTGGGCGAGGAAGTAGCCGAGGCGGCCCGTGCTGCCCTGCTTGGCGGCCACCAGCGTGCCGTCGCTCCGCGCATCGGTGCGGAAACGGAAGCCGGCCTGGGTGAGGTAGGCCTGGGTACGCTCCACCGCGGCCGGCCCTTCGAGTGCGGGCGCAAAGCTCGCCTGGTGGCCGAACTGGCGCAGCGAAGCCTCGCGCGCATGCTCGCGGAAGTGGCGCATCTCGCGCAGCATGGGCGCGGTCTGGCGCACGATGCACAGCGAGGTCGACAGCACGAGGAAGGCGAGGATGACGACGAACCAGGGCGCGTTGTAGACCGAGTACAGGCCCAGCTTGTCGAACACGGGGAACCAGAACGGACCAAACTGGTTCAGGTAGGCGTTGAAGGGTTCGTTCTGCTTGATGACGGTGCCGATCACCGAGGCGATCGACAGGATGGTCAGCAGGCTGATGGCGAAGCGCATCGAGCTCAACAGCTCGAACAGGGCGCGTGAGGTGCCGCGTTGCATCAGGCCCCCGGGCATTGGGTCAGGGCGTCGGCCATGGCGTCAGGTGTCAGGCGCAGGGCCGGCCGGAAAAAGAAAAAGGGGTGGAGCAATCCACCCCTCCACGGGACGCGTCAAAGGCCGGGTGTGCTCAGCGCAGGCCAGCCGCGAAGTCGGCGACCGCCTTCATCTCGGCATCGGTCATCTTCAGCGCGATCATGCGCATCATGCGGTTCGGGTCGTTGTCGCGTCCGCCGTCACGGAAGGCCTTGAGCTGGGCTTCGGTGTATTCGGCGAACTGGCCCGACAGGCGCGGATACTGGGCGGGGAGACCGGCGCCGGCAGGACCGTGGCAGGCGGCACAGGCGGGCACGCCTTTGGCGGCGATGCCTGCACGCCAGATCTTCTGGCCGAGTTCGATGGTTTCGAGGTTCTTGGCCGGCTCGGGCTGCAGCTCGAAGGACGCGAAGTACTTCGCCAGGCCCTTCATGTCGGCGTCTTCGAGGCCGGCGACCATCGCGCCCATGACCGCGTTCTCGCGCAGGGGC
The DNA here is from genome assembly GCF_000310165.2 of Thauera sp. 63. Taxonomy (NCBI): domain Bacteria; kingdom Pseudomonadati; phylum Pseudomonadota; class Betaproteobacteria; order Rhodocyclales; family Zoogloeaceae; genus Thauera; species Thauera sp. 63. The sequence goes on from NZ_AMXC01000020.1 coordinate 54,222, forward strand.
TTGGCACCGTCCCAGCCCTTGAACTCGCGCAGCTGCTTGTAGAGGTAGTCCTCGTGCTGCCCGGCGATCTTCGGGTTGGCCGACAGCTGGCTGTTGCCGTCAGCGCCGTGACAGGCGACGCAGACCGTTTCGGCGGTCTGTTTCGCCTTGGCGAGGTCCGGAGCCTGCTCCTGGGCCTGCAGGCCGCCGGCAACAAGCAACAGGGACGAGAGCAGCAGGGAACGCTTGATCATGATGTCCTCGGAAAGCCGTGAGTGATTGTTTCAAACGCGGTATTCTATATCAGGAAACCCGCGTTGCGCGATGCGATGTGGGCTTTGTTCCGCAGTCCGCCGGCCTTTTACCCCACTTATTCATGCCCCTGTTCCGCAACGCACAATTCGAGATCTCGATCGCCAAGCCGTCCGGCTTACCGCCTCCCTCCGGTGCGGAGATCGCCTTCGCGGGACGCTCGAACGCGGGCAAGTCGAGCGCGATCAACACGCTTGCAGGCCATGTCCGACTCGCCTTCGTTTCGAAGACGCCCGGTCGTACGCAGCTCATCAACTTCTTCCGCCTCAACAGTGGCGCCTTGCTGGTCGACCTGCCGGGCTACGGGTATGCCGCGGTGCCCGAGAAAGTGCGGCGGCAGTGGCAGGGGCTGATCGAGAATTACCTGAAGAAGCGTGAGAGCCTGATCGGGCTGGTGCTGATCATGGACTCGCGCCATCCGCTGACGCCGCTCGACCGGCAGATGATCGACTGGTTCGCGCCCTCGGGCCGACCGATGCACGTGCTGTTGACCAAGAGCGACAAGCTCTCGCGCGGCGCGGCGGCGGCGGTACTGCAGGATGTCCGGCGCGAACTGGCGCCGCTGGGGCCGCAGGTAACCGTGCAGCTGTTCTCTAGCCTGAAGAAGAGTGGTGTCGAGGAGGCCGAGCGCGTGATCGCCGGTTGGCTGGGCCTCGGTGAGCCCGCGGCCGAAGCGCCTGCGGCCGAAGCGCCTGCGGCGGAGCCTGCCATTGCGGACGCAGAAAACAAAAACCCCCGACCAGGGGAGTAGTCGGGGGTGAAAATGCCTCACTGGCGTGAGGCACCCGCTCAGGGAGGTGAAGCGGGAGACGGGATGACGCGGGGGCGCGCTGCCGTCTGCTTGCTAAGATAGACCGCCCTTACCGAAAGTTCCGTAAGCCATCCGTTACCGCATGTGTCGTGGCGGCGGATGAACGGAGCGAAATCAACCAGATCACGAGATTCCGATGCGACCGACTGGAGCCTTCCCTGCAACGCGCATGCGCCGCATGCGCCGCGACGACTTTTCCCGCCGCCTGATGCGCGAGAACGTGCTCACGGCCAACGACCTGATCTATCCGGTTTTCGTGCTCGATGGCGAGCAGCGCACCGAATCGGTGGCATCGATGCCAGGGGTCGAGCGGGTATCGATCGACCGCCTGCTGCATGTGGCAGAAGAGGCGCTGACGCTGGGCGTTCCGGCGTTGGCGCTGTTCCCGGTGATCGACGCCGCCGGCAAGACCGATGGCGCCGAAGAGGCGTGGAACCCGGACGGCCTGGTGCCGCGTACCGTGCAGGCGCTGAAGGCGCGCTTCCCGGAGCTGGGCGTGATCACCGACGTCGCGCTCGACCCCTACACTAGCCATGGCCAGGACGGCCTGATCGACCCGCAGGACCCGCGCGGCTACGTCATGAACGACGAGACGCTCGAGGCGCTGGCGAAGCAGGCCCTGTGTCACGCCCAGGCGGGCGCCGACGTGGTGGCGCCGTCGGACATGATGGACGGCCGCATCGGCCGCATCCGCACCGAACTCGATCGCGCCGGCCACATCCATACCCGCATCCTCGCCTATTCGGCCAAGTACGCGTCGAGCTTCTACGGTCCGTTCCGCGACGCCGTGGGCTCGGCCGGCAATCTCGGCAAGGGCAACAAGTACACCTACCAGATGGACCCGGCCAATAGCGACGAGGCGATCCGCGAGGTCGCGCTCGACATCGCCGAGGGGGCCGACATGTTCATGGTCAAGCCCGGCATGCCCTACCTGGACATCGTGCGTCGCGTGAAACGCGAGCTTGAGGTGCCGACCTATGTCTATCAGGTCAGCGGCGAGTACGCGATGCTGAAGGCGGCCGGGGCCAATGGCTGGCTCGACGAAAAGGCCTGCGCGATGGAGGCGCTGCTGTCGTTCAAGCGTGCCGGTGCGGACGGCATCCTGACCTACTACGCGCTCGACGCCGCGCGCTGGATGAAGTCCGGCGCGTGATCGCGCGAGTGCCGCATACATCGCCCGTGATGCTGCGGGCGATGCGCATGGACGACCTCGACGCGGTGCTCCGCATCCAGCGCGAGGCCTACGGCGACGATTACCAGGAATCCGCCGAGGTGCTCGCCCGCAAGCTGCGGCTCGCCCCCGATGCCTGCTGGTTCGCCGAGCGCGACGGCGTCGGCCTCGGCTATGTCTTCGCCCATCCGTGGACCGCGGGCGCGCCGCGGCTGCATGCTCCGCTCGCCAGCCTGCCGCCTGCGGCCGACCACGGCTTCCTGCACGATCTTGCGGTTTCTCCGCGTGCGCGCGGCGAGCGGCTCGGTGGACGGCTGTTCGCGCAGGTCCTTGACTGGTCGCGGGCGGCGGAGCACCGGGGCCTGCAACTGGTGGCGCTGGCCGACGCGGTCGGCTTCTGGCGCCGGCTCGGTTTCGTGCCTTGTGCGCAGGCGCTGCCTGAGGGCTACGGCGTGGGGGCCGTGCTGATGCGGCTCGTTTGAACTTCAGCCCAGCAGGCGGCCCAGCGCGCGCCTGAGGTCGAGGATCGAGGCAAGCTTGACGTCGACGTAGGCCGGGGTGCGCAGGTTGCGGCCGACGAGCACGGTGCGCATGCCCAGGCGCTTGGCCGTGCGCAGATTGACCGCCGAATCCTCCAGCATGATGCAGCGCGCCGGATTCAGCCGACGCGACGACAGCAGCTTGCGATAGCCGCGAATGCCCGGCTTGGGGTGGTAGTCGAGGTCCTCGATGCCGATCACGTCTTCGAACAGGTCACGGATGCCCATGGTGTCCAGCACGGCCAGCGCGTAGTGGCGCGGTGCGTTCGAGAACACGAAGCGGCGCCCCGGCAGCTTGCGCAGCAGGCCGCGCAGCGCGCGCTCGAACACCATCATCTCGTGCAGTCGGTCAAAGCGGTGTGTCTCGACCAGGAAGTGCCGCGGGTCCGTGCCATGGTGTCGCATCAGTCCGAGCAGCGTGGCGCCATAGCGGTGCCAGTATTGCATGCGCAGCGCATTCGCTTCCTCCCTCGACAGCGCGAGGTGCTGTTCGAGGTAGGCGGTCATGCTGCGATTGATGTGCGGGAAGATGTGCGGGCTGGCGTTGTGCAGCGTGTTGTCGAGGTCGAACAGCCAGACGGGGTCGGAATGCATGGGCTTGGTGCGATGGGGCGTGTCGCGGCAGCTCAGCGCGCTGTCGGACGGGGCTGGAAGCGGACGATGCTGCGACCGTCTTCGGTGGTCTTGGGGGCGGCTTTCCATGCGTGACCCTGGATGATTTCCAGCGTGGCCGGCAGGCGGCCATTCTGGCGCAGGGCTTCGTAGGCGGCGCGGGCCTTTGCCCAGCCGGCGCGGCCCGACAGGCCGCGCGGTCGCGTCGAGGCTGCATTGGCCGCGCCGCTTGTGCGCAGGTCGTGCAGCAGGCCGTCGAGGTCGGCGTAGGTCAGTGTCAGGATCTCCATATCCATCACCGGGTCGGAGAAGCCGGCGCCCACCAGCGCATCGCCCAGGTCGTGCATGTCGATGAAGCGATGCACACGTTCGCCGGCGGCGCCCGGCAGACAGGCGCGCAGTTCCTTCAGCGAATCCGGGCCCAGGGTCGAGAACATCAGCAGGCCGCCGACTTCGAGCGTGCGGTGGATCTCCTTCAGTGCGGGCAGGGGATCGTCCAGCGCTGGAAACATCAGGTTGGACCACACCAGCCCGAGGCTGCCGCGAGCCAGGGGCAGGGCATTGGCCGAGGCGACCAGATGAGGCGGCGGCGGCGGGGTGCCGCCCAGCAGGCGGCGCAGCAGGCCGGGCTGGGGTGCTTCGGCCTGCAGGCGCACACCGGCGCGAGCGACCATCGGCGCGGCGAAGTCGGCCGCCAGCAGCGTGGCCTGTGGAAACCGTTGTGCAAGTCTCGGCAGGTCGGCGCCGGTGCCGCAGCCGAGGTCGAGGATGCGTCGCGGTTCGATGCGGATGTAGTCGAGTCGTTCGTCCATCCGGCGCGAGATCTCTCGCATCACGACATCGGCTTCGTCATAGTGCGAGGCGGCGCGCTCGAAGCGTCGTCGCAGCAGGCGGTGGTCGAGCGAGAAGTGCCCGGCGTCGGACGGCGCGGTCGAATTCATTGTCATTTCCGGCGCGAGGGGCTGTAATTGCGAGGTTCGCATGTTCTGCCAAGGCCGGAAATCTTGTCAAACCTCGCTCGTGACTCCCGCCGCCTGCTGGCCCGCGTCCTCGACGTCCTGATGCCGCAGGATTGTCTGGTCTGCGGCGAGCCCGCCGGGTCCGACGGCCTGTGCGCAGACTGCTGCGACGAGCTGCCACGGCGGCCACCCACCGCCTGTCCGGTCTGCGCACTGCCGGGGCTCAACGGCGGGCCCTGTGCCCAGTGCCTGCGCGAGCCGCCCGATTACGACGCCACGCTGGCGCTGTTCGACTATGCATTCCCGGTCGATCGCCTGGTTCATGCGCTGAAGTACGGCCACCAGCTGTCGGTGGCGCGTTACCTGGCCCAGGAGGTGTGCGCCGTCGGCGGCGCGTTCGCCCGTCGCGCGGATCTCCTTGTGCCGATGCCGCTGCATGCGCGGCGACTGGCCGAGCGCGGCTTCAACCAGGCCGTCGAGATTGCGCGACCACTGGCCCGGGTATCCGGTCTGCCGATGGAGCTGGCGCGGGTCGCCAAGGTGCGCGACACGCCCGCGCAGGCGACGCTCGACCGCGAGGCGCGGCTGCGCAGTCCGCGCGGGGTGTTCGACTGCGACCTGGCCCTGGCAGGTGCGCGGGTGCTGGTGGTCGATGACGTGATGACGACCGGCGCCACGCTGAACGCACTCGCGTGCTGCCTGAAGCGCCAGGGCGCCAGCTGGGTCGGCAATCTCGTCGTGGCGCGCACGCCGACGCCGGGCTGAGCTACAGTTGCGGCCTTCGCGCCTGGCCGGCGCAGCCTGAAAGCCTCTGCCCGATGTTCGAAATCGTCCTCTTCCAGCCCGAGATTCCGCCCAACACCGGCAACATCATCCGCCTCGCCGCCAATACCGGCAGTCGGCTCCATCTGATCGAGCCGCTCGGCTTCGATCTGTCCGACAAGCATCTGGCTCGCGCCGGGCTGGATTACCACGACCTGACCTGCGTGACCGTGCATCGCGACTGGGCTGCGTGCCAGGAAGTCCTGACAGGCCGGCGCTTCTTCGCGCTGACGACGCGCGGCTCGCACCGTCACGACAGCGTGGCCTACCGCGAAGGCGACGTGCTGGTGTTCGGCCCGGAGAGCCGGGGGCTGCCGGCGGAGCTGCTGGCGCAGTTCGCGGCCGACATGCGCATCCGCATCCCGATGCGGCCCACCAACCGCAGCGTCAACCTGTCCAACGCGGTGGCGGTGGTGGTGTATGAAGCCTGGCGCCAGCAGGGCTTTGCCGGAGCCGCTTAGCCGAGCAGGGACTATTCGTGCCGCGGATCGCGCGCGAGCAGGCGCTCGACCGCGCTGCGGGCGTCGAGCCCGTGATGCAGCAGCGCATCGACCGCTTCGCAGATCGGCATCTCGACGCCCTTGCGGCGGGCGAGCGCGACGACTTCGCGCGCCGTGGATACCCCTTCGGCCACGTGGCCGAGATCGCGCAGGATGTCCGCCAGCGTGCTGCCCTTGGCGAGCTCGAGGCCGACGCGACGGTTGCGCGACAGGTCGCCGGTACAGGTCAGGATCAGGTCGCCCATGCCGGTCAGGCCCATCAGCGTTTCGCTGCGGCCGCCGAGTGCGGCGGCAAGGCGGGCGATCTCCGCCAGGCCACGTGTGATCAGGGCGGCGCGTGCGTTGAGTCCGAAGCCCAGACCGTCGGAGACGCCGGCAGCGATCGCCATGACGTTCTTGATCGCGCCACCGATCTCGCAGCCCACCAGGTCGGTGTTGGCGTAGATCCGCAGGCGCGGCTGGTGCAGGGCTGCGACCCAGCGGCTGGCGAAGTGATCGTCGGCCGCGGCGAGCGTGATTGCGGTTGGAAGGCCGCGCGCGACCTCGGCGGCAAAGCTCGGTCCCGTCAGCACGCCGCAGGCCGCGTCGCTGCCGAGTTCTTCGGTGACGATCTCGTGCGGCAGGCGGCCGGTGCCGGCTTCCAGTCCCTTGCATGCCCATAGCAGCGGCGTGCGAGGCTTGAGCCGGTGCAGCTCGCGCACGGTCTCGCGCAGGCCCGCCAACGGTGTCACGACCAGGTGCAGGTCCGCGGACTGGGCGGCGACGGCGAAGTCGGGCTCGAAGACCAGTGTGTCGCTCAGACGCACGTCGGGCAGGTAGCGACGGTTCTCGCGCGTCAGCGCCAGGGTCTGCAGATGCGCCACGTCGCGGGCCCACAGGCGCACGTCGTGCGTGCTGCTGAAGGCCTGTGCCAGCGCAGTGCCCCAGGCGCCGGCGCCGAACACGGCGATGCGCTGGCGGCTTACAGCCCCCATATGTCGCCCGCGCGGATGTAGCCCACCTGGCCGTCGGCATGGCGAACCTTCACCCAGCCGAGGCTCGGCGGTTCGGCCAGCTCGAGCACGACGTTGCGCGCCGCCTCGAAACTGAGCGGCGACTCCTCGCGCGTTTCGCGCCGGACGGCTGCACGTTCCGCGGTGACCAGCACCGTGCGGCGGTTGGCCAGCACCCGGCGCTCGACCCAGTTGAGCGAGCCGCCCGGCTCGCGCACCTTGATCCATTTGTCCAGCGTGACGACGACTTCCACCGGCGTGCCGGTTCGCAGGATGAAGAGGCGCTTGCCCTGCTCGGAGGGCGCGTCGTACATGATCGCGGGTTCGCTCAGCGAGCGGAATTCGATGGCCTGCGCCGTGCCGACCGTTGCGCCGGCGAGTGCGACGAGCATCGTGGCAAGGCGGGGCAGGGCGGGTCGGCGCAGGCGGTTCATGGCGTGAAGCCTCGTCACTGGATCGGCACTTCGCCCGCGGCCTGCTGGGCGACCTGCTGGCGCTGCGACTGGTAGAGCGCCTCGAAGTTGACCGGCGACAGCAGCACCGGCTGGAAGCCCGCGCGCGTGACCGCATCGGACACGGCTTCGCGTGCATAGGGGAAGAGGATGTTCGGGCAGCCGATCATCATCACCGGCTCGAGGTCGGCGTCGGGCACGTTGCGGATCTGGAAGATGCCGGCTTGCGCGACCTCGACGAGGAACAGGGTGCGATCTTCGCCGATCTTGGCCGACACGGTAACGGTCAGCGTGACTTCGAACACGCCGTCATCGACGTTCTGGCCTTCGGTGCGCAGCTGGACGTTGACCTGGGGCGCTTCGCGCTCGAGGAAGATCTGCGGGGCGCCGGGTACCTCGACCGAGAGATCCTTGACGTAGAGTTTTTCGATCGAGAAGACGGGTTGCGCGTTTTCAGACATTGAGTTTGATCCGGTGAAGTGGCGTGAATGAGGCTGGGAGGTTGCGGCGACGGAGCTCAGGCGGAGTCGCCACGCAGCAAGGGGTCGAGCTTGCCGGCGCGGTCGAGGGCGTAGAGATCGTCGCAGCCGCCGACATGGTAGTCGCCGATGAAGATCTGGGGAACCGTGCGACGGCCGGTGAGCTGCATCATGTGGTCGCGCTGGGCCGGGTCGAGGTCGATGCGGATCTTCTCGATGTCGGCGACGCCCTTGCTGAGCAGCAGCTGTTCGGCACGCACGCAGTAGGGGCATACCGCGGTGGCGTACATCCGGATGCGGGGCTGCATGCTCATTTCCGTTTGCGGCTGATGGGCTGGCCAGCCTTTTCCCATTCGGCCATGCCGCCACGCAGGTTGTAGATCTTCTCGAAACCGGCCTTGCGCAACTGGGCGCCGGCCGCTGCCGAGCGGGCGCCGCTGGCGCAGCACAGGATCAGCGGATGATTCTTCCACTTCTCCATCTCGGCACTGCGGCGCGAAATGTCGCCCATCGGGATATGGCGTGCGTTGGGCACGTGCCCCTGGGCGTATTCGCCCTGCTCGCGGACGTCGATGACGATCGCGTCCTCGCGGTTGATCAGCAGGGTCGCTTCGACCGGGGAAATCTGGCTCTTGTCACCGCGGCCGCGGATCAGTTCGACCATCAGCCAGCTGCCGCTCGCGGCAGCCAGGGCGGCCCAGTACCAGTTCTGTTGCAGGAATTCCACGACTTGGGGTGCTCCGGTTGGGGGTTAGTTGTCGTCCTTGTCGACGCCGCAGAAGACTTCCCGCATCAGGGAGACAAGCTGCAGCGTGCGGGGGTCGCCCACGCGATAGAAGACGCGGTTCGCATCCTTGCGCGTCTGCAACACGTCCTTGTCCCGCAGGATGGCCAGGTGCTGGGAGATGTTGCTTTGCGAGGTGCCCACCGCATCGACGATGTCCTGCACGCAGACTTCGCCTTCGCCGAGCACGCACAGGATCTTGAGCCGCAAGGGATGGGCGATGGCCTTGAGCGCGCGCGCGGCGGTCTCGATGTGCTCATGCTTGTCGATGAGCGTGAAAATGTCGTCTTTGTTCACGATGGGGCGGGCCGACGTAAAACGCTAGTATAAAATAACGCGTTAGGGTCTTGCGCGGTCAGCGAACGATTGTCGTTTGCTCCCGCCAGCCCGCCCACTCCCCCGCGTCTTTTACTCGGAGCCCGCGCTGCATGAGCCTGGCCGGTCGTCGCTATTTGGCAGCCCTTGTTGTCGGCTGCACGCTGGCGTCGGGCGTCGTGCCGACGGCGGTGCTGGCGCAGGCCGGCGGCGAGATCGCCGACAAGCGCTCCGATCTCGACGATCTGAAGAAGCGCATCCGCGAGTTGCAGCAGGAGATGTCGCGCACCGAGGCGAACCGCTCGGGTGCCGCGAAGGCCGTTGCCGATTCCGAGCGCGAGGTCTCGCGCGCCCAGCGTCGTGCCCTCCAGCTCGAACGTGAGCGCGCCGAGGCCGAAACCCGGCTGGTGGCGCTCGAGCAGGCGCAGCGCGACGTCGAAGGGCGGATTGCCGCGCGGCGCGAGGAGCTGGCCGAGTGGCTTCGCCGGCACTACGTGAATGGCGCTGCCGACAGCGTGGCGCCCTTGCTGTCGGCCCGGGATCCCAATCAGCTTGCCCGCGACGCCTACTATCTCGAGCATCTCGGCCGGGCCAGGCTCACCCTGCTCGAGGAGATGCGCGCTGATCTGCGCGACACGGAGCAGCGTGCGCAGGAGATCGTCGCCCGTCGTGATCGTCTCGCGACGCTGGAGGCCGACCAGCGCGCCCAGCGCGCGCAGCTCGAGGCGAGCCTCGTGCAGCGCAAGGATGCGCTCGCCGCCCTGTCCAAGCAGTTGCAGACGCAGAAGCGGGAAGTCGCGACGCTGCGCGAGGACGAGCAGCGTCTCGCGCGCGTGATCGACACGCTGGTCAAGCGTGCGCGCGAGGCTGCGGCGCGGGAGGCGGCACGACGCCAGGCTGAGCAGCGTGCGGCCGAACGCAGGGCCGCCGAGGAACGGGCAGCGGCAGCGCGCGCTGCGGCACAGGCGCAGGCCAGCGCGGGACGCGCCCCGGCGCCGGCC
>NZ_AMXC01000021.1:0-61793 GCF_000310165.2 Thauera sp. 63
CGAAGGCCCGGCACCGGATGCCGGCTCGCTCCGCGCCGCCATCGCGCTGGTGCGTCGCGGCACGCTGCTGTGGCTGGCCGTCGCCGCCAGCCTTGCGCTGATCCTGCACTTCACGGGGCTGGCCCATGCTTGAGCACGGCGGCCGCCTGCGTCGCGCGGCGCAACGCTACGGCATTCCGCTGGACGACTGGCTCGACCTGTCGACCGGCATCAATCCGCATGCCTACCCTGCGCCGGCTATCCCGGCGTCGGCCTGGCACCGCCTCCCGGAAGAGGACGACGGCCTGGAGACCGCCGCCGCCGCCTATTACGGCAGCACCGCGCTGCTGCCCGTCGCCGGCTCGCAACCTGCAATCCAGTGCCTGCCCTCGGTGTTGCCCGGCGCACGTGTCAGCCTGCTGGCGCCGAGCTATGCGGAACATGCCCATGCCTGGCGCGAGCGCCAGCCTCGCTTCTTCACCGCCCACATCGACGCGGCGGAAGCAGCGGTGGACCACAGCGACATCGTCGTGCTGGTGCAGCCCAACAACCCGACCGGTGCCCATTTCGAGCGCGCCCGGCTGCTCGACTGGCACGCCCGGCTCGCTGCACGCGGAGGCTGGCTGGTGGTGGACGAAGCCTTCATCGACGACACGCCGGCGGCCAGCCTGGTTCCGCTCGCGGGCGCCGACGGGCTGGTGGTGTTGCGCTCGCTGGGCAAGTTCTTCGGCCTCGCCGGCGCGCGGGTCGGCTTCGTCTTCGGCCCCGAGGCCGTGCGCACGCGGCTGGAGGAACGGCTGGGCCCATGGACGATCGGCGGTCCGGCACGGCATGTGGCGCGCGTGGCCCTGAACGACACGGTCTGGCAGGCCGCCATGCGCGAGCAGCTGGCCAGCGAAGGCGAGCGCCTCATGCAGGTGCTGAGCGCTGTCGGACTCGGCGCTGCCACCGGACCCTCGCTGTTCAAATGGGTGCAGCGTGCCGACGCCGCACAGTTGCACGACGCGCTGGCGCGGCGCGGCCTCCTCGTCCGCCTGTTCGAGCAACCCGCTTCGCTGCGCTTCGGCCTGCCGGCGGGCGAAGCCGGCTGGGCACGGCTGGAGCAGGCCCTGGCGGAATGCCTCGGGACACCGCGAGACACGGGCGGGCAAGGCGTGCGACACCCGCCCCCGACAACCGAAATGGACTCCACGCAATGATCCGACCCTCACACCGCACCGGCACCGCCCGCAGCTTCGTTTTTTTCACCCTGTGCGTCGCGGCCGCCCTCTCACAACCAGCGCACGCCGCCATCGACCTCACCGACGACGCCGGCAACGCCGTGCGGCTCGAGACGCCGGCCAAGCGCATCGTCAGCCTCGCGCCGCACATCACCGAGCTGCTCTTCGCCGCCGGCGCGGGCCCGGCGGTCGTCGGCGTGGTGGCCTACAGCGACTACCCGCCCGAGGCGACGGCGCTGCCCCAGGTGGGCGGCTACACGAAGGTGGATCTCGAGGCGGTTGCCGCCCTGCGCCCCGACCTCGTCGTCGCCTGGCGCAGCGGCAACCGCGATACCCACCTCGACCGCCTGCGCGCACTGGGCATCCCGGTATTCATCAACGAGCCGCGCAGCCTGGACGACGTCGCCCGCAGCCTCGAACAGATCGGCCAGCTGGCGGGAACCGAAGGCGTGGCGAACGAGGCTGCGCAGACGTTTCGCGCGCGTCATGCGGCCCTGGCCACGCGCTACCGCAAGCGCCCGGCGGTGCGCACCTTCTACCAGATCTGGGACCGGCCGCTGATGACCGTCAACGACGAACACCTGATCGCCGACGTGATCCGCCTGTGCGGCGGACACAACGTCTTCGGCGGGCTCGGTACGCTGGCACCGACGGTTGGCGTGGAAGCGGTGCTGGCGGCCAACCCGGAGGCCATCGTCGCCAGCGGCATGGGCGTCGCCCGCCCGGAATGGCTGGATCAGTGGAAGCGCTGGCCCGACCTCAGGGCCAATGCCGGCGGCAACCTGTTCTTCATCCCGCCCGACATCCTGCAGCGCCACACGCCGCGCATCCTCGACGGCGCCACCCAGTTGTGCGAGCAACTCGAGACGGTGCGCGTGCGCCGCGGCGATGCGCCCGCACCGGCCGTGCAGTAGGACGACGCCCGCCGCCACACTCCGCAAGCCGGATGCAGCCCGTCGGCGGACGGGCCCGGCACGATTGATCAGTTTTCGTTAATATTCTGCGCACTCGCTCCACACTGCAGGAGATTGCGATGCGCACCCCCTCCCCGCCCTCCAACCCGCACCCCGCCGCGGCCACCGTCTCGCGCAGGCGCTTCCTGCAGATGGGGCTTGCCGGCGCGGCCGGCGTCGGCCTGGCTGCGAACTGGGCCGATCTGTCGGCCTTCGCCGCCGACCTGCACGACTTCATCCGCGGCCCGGCCGTGCCCGACATCGCGCCCCAGCGCCTGTCCGAGCACGTGTGGATGATCTGGTCCAAGGACGGTTTCCCCACCCCCGAAAACCAGGGGATGATGAGCAACATCACCTTCGTCGTGACGCAGAAGGGCGTGGTGATGCTGGACCCCGGCGGCTCGGTGCAGATCGGCGAGATGGCGCTGCGCATGATCCGCGCGGTCACCGACAAGCCGGTGGTGGCGATCTTCAACTCCCACTACCACGGTGACCACTGGCTCGCGAACCATGCCTTCGAGGACGCCTTCGGCAAGGACCTGCCGATCTACGCCCATCCGGTGACGAAGAAGGAGATCGAAGGCGTGCAGGGCAGCATGTGGCACAGCCTGATGGAACGGTGGACCAACCAGGCCACGGCCGGCACGCGCATCGTCGCCCCCAACCACACCGTGGAGCACGGCGCCACCTTCGACTACGGGGACGTCACGCTGCGCATCCACCATTACGGCGTCGCCCACACGCCCGGCGACATCTGCATCGAAGTCGTGCAGGACGCGCTCACCCACGTCGGCGATATCGCCATGGACCGTCGCATCGCCAACATGGACGACGGTTCCTACGTGGGCACCTTCCGCTTCTACGACGCGCTGGAGAAGAACGCTCCGTCGAAGATCTGGGTGCCGGGACACGGCCACGCCAGCGCCGAGGTGCTGAAGTGGAACCGCGCGTTGTTCGAAGGCATTTACGAGAACTGCGTTAAGGCCGTCGAGGACGGACGCGACATGGCGAGCGCACGCGCAGCCGTGCTGAAGGATCCGCGCGTCGCGGGCAAGGCGGCGGACACCGCCGGCTTCGACTCGAACATCGGCAAGTACGTCAGCCTCGCCTATCTCGAAGCCGAGAAGGAAGCCTTCTGAGCGCCGGCGGGACTCAGTCCTCGCGCACCATCTCGTAGCGCGCACGGCTGCGTCGCTGCCGGCGGTTCTCGCTTGCGGCATGCCACCAGGCGCAGTCGAACACCCAGGCCAGGCTCGGCAGCAGCGGTGCCAGATAGCGGTCCGCAGCCGATACGGCTTCGCCTTCCGGCACGCGGCAGCGCAGTCCGAGCGCGCTGAGGCGCTGATGCAGCGAAGGATGGAGGGCGAAGCGCTCGCCGCCGGCCTCTTCCAGTGCGACCGCATGCTCGGACACCGTGCGCGTGAAGCCGGCCTCCACGCCGAGCGCAAGATCGCGATAAGGCCGCAGCCGCGGACGGCGGCGCCGGGCGCCGTGCGCATCGACCTGGGGCCAGAAATCGCGTTCGAGGAAGCGCGCCTTGAGCCCCACCTCGACGAGCGCATCGCCCATCAGGCCGCGGCCAACGAGACTTGCCGCCAGCGCGTCGGCCTCGAACTCCTCGATCCGGGCGAGGCGGAGCATCGCGATGCAGTAGCGCTGCGTCATCCGCTCGAGCGGGATTTCCAGCCAGGGAAAGCGATCTGCGGCGCGGTCGACCGTGCGCATCCACCATGCCCGCAGATGCGCCCCGACGCCGCCCCAGCCCAGTCGCTGCGCGGACAGATGGGCCAGTTCATGCGCCAGGACCGCACCGAACTGCGCCGGCGACAGGCTGTGAGCCAGCGGAAGCCCGATCATCAGGCAAGTCTGCAGCGGCCCGACGCAGCCCCAACGCGGCCGCTGTGCGACGTGGGCGTTCATGTGGTCGGTGACGAACACCTGGCGCACCGGCTCGATCCCGAGGCGCACCGCCGTGTTGTCGAGCAGGGCGAACAGATCCTCGGCCGCGCGGCGTGGCAGGCGAATGCCCTCGGCCCGAGGCGGCGCATTCAGCAATATCCCGGCGAGCCCCCCGCTCGCGAGCCCTGCCAGCACGGCCAGCAGGCTCCACATACCGGCGGAGATGGGTATGCCCGCATTGATTGCGGCCCAGCTGCTGCCCAACGCGTGCAGGGTCAAGGTCGCGCTGGCGAGCGTGAGCACGCAGAGCAGGCCCAGACCGGCCGCGGCACCGAAGGTCAGGCGCCGGGCGAGTTTCGATCGCAGCGCGAAGAGCCTTCGGGGACGGACGGAGCGGGCCATGGTGACGCCTCATCAGCGAATTTGTAACTATACGTCAGTTAATGCAGCAGCCAACACAGGGCGCTGCCCGCGACGCCCCACCCCGAGCGGCATGCCATCGCGCGCTGCATTGCACAAAATGCTCGCTTCCCCCTTCGCAAGCCTCTATAGTGCCGGTTCGCCGCGAATTGACCGATCGATCGCGGCAGTTCCCCCAACGATCCGGCTGGCATCCTGCCGCGGATCTCTCCCGCCAGTCCGGATTGGTGTCGCCACGAAGCGCGACGGCCTGGCGCTGGAAACCACTGAATGAATTCCGAAGTCACTTTCGTCAGCCTCGGGCTGGCCGAACCCATCCTACGTGCCATCGGCGAAGCCGGTTACACCCACCCCACCCCCATCCAGGCGCAGGCCATCCCGCAGGTGCTCGCGGGCGGCGACCTGCTTGCCGCGGCCCAGACCGGCACCGGCAAGACCGCCGGCTTCACGCTGCCGCTGCTGCACATCCTGTCGCAGACTCATGCTCACCCGCATCCGCCGGGCCGTCCGCGCTGCCTGATCCTCACCCCGACGCGCGAGCTCGCCGCCCAGGTCGAGGAGTCGGTACAGACCTACGGCAAGCATCTGCCACTGAACTCGCTGGTGATGTTCGGCGGTGTCAACATCAACCCGCAGATCAGCGCGCTGAAGAAGCGCGTCGACATCCTCGTCGCCACCCCCGGCCGCCTGCTCGACCACGTCGGCCAGCGCACCCTGGACCTGTCCGGCGTCGAGATCCTGGTGCTGGACGAAGCCGACCGCATGCTCGACATGGGCTTCATCCGCGACATCCGCAAGGTGCTCGCCCTGCTGCCGAAGAAGCGCCAGAACCTGCTGTTCTCGGCGACCTTCTCCGACGAGATCCGCGAACTCGCCCACGGCCTGCTGCACAACCCGGGCACGGTCGAAGTGGCGCCGCGCAACACCACCGCCGAACGCGTCGACCAGGCCGTCTACATGGTCGGCCAGAAGCACAAGCGCGAACTGCTCGCCCACCTGATCAAGGAAAAGCAGTGGTTCCAGGCGCTGGTGTTCACCCGCACCAAGCACGGCGCCAACAAGCTGGCCGAGTACCTCAGCAAGCACGACATCCCGGCGGCGGCGATTCACGGCAACAAGAGCCAGGCGGCACGCACGCGCGCGCTGTCCCAGTTCAAGGACGGCTCGCTGCCGGTGCTGGTCGCGACCGACATCGCCGCGCGCGGCCTGGACATCGACCAGTTGCCGCAGGTGGTGAACTTCGAGCTGCCCAACGTGCCCGAAGACTACGTGCACCGCATCGGCCGCACCGGTCGCGCCGGGGCCGCAGGCAACGCGATCTCGCTGGTCGATAGCGAGGAAGCCAAGCTGCTGACCGCCATCGAGCGCCTGATCAAACGCCGCATCGACCGCGTCGTGGCCGAGGACTTCGTGCCCAGCGCCGGCGCCGAGGCCGCGCACGATGCCGACCACCAGCGCGAACCCCTGCCACGTCGCGGCGGCGGTCGCGCAGGCCAGGGCCGACCGAGTGAGCGGCCCGCGAACGGCGGACGCAACGCTGGCACCGGCAAGCCCGGCGGCCGCGCACTCCAACGCCCGCGCGGCGAGGCGGACGGCAATCGCGCCCCCGCGCAGCCCCAGCGCCGTGAGGTGGACGGCAACCGCATGTCGCCGTCCCGCCCCGAAGTCGACGGTAACCGTGGCGCGCAGCAGCGTCGCCCGGAAGCGGACGGCAACCGCCGCCCCGCCGCCAGCCACGCACCCCAGGGCCGTGACCGCCGCCCGGCGCCGCGCGCCGCGCTGTTCTCGGCCAAGCCGGGAGACGGCAACCGCTGACCTGGCCCGGCCCTTGCCCTGCTCAGCCGGGGCAAGGGCGTCATGCCGTACCTTGTCGACAGCCCCGCCCCGCGAACCACGGCGAGGGCGGCAACCGGCATCCAAGACCTCCACGCGCAGCCCCATACGCCTTAGTATGGAAAAAGCTATAATCCGGGCGATACCAGACCGATAAACCGCGCCCGGAGACAGCATGAGCACGCCGGAATCCCTGTACCAGCAAAAACGCATGACCGCCTCGGATGCGGTCGCCATGATCCGCGACGGCGACACCATCGTCGTACCCACCGGCGTTGGCGAACCGCCTGCGCTGTTGCATGCCCTGTCCGGCCGCCGTCACGCGCTGCGCGACGTGGCGGTGAGCCAGATCCTGCCGCTGCGCAAGTTCGCCTACCTCGATCCGGAAACCCGGGCCAACATCCGCCACGACGCCTACTTCTTCGGCGGCGCCACCCGTGCCGGTGGCCAGGCGGGCTGGGTGGATTTCGTCCCCGCCTACTTCTCCGAACTGCCGATGCTGATCGACCGCGGCCTGTCGCCCGCCGACGTCGTGGTGTCGATGGCCTCGTCGATGGACGAGCACGGCTACTTCAGCCTGTCGCTGGCGCCCGACTACACCATGGCCGCGATCCGCCGCGCGCGCGTCGTCCTGCTGGAAGTGAATCCGAACGTGCCTTTCGCCAACGGCGACTGCCACATCCACATCTCGCAGGTCGCCGGCCTGGTGGAAAGCGACGAGCCGCTGTTCGAAGTCGGCCTGCCGCAGATCGGCCCGGTGCAAGAGGCCATCGGCAAGTACGTCGCCGACCTCATCGACGACGGCGCCACGCTGCAGATCGGCTACGGCGGCATTCCGGACGCGGTGGTGATGCAGTTGCAGCACAAGCGCGACCTGGGCATCCACACCGAGATGATCGGCGACGGCATCCTGTCGCTGATCGAATCCGGCGCGGTCACCAACCGCCGCAAGACCTTCATGCCGGGCAAGACCATCGCCACCTTCGCGCTCGGCTCGAACCGCCTGTACCGCACGCTGCATCGCAATCCGGCGATCGAAATGCATCCGGTGGATTTCACCAACGATCCCTGGATCGCTGCGCGCAACGACAAGCTGTGCGCCATCAACGCCACGCTGCAGATCGACCTGATCGGCCAGTGCGGCTCGGAGAGCCTGGGCCACATCCCCTATTCGGGTACCGGCGGACAGGTGGATTTCGTGCGCGCCGCCAACCGCTCGAACGGCGGCAAGGCCTTCATCGTGCTGCCGTCGACGGCCAAGGACGGGACCGTGTCGCGCATCGCGCCGGTGCTGTCGCCGGGCACCCATGTCACCACCAGCAAGAACGACATCAACTACGTCGTCACCGAGTACGGTGTCGCCCAGCTGCGCGGCAAGACCGCCAAGCAGCGCGCCGAAGCACTGATCGGCATCGCCCACCCGGATTTCCGTGGCGAACTGCGCGAGGCGGCGAAGCGCCTGAACCTGGCCTGACGCCGCCGAGGGCATGCACCACCTTGGAGCAGGACGCGGGCCGCGCTAGAATCCGAGCCCCTTGTCCCGCTTCACCCGGCCACCTTCCTGACCGGGACATCTCGTGCCCTCCCTGCTTGACTGGCTGAAGACCTTCTGGCCGGCGCCGCTGCCGGTCAGCCTGCGCGAACGCACCTTGAGCGGGATCGGCGCGCTCCTCGGCCTGCTGGCCACGGAGATCGTGAGCCGCAGCGTCCTGGGCGCGTCCATCCCGTGGTTCGTCGCACCAATGGGTGCCTCGGCCGTGCTGCTGTTCGCCGTGCCCGCCAGCCCGCTCGCACAGCCCTGGTCCATCGTCGGCGGCAACCTGCTGTCGGCGCTGACCGGGGTCGCCTGCGCCCGCTGGATCGACGACCCGGCGCTGGCCGCGGCGCTCGCCGCCGGCCTCGCCATCGTCCTGATGTTCCAGCTCCGCTGCCTGCATCCGCCTGGCGGCGCGGTGGCGCTGACCGCCGTGATCGGGGGCCCGGAAGTTGAGGCGCTGGGCTTCGGGTTCGCGCTCGTGCCCGTCCTGCTCAACTCGCTGTTGCTGCTGTTGATCGCACTGCTGTTCAACGCCGCCATGCGCCGGCGCTACCCGCAGCGGATCGCGGAAAAGCCCGCAGCCCGCACCCACCACACCGCCGACCGGCCACCGAGCGACCGGCTGGGCGTTCGCCCCGACGACCTGCAGGCGGTGCTCGAGGAGCGCGGCGAGATGATCGACATCAGCCGCGCCGACCTCGAGGAGATCCTGCTCGCCGCCGAACGGCGCGCCTGGCGTCGGCGCTTCGGCGATCTGCGCTGCGCCGACGTGATGTCACGCGACGTCGTCACGATCACACCCGACGCCACGCTCGAGGTCGCCTGGTCGCAGCTCGCTCATCATCGCGTCGAGGCGCTGCCCGTGGTGCAGGCGGGCGAACGGCTGGTCGGCATCATCACCCTGCACGACTTCCTCATCGCGCAGGACATGCCGTGGCGGACGGTGGGCGAGGTGATGACGCAGGATGTGTTCTGCGCCAGCCCCGACCGGGCGATCGTCGAACTGGTCCCGGTCTTCTCGGACCGCGGCCTGCATCAGGTACCGATCGTCGAGGCGGACCGGCGCGTCGTCGGCATACTGACACAGTCCGATCTCGTCGCCGCGCTGTTCCAGGCGGGGCTCGACCAGGTGCTCGCGGGCCGCTAGCGCCACGGGCGCGTGCAGCCCGCAGGGGCCTCAGAGGATGACCGTGATCTCCTCGCGTCGCACCAGTTCGGCGCCAAAGTCGAGCGCATCCAGCGCCAGGGCGTCGCGCGCGGTGACGACGCCGAGCGGACGCTTGCTGGCATCCACCACCGGAACGTGGCGCACACCGTTTTCGTACATCAGGTGCAGGGCGTGGCCGAAGGGCCTGTCCTCGGTCAGCGTCTGCGGGTTGTGGGTCATGACGGCGCCGACCGTCGTGGTCTCGGGATCGAGACCTGCGGCCAGCACGCGGAAGGTGGCATCGCGCTCGGTGAAGATGCCGGTCAGCACACCGTGCTCGACGATCAGTGCGGCACTGCGCTCCTGCGCGTTCATGAGACGGGTGACGGCACTGACCGGCATATCGGCCGGTACGCAGACGAAGGGGCGGTCGGCAAGGATCTGGTGGATCGGACGGCTGGGCATGATCTGTCTCCTGATGCTTGTTGTGGAAAGGCACGAAAAGCCAAGCTTCAATCGTGCCAGCTTGAACGCACTTGCCGAAGATCGGAAAGTCGCGCCCAAGCCACTGTTTTATCGCATCTTTCTTTCAGCTCGATGACCATGCCGACGTGCTGCATCGCAGCATCCGGGGCTGCGCACGCACCCCCGCCGTGCATCCGCCCGCGGCGACGCCCCGCGCCGGTGCGTGGCCAGGCTCAGGCCGACGGCGGACGCTGCCCCATCGCCTCGCCCAGGCGCACCGGACGCGCCGCCGCCCAGTCGGACGCGAAACGCATCGTGCCCTTCGGGAACAGCATCACCACGGTGGAACCGAGCAGGAAGCGCCCCATCTCCTCGCCCTGGCACAACGCGACCTCGCCGGCCGCGTAGGCGTGCTTCTCGATGTCGGCCTGGCGCGGCGGATTGACCACGCCATGCCAGGTCGTCGCCATGCTGCCGACGATGGTGGCGCCGACCAGCACCATCACGAAGGGGCCGGCCGCCCCCTCGAACACGCATACCACGCGTTCGTTGCGCGCGAACAGGCCGGGCACGCCGCGCGCAGTGGCCGGATTCACCGAGAACAGTTCGCCGGGCACGTAGATCATCTGCGTCAGGCGGCCATCGCAGGGCATGTGGATGCGGTGGTAGTCGCGCGGGCTGAGGTAGAGGGTGGCGAACTCGCCATCCTCGAACTGCGCCGCCAGACTGCGGTCGCCGCCGATCAGCGTGGTGGTGGTGTAGAAGTGGCCCTTGGCCTGGAAGATCTGGTCGCGTTCGATCGGACCGAACTGGCTGATCGCGCCGTCGACGGGGCACAGGTAGTCGGCCTCGGCGAAGGGCCGTACGCCTTCGCGCAGCGGGCGGGTGAAGAATTCGTTGAAGGTCGGGTAGCTGGCGGGATCGGGATTCGCCGCTTCGTCCATGTTCACGCCATAGCGCTTGATGAACCAGCGGATCACTGCCGTCGTCGCTTTGCCGCCCCGCAGGCCGGCGAGCTTGCCGGCGAACTGGGTGAGCAGGCGCTTGGGAAGCGCGTATTGCAGGGCGACGGCTAGACGTTCGGACACGGCGTGATCCAGGGGAATTGAAGGCAGCGAATTATAGCGCCATCATCCCGACGCCCATGGTGGGAACGGCGCCCTTAGCGGCGCCGGCCCGGTGTCGGACGAGTCGTTCAGGCCAGCAGCAGCGAGGCAGCGATCGCCCACAGCATCAGCGCCACCAGGGCGTCCAGCACGCGCCATGCAATCGGTCGGGCGAACAGCGGCACGAGCAGGCGGGCGCCATAGCCGAGCGCCACGAACCACACGACCGACGCCGTGATCGCGCCCGCGGCGAACAGCGGGCGCAGGTCCTCGGCCTGCTGGCTGCCGACCGAGCCCAGCAGCACCACCGTGTCCAGATAGGCATGCGGGTTGAGCAGGCTGAAGCCGGCCGCCGCGAGCAGCGCCTGGCCGCGCGACATGCGCGCGTGTTCGGCAAAGTCCATCGCCCGGCCGCCACGCAATGCCGACCGCAGCGCACGTGCGCCGTACCACAGCAGGAAGGCCGCGCCGCCATAGCGCGCTGCCGCCATCAGGTCCGGGCTGGCGACGAACAGGCTGCCCAGGCCGGCAATGCCGAGCGTGATCAGCAGCATGTCGCACAGCGCCGACACGCTCACCGTCAGCAGGACATGCTCACCGCGCAGGCCCTGGCGCAGCACGTGGGCGTTCTGCGCCCCGATCGCCATGATCAGGCCCAGCGTCAGCAGGAATCCGTTGAAGTAGACGTGGCTCATGATGCATTCCGTTGTTGTTATGGTCGTCCGCCCGCAATGGCGGCACGACAGGCCGGCATGCTAGGCCCGGCGGCGTCGCGGATTAAGTAGAATCGATTTAATTCGATTCACTCCATTTTTCCTTATGATCGACCACCGCCTGATCGCCTTCGAGGCAGTCCTGCAGGAAGGCAGCTTCGAGCGCGCGGCGCGCCGCCTGGCGCTAACGCAATCGGCCATCTCGCAGCGGGTGAAGCTGCTCGAGGCCGAGCTTGGCCAGGTGCTGCTGGTGCGCAGCAAGCCGGTGCGGCCGACGCCGGCGGGTCGCCGCCTGCTGCCCTATCTGGCGCAGTTGCGCCTGATGGAGGCCGAGGCACGCCGTGCGCTCGCCCCGCGTCAGGCGCACGGCCCGCTGCGGCTGGCGGTCGGGGTCAATGCCGATTCGCTGGCGACCTGGTTCATCGACGCGGTGGCCGAGGTCGTGAGGGAGGAAGGCCTGGTGCTGGACTGCGTGGTCGACGACCAGGACCACACCCATGCGCTGCTGGCCGATGGCGAAGTGCTGGGCTGCGTGTCCACCCGCCCCGACCCGATCCGCGGCTGCACCGTCGAGCGCCTGGGCGTGATGCCCTACCTGTGCGCCGGCTCACCGGCCTTCCGTGCGCGCTGGTTTCCGCACGGTCTCACCCGCGGCGCGCTGGCGAAGGCGCCGGCCATCGTCTTCGGCCGCCACGACGACATGCACGACGCCTTCCTGCGCCGTCACTTCGGGTTGGACGCGGGCCAGTATCCGCACCACGTCGTGCCCTCGTCCGAGGGCTTCATGGCGTTCGCGGTCGCCGGGCTGGGCTACGGCTTCATTCCCGAGATCCAGGCGCGCGAACACCTGGCGCGCGGCGAACTGGTCAACCTGGCGCCGGAGCGCGAAGACGTGGTGCTGTACTGGCACCACTGGCAGGTGCAGTCGCCGGTGATGGCGCGGCTGGCAAAGGCCATCGGCGAGGCCGCAGGCCGGGCGCTCGAAGGCTGAGCACCGCGCCTGCGAGCGGCCCGCGTACGCTCAGGCGACGCCGAACAGCGCAGCGACCGCCGCCGGGTTCGACGGAAACCAGAAATGCACGTAGGACGCGGTGATCGACCCGAGGCGATACACCGCCTCGCCCTCGCTGCCGTCGGTGCCGTGCGCATGCAGCCAGGGCGCGAGTGGCGTCTCGGTCCTGGAGTAGTGGAAGGTGTGGCCGGTCATCCGCCCTTGCGGCAGGTCGACCGCCTGCATGCCCAGTGCGGCGAGCCGCTTCTGCATCACCGCGCGGCCGGGCAACAGGCCGCCGAAGGCGTGCTCGACACCCGCCTTGTCGACGATGCTCTGCAGCAGGCTCATCAGCCCGCCGCACTCGGCCAGCAGCGGCCTGCCCGCGACGACATGCGCGCGAAGGTCGTGCCAGAAGCGCGTGTTCGCGGCCAGCGTTTCGCCATGGAGTTCGGGGTAGCCGCCCGGCAGCCACACCGCGTCGCAAGCTGCAGGCAGGGTGTCACCGGCCAGCGGCGAAAAGAAGGCGAGCTCGGCACCCAGCGCCTGCAGCGTGTCGAGGTTGGCCGGGTAGATGAAGCCGTAGGCCGCATCGCGCGCGACCGCGACCCGCCTGCCGGCCAGCAGCGGCGGAATGACGGGCGCCGGCACGGCCGGAAACTCGACCGCGGGCGGCAGTTCGGCCGCCCCGGTGGCCTGGAGATGGTCGGCCAGACGGTCGAGGCGCTCGCCCAGGTCGGCGATCTCCTCGGCCTGCATCAGGCCCAGGTGGCGCTCGGGCAGCGCGGCGTCGGCATCGCGCATCACCGCGCCGAACCAGCGCATGCCGTCCGGCAGCGCGGCGCGCAACATGTCGGCATGGCGCGCGCTGCCGACGTGGTTGGCGAGAACGCCGGCGAACGGCAGGCCCGGCTGGTAGTGCGCGAGACCGTGGGCCACGGCGCCGAAGGTCTGCGCCATCGCCCGCGCATCGATCACCGCCATCACCGGGATGCCGAAACGGCGCGCGATGTCGGCCCCTGAGGGCGCACCGTCGTACAGGCCCATGACCCCCTCGATCAGGATCAGGTCGGACGCGCGCGCGGCCGCGTGCAGGCGCCAGGCGATGTCCTCCGCCCCGCACATGCCGAGGTCGACGTTATGCACCGGCGCGCCACTCGCCACCGCATGGATCTGCGGATCGAGGAAGTCCGGCCCGCACTTGAAGACCCGCACCCGGCGCCCGAGCCGGGTGTGCAGGCGTGCAAGCGCGGCGGTGATGGTGGTCTTGCCCTGGCCGGACGCCGGCGCGGCGATGAACAGCGCGGGGCAGCGCACCGCACTGATGGGCGGGTCGGACGAAATGTTCGCTTCGGGCACGGCTCAATCCTTGTTGTTCGAATGCACGACCGCACAGCCGGCATGCGGCAGCGGCGAGGACGGTGGTGGTTCGCCGGGCTGGAACCAGGTCAGGCGCGGATACAGACTGACGACGTCGCCCACCACGGTCAGCGCGGGCGGGCGGATACCTTGGCGCCGGACCTCGTCGACCAGCGTGGCGAGATCGCCCTTCGCCACGCGCTGCGCGTGCGTCGTGCCGCGCTCGATGACCGCCGCCGGCGTCGCCGCCGGTAGGCCGTGGGCAACGAGTTGGGCACAGATTTCCGCCAGACGCGAGATGCCCATGTAGATGACGAGCGTCTGGCCGCGGTGGGCGAGCAGCGACCAGTCGAGATCGAGCCCGCCGTCCTTCAGGAAGCCGGTGGTGAACACCACCGACTGCGCATGATCGCGGTGCGTGAGCGGAATGCCGGCATACGCTGCCACGCCCGCCGCCGCGGTCACGCCCGGCACCACCTCGACGGTGATGCCGGCCTCGAGCAGGTCCTCCATCTCCTCGCCGCCACGGCCGAAGATGAAGGGATCGCCGCCCTTAAGCCGCACCACGCGCTTGCCCGCCTGCGCCAGACGCACCAGCAGCGCGTTGATCTCGTCCTGCGGCAGCGCATGGTCGGCCGCCTTCTTGCCGACGTAGATGCGCTCGGCCGCGGCGGGCGCCAGGTCGATGATGGCGGGCGCGACGAGGTTGTCGAACACCACCACGTCCGCGCCCGCCACCAGCCGCGCACCGCGCAGCGTCAGCAATTCAGGATCGCCCGGCCCGGCACCGACCAGATAGACATGGCCGGGCAGCGGCCCGGGACGGAAGACGGACAGATCGGGCAGGCTCATGGACTCACCACTCCATGCCGGGCATCGCCTTGATACCCGCGGCAAAGGCGTGCTTGACCGGCGTCATGTCGGTAACGGTGTCGGCGGCCTCGACCAGTTCGGGCGGGGCGCCGCGGCCGGTGACGACGACGTGCTGCAGCGTCGGCCGCGCCAGCAGGTCGGCAACGACGGTGTCGACTTCAAGATAGCGGTACTTGAGCGCGATGTTGAGCTCGTCCAGCACCACCAGTCCGATCGACGGGTCCTGCAGCAGGCCGCGCGCGACATCCCAGGCCGCTTCGGCGGTGGCGACGTCGCGGGCGCGGTCCTGGGTTTCCCAGGTGAAGCCCTCGCCCATCACATGCCAGCTCACGCCCGGCTGATTGCGGAAGAAGGCCTCCTCGCCGGTGTCCGAGCGGCCCTTGATGAACTGCACCACGCCGACCTTCATGCCGTGGCCGAGCGCGCGCGCCACCAGGCCGAAGCCGGCGCTGGACTTGCCCTTGCCGTTGCCGGTGTTGACCAGCAGCACGCCGCGTTCGGCCTGGGCGGTGGCGATCTTCTCGTCCACCACCGCCTTCTTGCGCGCCATGCGTTCGTTGTGGCGGCTGTCGCGATCCTGTTCGCTCATTGCTGGGTGTGCTCCGCGAGTTGGGCCAGGCCGGTGAGCAGCGCCGGGCCGGGGTTGAAGAAGTGCCGCCCTTCGAGGCCGACGACGGGCACCGACACCAGGCCGAGTTCGGCACTGCAGGTCTCGGCGTTCTCGGGGGTGAGCGAGAACAGCAGCTCGGGCTTGAAGCGTTCGACTGCGGCAACGATACCCGGGATCTCCTCGCCGGGCCGCAGGTGGCGGATGCGCTCGGCCGTCTCCACCACCTCGAAGCCGGCGTGGGCGAAGGCGTCGCCCACCACATGGCCGCGGCCGAAGGAATATGGTTGGGCCGAGCAGGCCGAGATCACCAGCACGCGCTTGCCGCCCCCCTTCACCGCCGCCGCACGGGCGCGCCACTCGCGGGCATAGGCTGCGACCTTCGCCTTGCCGTCGGCCACGCCGGCCGCCTCGGCCAGGCGGGCGAGCATCGCCTCGGTCTGGGCCATCGAATCGAAGCCGTCGACCTGCAGGATGCGCGCCTCGGGCTCCAGCATGTCGAGCTGGGCCGGATCGGAGCCCTTCGAGATGACGACCAGGTCGGGGTTCAGCGCGGCGATGGCGCCGACATCCGGGTCCTTGACCCCGCCGGTGCGCGGCAGGTCGCGCTTGTCGTAGCGCGACACCCCGACGATACAGTCGCCGCGGCCAAGCCAGTCGAGCGCCTGGGTGATGTAGGGCGACTGGCTGACGATGCGCGGACAGTCCGCAGCCGCGGGCAGGGCAAGAACCAGCAACAG
The DNA here is from genome assembly GCF_000310165.2 of Thauera sp. 63. NCBI lineage: Bacteria > Pseudomonadati > Pseudomonadota > Betaproteobacteria > Rhodocyclales > Zoogloeaceae > Thauera > Thauera sp. 63. The sequence goes on from NZ_AMXC01000021.1 coordinate 15,843, forward strand.
GCCACCCAGAAGGTGGCGAAGCGTGTGCTTCATGATGGGGATCTCAATCGGGAAGGAACAGGACGCGCCCTTCGCTCTCGAAGCGGCGCAAGGGATGGCCGAAGGCCTGGCTCAGCAGGTCTGCACGCAGCACGCTGTCGCGATCACCCGCTTTCACCCCGCCGCGGCCGTCGAGCAGGATGATGTGGTCGGCGTAGCGGGCGGCGAGATTGATGTCGTGCAGGACCATGACGACGCCGTGCCGTGTGTCGCCGCCACGGACGATGCTGCGGAAGAGCTCGAGCGTGGCGATCTGGTAATGCAGGTCGAGATGGTTGAGCGGTTCGTCGAGCAGGAAGAGCTGCGGCGACTGTACCAGCAAGGTGGCGATGGCGACGCGCTGGCGCTCGCCGCCGGACAGCGTCAGCACGTCGCGCGTCTCGAACCCCTGCAAACCGACATCGGCCAAGGCCCGGCGGGCGATCGCCTCGTCCTCGGTCGTCTCCCAGCCCCAGCGGCCCAGGTGAGGGTGACGGCCGATCAGCACCGTTTCCAGCACGCTGGCGCCGAAGTGATCGGGCTGTTGTTGCGGCAGCAGGCCGCGGAAGCGCGCCGCCTCCAGCGCCGACCAGGCGGCGTAGGGCAGGCCGCCCAGCCTCACCTGCCCCACCGAGGGCTCGCGCAGGCCGGCCAGGGTGTGCAGCAGGGTGGTCTTTCCCGCACCATTGGGGCCCAGCAGGGCAAGGCATTCGCCCGGTGCCAGGCTCAGGCTGAACTCGCAGCACAGCCAGCGCTCGCCCACCTGCAGGGCGAGGCGCTCGGCCTCCAGCAGCGGCACCGCATCGGTACGCGAAGCGCTCACCGCGGGTGCCTCGCGAGCAGGAACAGGAACACCGGCACGCCGATCAGCGCGGTGAGCACGCCGACCGGCAGTTGCTGCGGCGCGATCACGGTGCGCGCCGCCATGTCGGCCAGCGTCAGCAGGGTGCCGCCGGCCAGCGCGGCAGCGGGGATGAGCACGCGCTGGTCGTTGCCCAGCACCAGCCGCACGAGGTGGGGAATGATGAGGCCGACGAAGCCCACCGAGCCCACCAGCGTCACCGCGGTCGCGGTCAGCAGCGAGGCCAGCACGTACAGGCCCATGCGCAGCTTGCGCACGCTCACACCCAGCGCACGCGCGTTCAGCTCGCCGCGCGCGAGCACGTTCAGGTCGCGCGCGAAGGGCATCACCGCGGCCAGACCCAGCACCAGCACCACCAGCCCAGGCCAGGGCCGCGCCGCGCCACTGGCATCGCCCATCAGCCAGAACAGCATCGACTGCACCCGGGTATCGGGCGCCAGCGCCAGCATCAGCGTCACCGCCGCGCCGCATCCGGCGGCGACGATGACCCCGGTCAGCAGCAGCCGCGTCTGCGTCCAGCTGCCGTCGCCATGCGCCAGGCCGAACACCAGCAGCATCGCGGCGAGCGCGCCACCGAAGGCCAGCGTATCGACCCAGATCGAGGCCGCGCCGAGCGTGAGCGCCACCAGCGCCCCCACCGCCGCACCACCGGAGATGCCCAGGATGTAGGGATCGGCCAGCGGGTTGCGCAGCAGCACCTGCATCAGCGCACCCGCCGTGGCGAGCAGGCCGCCGCAGACGAAGGCGGCGAAGGCGCGGGGCAGGCGCAGCTCGCGCACGATGTCCGCCGCCATGCCCTCACTGCCGGTCAAGGCAGCGAATACTTCGGACAGGCCGATTGGCATGTCACCGGCCACCAGCGCCCATAGCAGTGCAAGCGCCGCCGCCGACAGCAGGCTGAGGGCGAGCAGGATGGGATGGTGGCGGCCGAGCAGCATCAGGGCCCGACCCCCGACGACACGGAGACGGTCGGTGGCAACGAGCATTGCGGCTTAGTGCATCGCGTAACGCACGGCCACGAAGGCGTTGGCCCCCTGGGTGCCGTAGTTCTGGGCAAGCTCGTAGTCCTTGTCGAGAAGGTTGTTGGCGCGCACTTCCACGCTCCAGTCCGGCGCCAGCGCGTAATGCACGTAGGCGTTCAGCAGGCCGTAGCCGCCCATGCGGTTGGCCGCGTTGTTCGGGATTCGATCATACCGCCGCCCCTGCGCGTTCCACTCCATCCCCCAGGTCCACGGCCCGGTAGCGCGCTCGATGCCGAGCGAGCCGCCGATGCGCGCACGACGGCCGAGCTCATCGCCGGTTTCCTCGTCTTCCGTGTCGAGGAAGTCGATGCTGGCCCGCACGCGGTAATCCCACAGCATCGTGCTGGCAGCCAACTCGACGCCCTGGATCGAGGCCTCCGCCACGTTGGCCGGCGCCCAGTCGCCCATCGGATCGGCCGGGTTCACCGGCGCCCACGCGATCAGGTTCTTAATGCGGTTGTTGAAGTAGGTCGCGCTGAGGCTGGTGCCGCCGCGCTCCCACACCAGGCCGGCCTCGCGGTTCAGCGCCTCCTCGGGCTTCAGGTTCGGGTTGCCGCTGAACGGGAAGTAGAGGTCGTTGAACGTGGGCGCCTTGAACGCCGTGCCGATGCTGGCACGCGCGCGCCACTCCGGCGTCAGCCGATAGCCGTAGGCCAGCGCACCGGTGGTCTTGCTGCCGAACTGCGAATCCTCGTCATGGCGGGCGTTGACCTGCAGGTGATGGCGATCGAACTGTCCGCTCCAGCCGAGCAGCACCGAATTGGTGTGCCGCTGTGTCTTGTCATAGTCGGCAGTCGAATCGACTTCCTGCTCGAGATACTCGTAGGCGGCCAGCAGCGAGCCGACGCCCAGGGCGATGTCGTGCTGCCAGGTGAACTGGCGCTGCGCGGTCTCGAACGTGGATTTGGCGTTGCGGTCCGAGTAGTTGTGCGACTCGTCCGCGCCGTAGCCGAAGCGCAAGGTGCTGGTCCAGTCTGCGGTGATCTGGTTGCGCATGTGCAGCCCCAGCGAGTCGGTGCGCTTGTCCAGATACGAGTTGAACACCTTGGCGTTGTCGTACCAGTTGCGCATGTCCGAATGCAGCACGGTCAGGCCGATCTCGTCGGCGTCGCGGAAACCGAGCGACACCGAGCCGCTGAAGTACTCGTTGCGGAAACCGTCGTCGTCGCGATCGCTGCCGCGCGTCGACTTCGGCTTGGCATCGATGCCGTCACTGCGTTCGCTGCCGGCGGACACGTTGTAGCGCAGCCGCTCGACCCCGCCCGCCAGCGTCGCACCCAGCGTGCGCGCACCGTCGGTGCCGACGCCGGCACGCACGCTGGGCTGGAAACCCTCGCGTCCCTTGCGCGTGAACACCTGGATCACGCCGCCGATCGCATCGGAACCGTAGAGCGCGCTCGCCGGGCCGCGCAGGATCTCGATGCGGTCGATCAGCTCGAGCGGCAGGTTCTCGAGCGTGGGCGAGCCGCTGGTCGCCGACCCCACGCGCACGCCATCGATCAGGAGCAGGGTGTGCCCCGAGTTGGCGCCGCGGAGGTACACGCTGCTGCTCGAGCCCGGACCGCCATTGCTCGCCACCTGTACGCCGGGACGGCTGGACAGCAGTTGCACCAGCGTGGCATTGCCGGCACGGGCGATCTCGTCGCGGTCGATCACGTCGACGCTGGCAAGCGCCTCGTCGGCCGTGATGGGCTGGCGGGTGGCGGTGACCACGACGTGGCCAAGCTGGGCATCGTCGGCCTGGGCCGGGACGAACGGGTAAGCGAGCGCGCACGCGGAAACCAGCGCGGAAAGGCGGATCTTCATTGTCGGAACTCCCTGCGCCATGGCGCGCGTCCCCGCACGTCATGGCAACTTCACATGGACGCACCGCGAGCAGGGGAGAACCGAAGAGAGCAAGACAAACCGCGCCCGTCGCCGCCACCCCGCGGCACATCCGCCATTTCGCGTTCCGGCCGGTCTCCGGGCTCGTGCGCTGCCCGGCCAGAGGCCGGACGGACGGGTCGCCTTCCCGGGAGAGATCCTCCCAGTGGCTGCGTGATCCGCCTTGCGCGCACTTACCGTTGCGGGGGCAGCACAGGCATTGCGGCCATCGAGCAGAGGATGGTCCGCGCACCTGTTTCCCGTTTAACCCTAGGCGAGAATCGCCCGTGGGCACCGATAACGCGCCGCCCCTTCCGGGGCAGTGGGGGCGGATGATACCGTACGGGCGAGTATCGTGCACTGCAATAAATGACAGTCCTCTTTCCGGACAGGAGCCATCAGAACAATGACATGCGAGCTGATCCTGGGCGGCGCGCGCTCGGGCAAGAGCCGCGAGGCCGAGCGCCGCGCGACCGAATCCGGGCTGGCGGTGACCGTGATTGCGACCGCCGAGGCGCTCGACGACGAGATGGCGGCACGCATCCGTCGCCATCAGGCGGACCGACCCGCAGGCTGGCGCACGGTGGAGACGCCGGTGGCGCTCGCCGACACGCTGCGGCGCGAGGCAGCCCCCGACCGCTGCCTGCTGGTCGACTGCCTGACGCTGTGGCTGAGCAACCTGCTGGCGGACGCCGAGAGCCTGCCGCCCGGCGCCGATGCCGAAGCCCTGCCGCTGTTCCGCGCGCAGCGCGACGCGCTGCTCGCGACCCTGCCGCGACTGCCCGGCCGCATCGTGCTGGTCGCCAACGAAGTCGGCCTCGGCCTGGTGCCGGAGCACCCGCTCGGCCGCCTGTTCCGCGACGAGGCCGGCCGGCTCAACCAGGCGGTCGCCGCGCTGTGCCCGCGTGTGGTGTTCGTCGCCGCCGGCCTGCCGCTGGTGCTGAAGCAGGACTAAACTCACTCCCCACCCAGCCGCGGCCCCGACGCCGCTCCACCGGAAACCTCGCGTCATGAACCTCGCCATCACCGCGCCCGACCAGGCGATTGCCACCGAGCTGCAACACAAGATCGACCGCAAGACCAAGCCGCTTGGCGCCCTCGGCCGGCTCGAGCCGCTGGCGCTGCAGATCGGCCTCGTGCAGCAGACGCTGACGCCCGAGTTGCGCCAGCCCCACATCGTCGTCTTCGCCGGCGACCACGGCGCGGCGCGGGCGGGCGTGTCGGCCTACCCGCAGGACGTGACCTGGCAGATGGTGGAGAACTTCCTGGCCGGCGGCGCCGCGATCAACGTCTTCAGCCGGCAGATGGGGCTGGGGCTGACCGTCGTCGATGCGGGGGTCAATCACGACTTCGGCAAGCGCGCCGGCCTCATCGACGCCAAGATCGCGCCGGGTACGGCGAACTACATCGAACAGCCGGCGATGAGCGCCGAACAGCGCGACGCCGCCCTGCAGCGCGGACGCGAGATCGCCCATGCGCTGGCAGACAACGGCTGCAACTGTGTCGGCTTCGGCGAGATGGGCATCGGCAACACCGCCTCGGCCTCGCTGCTGACGCACTGCCTGGTCGGTGCCGAGCACGGCGCCGACCTCTACACCGTGACCGGCCGCGGCACCGGACTGGACGACGCCGGCCTCATCCACAAGCGCGCCCTGCTCAAGCAGGCGCTGGAGCGCGGCGGCCGCCCGATCGATCCCCTGGCGGTGCTGGCCGAGTACGGCGGCCTCGAGATCGCCATGATGGCCGGCGCCATGCTCGGCGCCGCCGAGCGCAGGATGCTGGTCCTGATCGACGGCTTCATCGTCACCTCTGCACTGCTGGTCGCGCACGCCATCGACCCGAACGTGCTGCCCTACTGCGTGTTCGCTCATCGCTCGCAGGAACCCGGCCACGGCATCCAGCTCGACCACTTGGGAGTGGAGCCCCTGATGTCGCTGGACCTGCGCCTGGGCGAAGGCACCGGCGCCGTGCTGGCCTGGCCGCTGGTGCAATCGGCGGTGAGCTTCCTCAACGAGATGGCGAGCTTCGAGTCGGCCGGCGTCAGCGACCAGGGCTGACGCACACGGCATGCGCTACCAGCTCGAACTGTTCTTCACCGCGCTCGGCTTCTTCACCCGGCTGCCGGTGCCGGCCTGGGTGCCGTGGTCGCCCGAGCGGCTGAACCACGCGGCGCGCTTCTTCCCGCTGGTCGGCTGGGTGGTGGGCGCAACCGGCGCGGCAAGCTACGCGGCGTTCGCGCTGGTCCTGCCCGCCTCGCTGGCGGTGATCCTGTCGATGGCGGTGACGATCCGCCTCACCGGCGCCTTCCACGAAGACGGCTTCGCCGACACCTGCGACGGCCTCGGCGGCGGCTGGGACAAGGCGCAGGTGCTGGCGATCATGAAGGACTCGCGCATCGGCAGCTACGGCACCATCGGCATGGTACTGATGCTGATGGCGAAGGCGGCCGCGCTGGTCGAGCTCGCTCGTCTCGGCGCGACTGCCCCGCAGGGCACCGTGGCGGGCGTTGCCGCCGCACTGCTGGTTGCACACCCACTGTCACGCCTGGCGGCCACCAGCCTCATCCACCTGCTGCCCTACGTGCGCGAGGACGACAGCGCCAAGTCCAGGCCGCTCGCGCGCCGCCTGACGCCTGGCGAACTCACCGTCGCCGGCGCCTGCGGCCTGCTGCCACTCGCCCTGCTTGCACCTGTGGAGGCGCTGGGCGCATTGGTCGCGGTCATCGCCGTCACGGCCTGGGCCGCCCGCCTGTTCGTGCGCAGCCTGGGCGGCTACACCGGCGACCTGCTCGGCGCGACCCAGCAACTCGCCGAACTCGCAGCCTACCTCGGCCTGCTCGCCGCCGCGCGCATCGCGACGCTGGCCGCCGCATAGGACATCACTTCGTCATGGAACTGCACCTCATCCGCCATCCGCGACCCGCGATCGAGCCGGGGGTCTGCTACGGCCAACACGACATTGGCCTGGCCGAATCCGCCACCGAGGTCGCAGCGCGCCTGCGCCCGCTGCTGCCCGACCGCTTTGAGCTGCACGCCAGCCCGCTGATCCGAGCCCGGCTGCTCGCAGAGGAGTTCGGCACCCCGCACCTGGATGCGCGCCTGAAGGAGATTCACTTCGGCGAATGGGAAGGCCGCACCTTCAGCGCCATCGGCACCGCCATCGACGACTGGGCTGCCGACCCGCTCGGCTTCCGCGCGCCGGGCGGCGAATCCGCGCGCGAGATGACGACCCGCGTGCTGCACTGGCTCAGCGATCTGCAGCTTTCCGCACCGGACGAGCCGGTGGTGATCGTCGCCCACGGCGGCCCGCTGCGCGCCATCGCCGGCCACCTGCTCGGCCTGCCGCCCGAGCGCTGGCTGGGGCTGGACTTCGGCTGCGGGCAGGTGACGCGGCTGGACGTGGAGAACTGGGGCGTGGTGCTGCGGTGGTTCAACCGCTGAGCCGGGGCGCCTGACGGCCGGCCGCTTCGTGGGATAATCCGGCCGTTCCAAGGCTCACGGTCCGCCCATGCTTTCAGCGCTGCCCCAATTCGCCAACGCCCGCGTGCTCGTCGTGGGCGACCTCATGCTGGACCGCTACTGGCACGGCGCGACCGCGCGCATCTCGCCCGAGGCGCCGGTACCGGTGGTGCAGGTGCGCGATGACGAAGTGCGCGCAGGCGGCGCCGGCAACGTCGCACTCAACGCCGCGGTGCTCGGCTGCACGGCCCGCCTCGTCGGCCTCGTCGGCGAGGACGAAGCCGGGCGCCTGCTGGCCGAGCGCCTTGCCGCACGCGGCGTGGATTGCCGGCTCCAGATCGTCGCGGATGCGCCCACCATCACCAAGCTGCGCGTCATCAGCCGCCACCAGCAACTCATCCGCCTCGATTTCGAGGAACGCTTCGCCCTGCATCACGCGGCGCGCGTCACCGCGACCACGCACGATGCACTCGAGGGCGTGCAGGCGATGATCCTGTCGGACTACGCCAAGGGCACGCTGGGCGACCCTCAGGCCCTGATCCACCTGGCGCGCGAACGCGGCGTGCCGGTAATCGTCGACCCCAAGGGCCAGGATTTCGGCCGCTACCGCGGCGCCACGGTGGTCAAGCCCAACCTTGCCGAGTTCGAGGCGATCGTCGGTCCGTGCGCGGACGATGACGAACTGGTGGAACGCGGCAAACGGCTGTGCGCGGATCTCGAACTCGAAGCGCTGCTGATCACCCGCAGCGAGCGCGGCGTGACGCTGATCCAGCGCGGACAGCCCGCCTGGCACCTGCCTGCCCATGCGCGCGAAGTGTTCGACGTCACCGGCGCAGGCGACACGGTCTCGGCCACGCTGGGCTGCAGCCTCGCCGCCGGCCTGTCGCTGCGCGACGCCACCGCACTGGCCAACCTCGCGGCCAGCATCGTGGTCGGCAAGCTCGGTACGGCCACCGTGTCGGTGGATGAACTGCGCGCGGAACTGAACGCCCACGCCCCGCGCCCGCGCGGCCTGATCGAAGCCGCCGAGGCGCGCGACGCCATCGCCACCGCGCGCCGCCTGGGCGAACGCACCGTGGTGGCGGTCGGCCCCTTCGCCCCCTTCGACACACCGCGTCTCGCCTACCTCGAAGCGGCCGCCGCGCGTGGCGACCGGCTGCTGGCGCTGCCGCTTGCCGACGACGCCAGCGCCGGACTGCTGCCCGCACTGCGCATCGTCGACTGGGTGGTAGCGGCCCGGGACGCGGCGGAACTGCACGCCCTGCTGCAGACCCTGCAGCCCGACCTCATCGCCCTGCCGGCTGCCCACGCCGGGAACATCCCGCAGACGACCGCCGAAGTGGTCGTGCTGCCCGGCGGCTGATCCTTCGGGACGGACCGGCCGCCGGCATGCAGCGCCGCGCGCTCAGGCGCGGCCGATGCTGTAGTAGGTCCAGCCCTCGCTGCGCAGGCGCTCGGGGTGGTAGAGGTTGCGGCCATCGACGATGACCTTGGCGCGCAGGCGATTCTGGATCTCGTCGAAATCCGGCGCGCGGAACTGCTGCCATTCCGTACAGATCGCCAGCGCGTCGGCACCATCCAGCGCCGAATACTTGTCGGCGGCGAGGCTGAAGGCCGGCCCCTCGGGATAGATGCGGCGCGTCTCTTCCATCGCCACCGGGTCGAAGGCCTGCACCTTCGCGCCCGCCTGCCACAAGGCTTCGAGCAGCGTGCGGCTTGGCGCCTCGCGCATGTCGTCCGTGTTGGGCTTGAAGGACAGCCCCCACACCGCGATCGTCTTGCCGCGCAGCGCCTCCGGCCCGCCAAAATGCTTCGCCAGCTTGGCGAACAGCACCTGCTTCTGCCGATTGTTGACCGCCTCCACCGCCTTCAGCAGCGGCGCTTCGTAGCCGATCTGCTGCGCGGTACGCTCGAGCGCCTGCACGTCCTTCGGGAAGCAGCTCCCGCCGTAGCCGCAGCCCGGGTAGATGAAGTGGTAACCAATGCGCGGATCGGCGCCGATGCCCTTGCGCACCTCCTCGATGTCCGCCCCGAGGATCTCGGCCATGTTGGCCAGTTCGTTCATGAAGCTGATCTTGGTCGCCAGCATCGCGTTCGCGGCGTACTTGGTCAGCTCGGCGCTGCGCACGTCCATGAACATCGTGCGCTCATGGTTGCGGTTGAAGGGTTCGTAGAGCTCGCGCATCAGTTCGCGCGCGCGCGGCGAGACGGTGCCGATGACGATGCGGTCCGGCTTCAGGAAGTCGCCGACGGCCGCCCCTTCCTTGAGGAATTCCGGGTTGGAGACGACATCGAACGGCGCCTCCGCCTTGCGCTCGGCCAGCACCTGCTCGACGCGCGCGCGCACCCTGTCTGCCGTGCCCACCGGTACCGTCGACTTGTTGATGATGACGCGGTAGCCGTCCATGTTGCGCGCGATGCTCTCGGCCACCGACAGCACGTACTGCAGGTCGGCCGAGCCGTCCTCGTCCGGCGGCGTGCCAACGGCGATGAACTGGATCTCGGCATGCTTGACGGCCAGCGCGGTGTCGGTCGTGAAGCGCAGGCGGCCCTCGGCGACGTTGCGTTCGACGATCGCCTCGAGGCCGGGCTCCCAGATCGGCAGCACGCCGCGGTTGAGGTTGTCGATCTTGCGCTGATCGATGTCGATGCAGACGACGCTGTGCCCCACTTCCGCGAGGCAGGCGCCGGTGACGAGGCCGACATAGCCGGTACCGAAGATGGTGAGTTTCATGATGGGCGACGTAGGAAGAAGAAAACGGTTAGATTCATGACCCGGCGATGTTACCCGCCGATGTCCGGCAAGGGGCTCATTCGGGATCGAAACGGTAGCCAAAGATGCGGATGTCCGGTTCGAAATGGCGCGCCACCATCTCGGCCAGCTCGTCCGTGTAATAGCTGCGATAGTCCTTCTTGCGGTCGGTGGCCTGGCGCTTGTGCAGCAGCGCCGGCGGCTTCACGCCGATGCGACGGCAGGCCTCGTCGAAGTCGGCAGCCAGGTTCTCGTAGCGCCCCATGAAGTCGACCAGCACCTTGCCGTGCAGGTCGATCACGTAGTCGCTCTGCAGTTCGATGCTGGTATCGACGTGGAACTGGTAGGGTCGCTCCGGATCGAGCTTCCAGCGCATGAACTGGTCGAAGGTCTCGATATGGCTCATCAGGTGCGGTCGCTCGCGCCGGATGTGGTGGAAGGAGCTGACCTGCAGGTCCCACGGGTTGCGCACGAAGACGAACTTGAACAGCGTGTCGAAGGTCTCGGCCGGCAGCATCTCCTTGGCAGCGATGATCTTCGAGTGACGCGGAAACTTGATGCCGAGGCGATGACCCGACAGCGCCGACAGGCGCGAGCACAGGAACTGCACCGGGTACCACGGATCGCGCAGCCGCAGCGGACGCAGGGAATCGCGCACCGAGGTGCCGCCGGTCTTGGCAATGTGGACGAACAGGAAGTTGTACTTCAGCGACAAGAGCATTCAGGCATCTCCACAACCCGCAACCGGCGGGCCGAGCATTCACACCAGGCCGAGGGCCTCGAGATAGGCGGCCGCCGACGCATCGCGGTTGTAGGCCGCCACGGCGCCTTTCAACGCATCGGCCGGCAAGGGCGCATCGAGGGTACGCGCCATCGCGTCCCCCAGTGCATCGGCGTCGCCCACGGCCACCAGGGGGCCAAAACGACCGCCGGCCAGCACCTCGCGCGGGCCGCTCGGGCAGTCGGTCGCCACGCTCGGCGTACCCAGCGCCAGCGCCTCGGTCAGCACGTTGGGCGACCCCTCCCACGCCGAACTCAGCGCGAACAGGTCGGCGCGCGCCATCCACGCATACGGGTTGGGCGTGAAGCCCGGCAGCGCAACGTCCGCAGCCACGCCAAGTTCCGCGGCGAGCGCTTCCAGCCGGCCCCGGTGGCGGCCCTCGCCGAGGATCACGAGGCGCGCCGGGCGCTGACGCCGCAGGCGGGCGAAGGCGCGCACCAGAGTCGGGAAGTCCTTCTGCTCGGTGAGCCGGCCCGCGCCGAGGATCAAGGGTTGCGCGCGGTCGCCGAACCACGGGTGGTCGACCACCTGCGCCGCCTGCTCGGCCAGCCGCGGCGTCACCACCGGATTGCGGATCACCTGCAGGCGCTCGCGCGGCAGGCCGGTCAGGCGCATCGTGTCCTCGAGCACGCCCTCCGACACGCACACCACACGATCGACCGAGGTGTAGAGCAGCCGCATCGGCGCCACCCTCAGCCAGCGGGCAATGCCCGAACGCCCCTCGAGCGCAGCCGACAGGTTCGTGCCGAGCCGGCCGACGATGCGCACCGTGCTGCCGGCGAGGCGGCGCGCCATCACCGCCGCCCGGATCGCCCGGTCCTTGGCCGCCAGCAGCGCATCGGGCCGGTTCTCACGCAGGTAGCGCGCCAGCGGCCACACCGCCAGCCCGCTATGGCGCACGCCAAGGTCAATCAGGCGCACCCCGGGCGGCAACGTGCCGAGATGCGCGCTGTCGGCACGGATCGCCAGCAGGTCGACCTGCACGCCGCGTGCGGCGAACCCTTCGATCAGGTTCAGCACCATGCGCTCGACACCGCCCTCGCCAGAGAACGAGATGAACACCGCCAGACGACTCATTGGAACTCCCTGAAACCCAGCGCGGCAAGGTAGGCGCGGGCGCTGGATTCATCCGTGTAACCCTGCACCGCGGCGCGCGACGCCGCGGCGGAGGTCGGCGCGTCGAGTTGTCGCAGCAAGCCCGCCGCGAGCGCATCGACATCGCCCACCGGCACCAGCGGACCATGACGCCCCCCCTCCAGGACCTCGCGCGGCCCGCTCGGGCAGTCGCAGGCCACACTCGGCACGCCCAGCGCCAGCGCCTCGATCAGCACCACGGGCATCCCCTCCCAGCGCGAGGTCAGCGCGAACACGGCCGCACGCGACATCCACGCATAGGGGTTGGGGCAGAAGCCGGGCAGCGCCACGTCGGCCGACACGCCCAGTTCGACCGCCAGCTTCTCCAGCTCCCCGCGGCGGCGGCCTTCACCGAGAATGAGCAGGCGGCAGGGGCGCTGCGCACGCACGCGGGCGAAGGCACGCAACAGGGCGGCGAAATCCTTGCGCTCGGAAAGTTCGCCGACGCCGAGGATCAGCGGCGGCTCGCCGGCGCCCAGCCACGGATGCTCGACGGCCTCTGCCGCCTTGGCGGTCATCGCCGGGGTGATGATCGGGCTCGGGACGACGCGGATATGATCGCGTGCGAGCCCCGCATAGGCCGCGAGATCGTCGGCCACCCCGCGCGAGGGCACCAGCACGGCTTCGGCCGCCGGATACATCCAGCGCATCGACGTACGCTGCAGCCAACGCTCGAAGGCGCCGCGGCTCGCCAGATTGACCGAAACCGTCGTGCCGAGGCGCACCCCGACCCGCGTGGGCACATGCGCCACCCAGCGCGCGAACAAGGCCGCGCGGTTCACGCGGTCCTTGTCCGACAGCATCGCCTGCGGCCGCTCGCGGCGCAGGTAGCGGACCACGCCCGGGATTGCGGTGTTCACGTGACTCACGCCCAGCGGCAGGTGACGGACGCCGTCGGGCAGTTGATCGAACCGGGGTCCATGTCCGTCCACGCCGAGTACATCGACGCGCAGCCCCAGGCGTGCAATCGCCGGCACCAGATTGCGCAGCACGCGATCGACGCCGCTGTGGCCGGAGGTGGCCGCGAAGATGGCGAGATCGGTGCTCACGCGCGCGCCTCCCCACCCGCCAGCAGGCGCTGGAACAACGCGTGGTATCGCCGGGCGCAGGTCTCGACGGTGTATTCGCGCACGGCTTCGCTGCGCCGCTCGACGTCGCCGGGATGGTCCAGCGTCGCCGCCATCGCCGTGGCCAGGGCATCGACATCATCGACCGGCACCAGCGGCGCCACCTCGCCGCCGCGCAGAATCTCGCGCGGTCCGCTCGGGCAATCCGTCGCCACTACCGGCACGCCGATCGCCAGCGCCTCGGTCAGCGCATTCGGCGATCCCTCCCAGCGCGAGGAAAGGACGAACAGACCGGCGCGGGCAAGATAGCGGTAGGGATTCGCATCGAAGCCCGGCAAAGCGAAGTCCTCCGCAACGCCTAGCCGCGCCGCCTGCTCGGACAACTCTCGGCGCAAACGGCCCTCGCCAAGGATCATCAGGCGACACGGACGCCCGGCGCGGACGCGGGCAAACGCGGACAACAAGGTGTCAAAGCCCTTCTGCGTGCGCAACCCACCGACGGCCATTACCACCGGCGGTTGTCCGGGGGCAAACCAGGGATGGTCGAGGGCCTCGTCCGCATGTTGCCGCAGGGCCGGCGTGACGACCGGATTCCGGATCAGGTGCGTGCGTTCAGCCGGCAGGTGTGCAATGGCGGCAATGTCGCGTACGACGCCCTCTGAATTGCCAACCACCGCTGCCGCTGCGCCGTATGCGCCGCGGATCAAGCGGTAGGCGCGCCAGCGCTTGAGTACATTGCGCTGGGCAAGGCGCTCGGACACCGTCGTGCCCGGCCGCATCACGAGCTTGAACGGCACGCCCGACAGACGCCGGGCCAGCACCGCGGTCCGCCCCGCCTTGTCCTTGCCGCACAGCACGAAATCGGGACGGAACTGCTTGAGGTAGCGGCGCATGAAAGGCTGGATCTCGAACACGCCCGAGCGCCCCGACTCAACCAGGCGGACGCGCCGGTCGAGTTGATCCAGATAGGGCTCGTGCCGCGACCGCGTGACGAAATCGACCTCCACGCCCAGATCCGCGAGGCCACCCGCGAGATTCACCAGCATGCGCTCGACGCCGCCATCACCGAACGAGGGCATGAAAATAGTTAGGCGCATCCACGGGCTCCAGACGAAGGGCGAAAGTATACCGGAACCCTCCGCGCTCAGTTCATGCCGGCTCGGGCCACTCGGGCGTGCGGCTATAATCCCGCTTCTTTGTCCCTGCCCGTGGGCGTGATGCCGCCACAGATCATCTACCTTGCCCGAGGTCGCCCACAGCGGCCGCGGGCCAACCTGATCCAGACCCTGCATACCGTCGAGGCTCTCGGCGTGGCCGAAGCCAAGGTGCGCCTGTATGTCCCGCCGGTGCCGCGAGGGTTCGACATGGCAGACTTTCTGGCTGGCATGGGCATTCGCCACCCGATCGACATCCACCCCACCTGGATGCTGCACAGCCGCTGGAAGGGCTGGCCGCTGGCGCTCCTGCAGCGCCAGGCCCTGCGCCGCGCCGACGCGGTCTACACCCGCGTGCCCGATTTCTCGCTGCTGCTGGCCCGCGCCGGGATTGCGCACTTCCTGGAAGTCCACGACACGGCCAGCCTCTCGGCCGAAGGCCTGATCGCACCGCTCCTCGCCGCGCAGGCAAAGGGCCTGCTCAGGGGGCTGACGGTGATCACCGCTGCCGGTCGCGACGCCCTGGTCGATGCGGGTTTCGACCCGTCACGCATTGCGGTCCTGCCCAGCGGCGTGGATCTGGAGGCCTTTTCCCAGGTACCGCCGCCCACCGCCGACGACTTCACCAATCCCAGGCTCATGTACGTCGGTCGGATCAGCGCCGACCGCGGCCTGCCTTTGTTCGAACGAATCGCATCAGCGGGCTTCCCCCTCGTCCTCATCGGCCCGAGGGACGGCGCGGTCGAGTGCAGCGCAGCGAACCTCACGCTCGAGCCCGCCATCCCCCACGCCGCTGTCCCGTCTGCGCTCGCACGGGGCGCCATTGCGCTGATGCCCTACCAGGCAGACCTGCGCCACGCGGCAACGATCAGCCCGATCAAGCTCTTCGAGGCCATGGCCGCCGGGCGACTCGTCATCGCCTCCGACCTGCCACCGATCAGGGAAGTCGTCCGGCACGGCGAAAACGGCCTGCTGGTCACGGCTGACGATCCCGCGGCGTGGATTGCGGCTGTCCGCCGTGCCCAAGGCGACCCGGTCCACGCAGTGGCGATGGCCATGAAGGGCCGCAAAACCGCAGCGGAGTATGGCTGGAGCACGCGCGCCGGAAAGCTGCTCGACTTTCTCGAACGCGACAGCCGCAAGGCAGACGACCGATGACCCCGCTTGGACGTGTCAGCCTGGTCGGCTTGAGCCTTCTGGCTCTTTTCAGCACCTGGAGGACGGCACCCGCCTACCTCGGCATCGCCATGTGCGTGCCAGCGATGCTTGCGTCGATCTGGAACCGGCGCAGCAAGTTCCCCGATGGGGTAACCCTGGTCGTCATTGCACTCGCCCTGTGGCTCACCGGTCGATATGCACTCCAGGCATGGGCCGGCATCGGCACCGCCGGACTCGGCAACCCCGAGGACGACGTTCGGAGCTGGCTCTACATCCTGCTGTTCGCGCCGCTGGCAGCCCTGCCTGTGCAGAACCCCATGCATCGCGTCCGCATGCTCTGGCTTCTCGCCATGACCGGTTTTGCGCTCGGCGTCGGGACATTCCTCTTCGAGCATGGACTGGACGTCCTGTGGTCCGGGCGCCGTCTCGGCTTTCACCTCAACCGCCCTCTCGGGGCCGGTCTCTATGCGGGCTGTTTCGCCCTCGCGCTGTTGTTCACACTACGTCACTGGTGGCGCCGCAAGGAGGGCGGGACGCCCTGGCTGAAGCGAATTGCCGGTATCGGGCTCATCGTGCTGTTCGCTCAAGTGATGATCAGCGCTCAGAACCGCAGCACCTTCCTCGCTGCCATGTCGGTGCTCGTCTTCAGCGCGGGTTTCATTGCCATGCGCCGACTACGCCGCTCCCGAACAAGCGGCGCGAAGATCGCGACCCTTGCTGCAAGCTTTGTCGCCATACTCGTCTTCGGCCTGATGGCATCCAGTCTCGATGTAATCAAGAAGCGCTCGGCGATCGATCAGAACGCAATCTCGGCCATGATGATCGACGGGCTGGAAGAAGCGCCCATATCGTCAGCCACGATTCGCCTCAGACTATGGCAGTTCTCCATCGACCAGTTCGCGGACGCACCGCTGATCGGCCACGGTTTCGGGAGCCTCACGGCCGTAATCGACCGCGAGTTGCGCCCGCTCGGTGGGCTCGCGAAGGGAGAGCGCTATGACCACGTTCACAACGGATTCCTCCAGATGCTTTGGACGCAGGGCTTGGTCGGCTGCGTCCTCTGGAGCACTCTTTTGGGGATCTTGGTGCGCGACGCACTCCGGGCGGCGAAACAGCACCCTGAACGTCGTGCCCTCATCCCTGCGATGTGGGCATTGCTCGCATTCGCTGCAATCTGGTCATTCTTCGATTTCCGCCTGTCCCATCCTGACATGCGCTTCTTCACCATCCTGATGCTGCTGTCCCTGCGCCTGCTGGGCCGCTCGGACGACGCAACGCAAAACGTCTCGGCCGAGAACCGGCACCCATGAACCGTCTCCTCATTGTCCGCACCTCCGCCATCGGCGACGTCGTCTTCGCATCGCCCTTCGCTGCGGCGGTCAAGCGCACGTGGCCGCAAGCGCATGTGGCGTGGCTGGTCGAGCCGGGCATTCACGAGCTACTCGCGGCCGACCCCTGCATCGACGAGCTGATCCTGTGGCCGAAAGGCGAGTGGAAGCAGCTCTGGCAGGCGCGGAGGTTCGGAGAGCTGTTCCGACGCATCCGCGCATTCCACGCCCTGTTGCGGGCAAAGCGCTTCGACACCGCCATCGACATGCAGAGCCTGCTGAAGAGCGGCCTGCTGACCTGGCTCTCCGGCGCGCCGCGCCGCATCGGGCTCGGTTCGCGCGAGGGCAGCCAATGGCTGATGACCGAGCGCGTACCCAAGGGCGGCATCGCGCGCCGCATCGGTTCCGAGTACCGCTACCTGGCCGAACAGCTGGGCCTCGATGCCGGCGAGTTCCTGCCGCGGCTGTGTGTCGGCGACGATACCGAGGCGAAGGTGCAGGCGTTGATGGCGGCACACGGCCTGGCGCCGAAGCGGTTCGCCGTGTTTGCCCCCTTCACCACGCGACCGCAGAAGCACTGGTTCGAGGACGCCTGGCAGGCGCTGGCGCCAAAGGTGCGTGACGAACTGGGGCTCACGCCCGTCATCCTCGGCGGTCCGGCGGACCGCGAGGCCGCGGCGCGCATCGCCGGGAACACGCCCGGGGTGATCTCGCTGGCCGGCGCCACCCGCCTGCCCGAGGCGGCCGCGCTGATCCGCCATGCCGGCCTGCTGGTCGGCGTAGACACCGGACTCACCCACATGGGCACGGCCTTCGCCACCCCCACCGTTGCGCTGTTCGGCTCCACCCGCCCCTACCTCGACACCGGCCGCAGCAACGGCCGCGTGATCTGGCTCGGGCTGCCCTGTTCGCCCTGCCGCCGCCGCCCGACCTGCGACGGCGCCTTCACCTGCCTGCGCGACATCACCGCCGACCGGGTCATGGACGAAGCTCGCACCGTGCTCAGCGTGGAACACGCATCATGAAGGTGCTGCACGTCGAAGCCGGCCGCCACCTCTACGGCGGCGCCAAGCAGGTGCTCTACATCGTCGAGGGCCTGGCGCGGCGCGGCGTGGAGAACCTGCTCGCCTGCCCGACCGGCGCCCACATCGCAAGTGCCGCGGGCGCCCATGCCCGCGTGTTCGAGATGCCGATGAAGGGCGACGTCGACATCGGCCTTGTCTTCCGCCTGCGCCGCCTGATCGCCACCGAGCGCCCCGACCTCGTGCACATCCATAGCCGCCGCGGCGCAGACCTTTGGGGCGGGCTGGCGGCGCGGCTGGCCGGCGTACCCTGCGTGCTGTCGCGCCGTGTGGACAACCCCGAGGCACGCTGGGTGGTGGCGGCAAAATACCGGCTGTACGATCACGTGATCACCATCTCGGACGGGATCCGCGACGTGCTGCTCGCCGAGGGTCTCGCGCCCAACCGGGTGTCCTGCGTGCGCAGCGCGGTCGACCCGGCACCCTACCTGATCGACTACGACAAGGCCGGCTACCGGGCGCAACTCGGGCTGCCCGCCGATACCCTGCTCGTCGGCATCGTCGCACAGCTGATCGCGCGCAAGGGCCATCGCCACCTGCTCGCGGCGCTGAAGGACGTCCTGCCCCACCACCCCCACCTGCAGGTGCTGGTCTTCGGACGCGGCCCGCTCGAGGCGGAACTGCGCCAGGCCATCGTGGACCAGGGCCTCGCCGGCACGGTCCGCCTGATGGGCTTCGTCGACAACCTGCCCGACATCCTCGGCTGCCTCGACCTGCTGGCGCACCCGGCCGACATGGAAGGCCTGGGCGTGTCGCTGCTGCAGGCCTCGGCAGCGCGGGTGCCGATCATCGCGAGCCGGGCCGGTGGCATGCCCGAGGCCGTGCGCGATGGCGAGAACGGCCTCCTGATCCCGCCGGGCGACGTCCCGGCCCTGGCCGCGGCCATGAACCGCCTGCTCGGCGATGCAACCTTGCGCGCCTGCATGGGCGAGGCTGGCCGCACCCTGGTGCTGCGCGAGTTCTCGACCGAGGCGATGTGCGACGGCAACCTCACGATCTACCGCAAGGTCCTGGAGGAACACCGATGAAATCGCTGCACATGATCGGCAGCACCCACATGGGCGGCGCCGAGCGCTGGTTCACGCGCTTTCTCGCCGCCATGCTGCGCCAGGGCGAGGACGTCGAGGCCGCGGTGCGACGCGGGTCCGAACTCGCCCAGCATCACCTCGCCGGCATTCCGCATCACGAGCTGCCGTTCCGCACCGTCTGGGATCCGTTCTCGCGCCATGCCGTGTCGCGGCTCATCGCCCGCAGCGACGCGCCCATCGTGCAGACCTACATGGGTCGCGCCACCCGCCTCACCCATCTCAAGCGCGGCCGCGGCAAGGTCCATGTGTCCCGCCTTGGCGGCTACTACAAGCTCGCCCCCTTCCGCCACGCCCATGCCTGGATCGGCAACACCAAGGGCCTGTGCGACTGGATGATCCAGGGTGGCCTGCCCGCCGAGTGCGTGTTTCACATCACCAATTTCGCCGATCCGGCCCGTGCGGTGGCCGCGGACGAACTGCATGCCCTGCGCCAGCGCATCGGCGTGCAGCCCGAAGACTGGATCATGGTGACCGCCGGGCGGCTGATCGACGTCAAGGGACACCGCTACCTGGTCGACGCGCTCAGCCGCCTGCCCGCCGAGATCGACGGCCAGCGCCTGCGGCTGGTGGTCCTGGGCGACGGCGACCTGGCGGCGCCCCTTGCCGAACAGGCGCGCCAGGCGGGCGTGGCCGACCGCATCCTGTGGGCGGGCTGGCAGCATGATCCGGCGCCCTGGTTCCACGTCGCCGACATGGTGGTGTTCCCCTCGCGCGACGCCGAGACCCTGGGCAACGTCATCCTCGAAGCCTGGGCCTACGGCAAGCCGCTGGTCGCCAGCGCCTTCCGTGGGGCGCGCGAGATCACCCGGCCTGGCGAAGACGCCTGGGTTGTCCCGTGTGACGATGGCGCGGCGCTTGCGGCCGGCATCGAACACGTCATCCGCAACCCCGGCCTGCAACGACAGATGGTGGCGAACGGCCTCGCCCGCATCGAGCGCGACTTCTCCGAGGCCGCGGTGATCGCACAATACCGTGCGCTCTACGCCCATTTGCTCGACAATCGCTGACATGAGCAACGGCATCAACATCCTCATGTACCACCAGGTCGGCGAGTTCGCACCGATGAAGGCGCACCGCTCGACCTACTGCGACCATCGCCGCTTCGCCCGCCAGATGGCCTTTCTGGCGCGCTTCGGCTACACCGTGCTGTCGATGGACCAGGTGCTGGCCTGCCTGCGCGGCGAGGCGCCCGTCCCGCCCAAGGCGGTGGCGCTGACCTTCGACGACGGCTACGAGAACTTCTACGAGTACGCCTTCCCGGTGCTGAAACAGCACGGTTTCCCGGCGATGGTGTACCTGATCTCGGGGCTGCTCGGCCAGCCCTCGAGCTGGTTCGCCAAGGACGGCCGCGACACCCCGCCGCTGATGAGCGCCGAACGCGTGCGCCAGCTCCATCGCGAAGGCATCGACTTCGGCTCGCACTCGGCCACCCACGTCAAGCTGGCCGAACAGGACACGAGCCGCATCCGCGAGGAAGTCACCCGCTCCAAGCGCGAACTGGAAGACGTGCTCGGCGCCGCAGTCACGCATTTCTGCTACCCCTACGGCAGCCACGACATGCGTGCGGTCGAAGCCGTGGCCGAAGCCGGCTACCAGTGTGCAACCACCTGCGTGCGCGCGCCCGCCACGACCGACGACGACCCGCTGACCCTGCCACGCAAGGCCGTGTCCTGGGGCGACAACCTCATCGGCCTGTGGTGGCGCCTGCACATGAAGAACACGCCCAAGCAGGCACCGATCAGGCGGCCGGACAGCAGCTTCAGCGCCGCAGGCGGACGATAGACGAGCCGATCGTCCGTCCTCTCAGCCGGCCTGCTCCTCGCCCCCTACGGCCTGCAGCCGCGCATAAGGGCCGCCGCGAACAGACAGTTCGGCGTGCGTGCCGCGCTCGACGATGCGGCCGTTCTCCATCACCAGGATCTGGTCCGCCTTTTCGATCGTCGACAGCCGGTGCGCGATGACGATCGTGGTCCGCCCCACCATCAGGCGCTCGATCGCCGCCTGGATCAGGCGCTCGGACTCGGTATCCAGCGCCGAGGTCGCTTCGTCGAGGATCAGGATCGGCGCATTCTTCAGCAGCGCACGCGCAATCGCGAGCCGCTGCCGCTGGCCGCCGGAGAGCATCACACCGTTCTCGCCGATCTCGGTATCCAGCCCATTCGGCAGTCGGTCGATGAACTCCTTCGCCGCGGCGGCCTCCACCGCCGCCTCGATCGCCTCGCGCGGCGCGTCGGCCAGGTCACCGTAGGCGATGTTGTTGGCGACCGTATCGTTGAACAGCGTCACCTGCTGCGACACCAGCGCCACGTGGCGGCGCAAGTTGCGCAAGGTGTAGTCACGCACGTCCACGCCGTCGATGCGCAGTTCGCCGCAGTCGTGATCGTAGAAGCGGGTGAACAGGCTGGCGAGCGTGGACTTGCCGCTGCCCGAGCGGCCCACCAGCGCCACCATCTGCCCGGGTTGTACGTCGAATGAAAGCTCGTGCAGCACCTCGCGCTCCGTTCCCGGATAGCGGAACGACAGCCCGCGCACCTCGATGCGCCCCTCGACCCGCTCGCGCACGACGGTGCCACGGTCAAGCTCCGAAGGCTCATCGAGCTGCTCGAAGATGCTCTCCGCCCCTGCCACGCCACGCTGGATCTTGGAGCTCACCTCCGACAACTGGCGGATCGGCTTGGGCAGCATCGCCGCCGCGGTGATGTAGGCGACCAGGTCGCCCGCGCTCGCGTCACCGCGCAGCAACAGCACCAGGAACAGCACCACCGACATCGCCGAATAGATGACGACCTGCAGCATCGGCGTGTAGGTGGCGTTGGTCTTGCCCATGCGCAACTGCTTGCGCGTGTTGTTCTCACTGGCCTCGCGGAAACGGCGCGACTCGTAGTCCTCCCCGCCGAAGCTGCGCACCACCCTGTAGCCCTGGATGGTCTCCGACACCACATGGGTCACGTCGCCCATCGCACGCTGGATCTTCTTCGCCTGCTTGCGAAACTTGCGCGACGCCCGCGACACCAGCACGCTGATTACCGGCAGCACCGCCACCATCACCAGCGTCAGCTTCCAGTTCATCCAGATCAGGTAGCCGAACAGGAAGACGACGCTGAGCCCTTCGCGGATCACGATCTTGATCGCATCGGTCGCCGCCGCGGTCACCATCGTCACGTTGAAGGTGATGCGCGAGATCAGGTGCCCCGAGTTGTGGCGGTCGAAGTAATGGTTGGGCAGCCGCAGCATGCTGTCGAACAAGGCCAGGCGCAGGTCATGCACCAGCCCGAGCGACACCTTGCTCATGAAGTAATTGCCCAGGTAAGACCCCACCCCCTGCCAGATCGCGATCAGCACGATCATCACCGGCACGGCCTTCACCATGTCAATGCCATCGAGGAACGGCACACCGAGCTGCAGACCCTCCGTCGCCCCCCCCAGGCCATCGACGAAGTACTTCATCACCCCGGCCAGCATCGGCTGGGACGAGGCGAAGATCATGAAGCCGAGGATGCTGACCGCGAACGTGCCCACGTAGGGGCGCACGTAGCTTAGGAGGCGGAAGTAGATGCGCAGGCTGGAGGGGGGCGTTGCCTGAAGGGGTGTCATTGGAGCCTGAAGCGGTAAAGCCATCATGGGCGCGCTCGCCCGGGCCTGAAGCCCACGAGCGGCGCGCAGGGACGCACATGATAGCGCTGGAGACAGCGGGCCAGAACCCGCGCGGTTTTGGCGATTTGCGCACTATTACTTTTGTGCAGTTTATGTGTTTTGCTGCAGGTGCAATAATTTCGGCTTTCGGATAAAAGTTCCCCGCCCATGCAGACCACCCAGCCCTACGACGATGAGATCAGCCTCCTCGAACTCTGGAAGATCCTTGCCAAGAGGAAGGCGCTGATCATGGCCTGTTTCGTCCTCTGTCTGGCAGGG
Organism: Thauera sp. 63; assembly: GCF_000310165.2. Taxonomy (NCBI): domain Bacteria; kingdom Pseudomonadati; phylum Pseudomonadota; class Betaproteobacteria; order Rhodocyclales; family Zoogloeaceae; genus Thauera; species Thauera sp. 63. The sequence continues at coordinate 38,522 of NZ_AMXC01000021.1, forward strand.
GGTGCGGCATTCGCGTTCCTCACATCGCCAGTTTATGAGGCGAGCGTCAAACTGAGGATTGGCCAGGTTCAGGGTAATGGAGGATTGCTCGAAAATGCAGAGGAACTCTCATCACGCATCCTCGCCCAATATGGCAAAGACGTCGCCACCGGCATTACGCGTTCACGGCCCTTCATTACCACTGCGAACGTCCAAAAGGGCGTCACGACTACGGTCCAGCTCACCGCCGAGGCCGACACCCCCGAAGACGCGGCACACCTACTCGACGACGTAGTCAAGGGTGTGCAAAAGGCCCACGCGGCCATGTTTGAAGACAACCTCAAACCCATCGTCGACCGGCTCAAGGGCCTCGACGAGCAGCAGACCGCGTTGCAGCAGCAATACTCGGACATCACCGCACTTGTCGAACATCTCAAGGAGCGCGACAGCGTCCAAGCCTCGCTAGTAATGATCGAGCGCGGCCCAATCACGACCGCTATCAACGCACTGGGCTCCGAGCGACTGCTCCTTGCACAGCAAGTTACTCCGCCGCAGACACGCCCCACCGAACTGATCGGCGAAATCACCGCGCCAGCCAAGCCATCCAAGCCAAAGAAGGCGCTGGTACTAGCCCTCGCCGCCGTGCTCGGAGTGATGGGCGGCGTCGTCCTCGCCTTTGTCGCAGAATTCATCTCAAACGCCAAGGCCCGAAGCTGAATCGGCTTGCCGGACAACGCATAACACCCGTATTTCGCACCCACAAGACAATCCAATGCACACCCTTTCGGATATCAAGCTGGCCGTCATCGGCCTCGGTTACGTCGGTCTGCCCCTCGCGGCCGAGTTCGGCAAGAAGCGCTCGGTGGTCGGTTTCGACATCAACCACAAGCGCATCGAAGCGCTCAAGGCCGGGCACGACTCGACGCTCGAAGTCTCCGACGAAGAGCTGCGCCAGGCGGCTAGCCTCACCTACAGCGCCAACCCGCTGGACCTCGCCGCCTGCAACGTCTTCATCGTCACCGTCCCGACGCCCATCGACGAACACAAGCGGCCGGACCTGACGCCGCTGATCAAGGCCTCGGAAACGATCGGAAAGATTCTGAAGAAGGGCGACATCGTCATCTATGAATCCACCGTCTACCCCGGCGCCACCGAGGAAGACTGCGTCCCGGTGCTCGAGCAACACTCCGGTTTGAAATTCAATGTCGACTTCTACGCCGGGTACAGCCCCGAGCGCATCAACCCCGGTGACAAGGAACACCGGGTTTCCACGATCAAGAAGGTCACATCGGGCTCCACCCCGGAGGTCGCAGATCTGGTTGATGCGCTGTATCGCGAGATCATCATCGCGGGCACCCACAAGGCGCCGAGCATCCGCGTCGCTGAGGCGGCGAAAGTAATCGAGAACACCCAGCGCGACCTGAACATTGCGTTGATGAACGAACTCTCGGTGCTTTTTGCCCGCCTGGATATCGACACGCTCGCCGTGCTTGAAGCGGCCGGCACGAAGTGGAACTTCCTGCCCTTCCGCCCGGGCCTGGTCGGCGGACACTGCATCGGTGTCGACCCCTATTACCTCACCGACAAGGCCGAGAAGGTCGGTTACATCCCGCAGGTCATCCTCGCTGGGCGCCGCATCAATGACAACATGGGACGCTACGTCGCACGCACCACAATCAAGAAGATGGTGCAGAACAAGATCGACCTTTCGAATGCCTCCGTCGGGGTGCTGGGTCTCACCTTCAAGGAGAACTGCCCAGACATTCGCAACAGCAAGGTCATCGACATCATTCGCGAGTTCCAGGAGTTCGGCATCCGCGTCGTCGCGACCGACCCTTATGCGGATCCAGAGGAACTGGCCCACGAATACCCTGGCGTCGACATCGGAACGATCGATGCCAACACCCCCGTCGACGCGCTGATCGTCGCGGTTGCCCACAATGAATACACAACCATGGATGCGAGAGCGATCAAGCAGCTTCTCAGGGGCGCAGCCCCCGTCGTAGCCGACGTGAAGAGCCTGTTCGACCTCGATCAACTCAAGCAAGCCGGCATTACCGCCTGGAGACTCTGACATGCATTTCGCCCCTCCGATCACCGACCGCAAGATCCGCTTCGCCCTCGTGGGCTGCGGCCGCATTGCGCAGAACCACTTTGCCGCAATAGAAAAGCACGCCGACCGCTGCGAACTCGTCGACGTCTGCGACATCAACCCCAGCGCACTTGCTGCCGCCATTGAGAAAACCGGCGCCCGCGGCCACGCCCGGTTGGCCGATTTGCTGGAAACGACCACCGCCGACTGCGTCATCCTTACCACTCCGAGCGGCCTGCACCCGGCGCAAGCCATCGAAGTGGCGGAAGCAGGCAAGCACGTGATGACCGAGAAGCCGATGGCCACCCGCTGGCAGGACGGCCTGAAGATGGTCGAAGCCTGTGACAAGGCGGGCGTCCGCCTCTTCGTCGTCAAACAGAATCGCCGCAACGCCACGTTGCAGCTGCTCAAGCGCGCCGTCGAGCAGAAGCGCTTCGGCAAGATCTACAGCGTCGCCGTCAACGTCTTCTGGACTCGTCCGCAGGACTACTACGACAGCGCCAAGTGGCGCGGCACCTGGGAATTCGACGGCGGCGCATTCATGAACCAGGCCAGCCACTACATCGACCTGCTCGACTGGCTCATCGGCCCGGTCGAATCCGTCATGGCCTACACCGGTACGCTGGCGCGCGACATCGAAGTGGAAGACTCGGGCGTCGCCGCGCTGCGGTGGCGCAGCGGCGCAATGGGTACGCTCAACGTCACCATGCTCACCTACCCCAAGAACCTCGAGGGCAGCATCACCATCCTCGGCGAAAAGGGCACGGTTCGCGTCGGCGGCGTGGCGGTAAACGAGATCCAGCACTGGGAGTTCGCCGAAACCCTACCCGAAGACACAGAGATCAAGCAGGCCAACTACGCCACCACCAGCGTGTATGGCTTTGGCCACCCGCTCTACTATGACAACGTTATCAACACGCTGCGTGGCGAAGCCGAGGCTGAGACCGACGGTCGCGAAGGCCTCAAGAGCCTGGAACTCCTGATCGCGATGTACCTGTCTGCACGCGACGGCAAGCGCGTCGCCCTGCCACTGGAATACTGATCCGTGCGTGTTGCCGTGGTCGGCGCCGGCATCGTGGGAGCCTGCACTGCATGGGCGCTCGTCCGCAAAGGCGGGGACGTGAGTCTGTTCGAGCGCAAGCACCCCATGACCGAAACCAGCCGGGCGTCGTCGAAACTGCTGCATGGCGGTCTTCGCTACCTCGAGGGCGGCCACCTCTGTCTCGTGCGCAAATCATTACAGGCCCGTGCGGTATGGCTTCAGCAGGCACCACACCTTTGTGAACCCCTGCAGTTGCTGCTGCCCGTGTACGCCGACGTCGGGCGCCCGCGTTGGATCGTCGGCATGGGCATCCGGCTCTACGATCTGCTGGCGCGGGGCAGCGGCTTTCCGAAGGGCCGATGGCTGTCGGCGGAGGAAGTTGCAACACTCCAGCCCGGGCTGCTCCGGAAGGGTTTGCAAGGCGCCTATGCCTTCTACGACGCACAGATGGATGACCAAGCCCTGGGCAACTGGGTCATCGAGCAATTCTGCGCCGCGGGCGGGACGCTGCGATGCGAGCATGAGATCGCTCAGATCGACGCCCTGAGCGGCTTCGACCGAATCGTCAATGCCGCGGGGCCATGGGCGCTCGATCTTCGCAGGACCCAGCCCGGCCCGCCGTCCTATGCACTGGACTGGGTGCGCGGCAGCCACATCGTGCTCGACCGCCCCTGCCCGGCAGCCATGTTGTTGCAGATCCCCGGCGAGAAGCGCATCTTCTTCGTGCTGCCCCGGCGGAATCAGACCCTCATCGGCACAACCGAGGTCCGCCAGCCTGGCCCCGACAACCCTGGCCCAAGCGAGAAGGAAATCGACTACCTCCTCGACGCACACAACCACTACCTGACGCCGGTTGCCCTACGCAGCGACATGGTCGAAGCGTTTTCAGGCGTCCGCCCGCTGCTACGCAGTGCAGACAACCCCTCGGACGCTACCCGGGAATGGGCCTTCGAACGCGTCGGCAAGGTACTCCATATTTACGGCGGCAAATGGACAACCGCCCAACTGCAGGGCGAGGAAGCCGCAACAAGGATTCTCCAATGACACAACCCAACTACACGGCACATCCTAGCGCCATCGTCGACGACGGCGCGCAGATCGGCGAAGGCTCGCGCGTCTGGCACTTCGCCCACGTCTGCGCCGGCGCCCGCATAGGCAAGGGCGTTTCGCTCGGCCAGAACGTCTTCGTCGGTAACAAGGTGGTTATCGGCGACAAGTGCAAGGTCCAGAACAACGTCTCGGTCTACGACAACGTCACCCTGGAAGAAGGCGTGTTCTGCGGCCCTAGCATGGTCTTCACGAACGTTTACAATCCGCGCTCGCTCATCGAGCGCAAGAGCGAATACCGCGACACCTTGGTCAAGCGCGGCGCCACCCTAGGCGCCAACTGCACCATCGTATGCGGCACCACCATCGGCGAATTCGCCTTCGTCGGCGCCGGCGCCGTCATCAACAAGGACGTCAAACCCTACGCCCTGATGGTCGGCGTGCCAGCCCGCCAGGTCGGCTGGATGAGCGAATACGGCGAACAGATCCCGCTGCCGGTGAAAGGCAAGGGCGAATACACCTGCCCGCACACCGGCCAACAATATCGACTCAACGACCAAATCCTGGAGCGCATCAGCAAATGAGCATCCCCTTTATCGACCTCAAGGCCCAGTACCGCGCACTGCAACCGCAGATCCAGGCCCGCATCAATGCGGTCCTGGAGCACGGCCAATACATCATGGGGCCGGAGGTTCGCGAACTCGAAGAGCGCCTCGAGGCCTACACCGGTGCAAAGCATTGCATCACCGTCGCCAGCGGCACCGAGGCCCTCCTGATCAGCCTGATGGCCTTGGGTATCGGCCCCGGAGACGAAGTCATCACCACCCCGTTCACCTTCGTGGCCACCGCAGAGGTCATCGTCCTGCTTGGTGCCAAGCCGGTCTTCGTCGACATCGAGCCCGACACCTGCAACATCGATGCGAACCTGATCGAAGCCGCAATCACCCCGCGCACCAAGGCCATCATGCCGGTCAGCCTTTACGGCCAGCCGGCAGATATGGATGAGATCAACGCCATCGCCGCGCGCCACGGCAATATCCCGGTGATCGAAGACGCCGCGCAGAGCTTCGGAGCCGAGTACAAGGAGCGCAAGAGCTGCAACCTGTCCTCCATCGGATGCACCAGCTTCTTCCCGAGCAAACCGCTGGGCTGTTATGGCGACGGCGGCGCGATCTTTACCAGCGACGACGCGATCGCACAGGCCTGCCGCGAGATCCGCGTTCACGGCCAGAGCAAGCGTTATGTGCACACCCGCGTCGGTGTCGGTGGGCGCATGGATACGCTGCAATGCGCGATCGTGCTCGCAAAGCTGGAGCGGTTCGATTGGGAAATCGCACGACGTATCGAGGTCGGCGCGCACTACAACCGAATTTTTGACGAAGCCGGAGTTCCCCGCGTCGTGCAACGACCAGACCGTACGTCCGTTTACGGTCAATACACTGTGCTGTGTGACCACCGTGACGCTGTGCAGCTGGCGTTTCAGCAAGCGGGGGTGCCGACGGCGGTACACTATCCTGTGCCGCTTAACGAACAGCCGGCTTACAAGCACCTGTGCTGCCCGGATTGCACACCGCTCGCCAAGGCAGCGGCAAAGCGCGTGATGAGCCTCCCGATGAGTGCCGATTTGAGTGACGCAGATGCTGCAAGCGTTTCCAGCCTGATCGCTAAAGCACTTTCCTCCTAGTTCACGATACGCCTCGATTTGACACAAACAGCCTGAAATTGCCTGTCAATTTTGATGAGCCGCCTTTATTCCTTGGGCGAGCACCAAGTCTAGCTTCATGCTAGTAGTGCCAATTGGCGATTTTGCGCTTGGTTCACGGTGTATATAGCGTGAAGGGATGACTGCAGTCGGCGCGGTATTCAAATTCGAACACCCCGGTATCTCGCATTCCTGAAGACCAGGAAAATAGGACAAGTAGATGTGCGGCGTATTTTGTTTTTTCAGCGGCAAAGAAGAGATTAATTCTGACAAGATTAACGCTGAAGGAATTCTCACCGCCTTGGCGCGTAGAGGCCCAGACGGGCATGGAGTCTTTGACGAGCTAGGCGTTTTCATGGCTCATACGCGACTATCGATTCTTGATCTACACGAACGTTCGAATCAGCCCTTTGTCGGAAATCGCTGGGTTTTGTCCTATAACGGTGAGATTTTCAACCATCAAGATCTACGGAGGGAGCTCGAGAAAGAGGGAGCGCGCTTTTCAACCAACTGCGATACGGAAGTGCTCTATCGGGCGATCGAGTACTGGGGTCCAAGAAAAGCGGTCTCTCGTCTCTGCGGCATGTTCGCCTTTGCCGCGTTCGACCGCATTGAGCGCCAATTATGGCTGGCGAGAGACCCCCTTGGCATAAAGCCGCTTTTTATTGTTCGCGGCGATGGCTATCTAGCCTGCGCATCTTGGTCGTCCGCCCTGCTCAATGGCGTGAAGGAGTCATGGCAGTTAGATCGAGAGGGTCTAGCGAGTTACTTCCAGTTAGGCGCGCCACAGGACGGTCTAACATTGGTTGAGGGCATTTCATCTCTTCCGAGCGGAGAACTGTGGCAGATCGACGCCAATCTCAAAGTCTGCGCCGACGTTTATTGGAGACCGGAACAGGGGCCGGAAGGATTTGAGACGGATGGCTTCGAAAGCCTTCTGCACAAGGTGGTCGGAGAACACCTTGCTGCCGATGTTCCCATGGCACTTCTGTTGAGCGGGGGAGTCGATTCAACGGCACTTGGTTGCTTTTTCCCCAAGGGTAGCGCGGCATTTCATCTCGACTCCCCAGAGATGCAGAATGCACGCGAGGCTTCCGAATTCTTGGGCTTCGATTTTTATTCAGAGAATAGCGACCTTGTAGATGATTGGGAGCCGTGGCTATTTGCATTCTCCGCCGCAACGGGGGGTGCATTCGCTGCCGTTCGGCAACCCTTACTAATGTCAAAAGCCATGGCAGCAGCGGGTTTCAAGGTTGGCTTGAGCGCAAATGGTGCAGATGAACTTTTTCTTGGCTATCCACGCACGCCCGCACCCGGTCTTGACCCTTTGGTGATAACAGGACTCCCGGCTTACGAGGGGGCGCCAGCTGAAACGTTTGCGGAGCAGGTAGCACATATCTTCGGCGACGATGCGAATTTCCTTTCCCCATCGGCATCAAGCGAAGAGGTTGAGTGTGAGCATGAAAAAATGATCTACAGATTGAAGCGTCGTCTCGAGGCGGCGGCCAACCAAGTGGGGGAGGCCGCCGCCTATCGACTCTTCGAGCTTCGCACCTATGTAGAGCAGGATCTAAATCCAACCCTTGATCATGCCTCGATGTACAACAGCCTTGAGGTACGCGTGCCCTTCCTCGACCATCGCTTGGTTAGCTACGTCCTGCGCGCGTCATCGAATGATCTCATCCATCCTGAATTGGGTCGAAAGGCGCCACTCAAACGAATTCTGCTGGAAAAGGGCGTTCCGGGTCGTATATGGAATCGCGCGAAGGTTGGTTTTTCACTACCAGCTTCGTCGATTGTTGCCGCACGCACTACAGGCCTGCGAAATCTGCGGGAACTGCTGGAAGACGGTTACGTGCGATTCTTTCCACGGAAAGGGCTCCTTGTCAGGGATTTTCAGAGAGTGCTTGCCGCTGCAACGGCTTTTGCTGCATGGAAGCGTGCTTGGATTGATACGGGGATTGTGAGGACGAAAGAGTAAACCATGTCTGATATTTCATTCTCGAAGGTACTAGTCGGCGGACCTCCTTCCAGTGGATCAACGCTCCTTTCGGTGATGTTGGACAGTCATCCGGAAGTGTTCTGCGGCCCGGAGACGAATATAGTCGCACATCCTGGGTTATGGAAAAGGAATGCAGACATCGGCAGCTTTCTCGATCTCCCTGGGACCCCCGTTCCTATAGAAAGTGGCTCGACTTGGGCCCGTCCGTCTTCAGCCGGACTAGCCTATCATCTGGTTGGCTTCTCCGAATTGAAAAGCGCAGCAACCCGGTTTAGCACTGCAACTCAACTTCTTGATTACGCACTTCAGCCTCGCATGTTGCTTGAAGGGAAGTCTGTTGCATGTGAGAAAAGCCCGCCCAACATCTATGCGACTCTACCTGCGTTGGAACTAGATCCGGATCTGAAGGCTATCATCTGCATTAGAAATGGCCCAGACGTCATACGGTCTCTGCTCCGCAGAAAGGCGGCAGTACCTGTTGCGGTCTTACGATGGTTATCCAAGATGAACCTCGCCGTTGCAGCGAGAGATCGTTATGGCGACCGAGCATTGATTGTTCGCTATGAGGATCTCACCTCGAATCCACTCTCGGTAGCCGAGGAGATCTGCGCCTTCCTCGGTGTACGTGGCGGAGAGTTTGCGGAGGCGATGGTAAATCGTCGGGCATCGAGACGAATTGGGGTCGATTCAAGCATCTCAGGCGAGATCGGCGCTGCAGCCGCTTGGCGTTTCAAACCGCACGAAAACATCTCCGCCCGAGTGGATGATGCAGACACTATTCCGCCTCAGGCCGCAGCATTGTTGAACGAATTGCGCTTGAAGCGGGAGGCTATGGAGGTCTTTGGCATGACGACGGAACCCATGGACGCTCATGCAGTAAGTCGCGCTCTCGGGTATGAGCCCAACTGGAAGCAGGGAGAAGGGGACGCACAGTATAAATTGACTCAATCAACTAATCGACTGATGCAGTTTTGCTTCGAGATCGCTGAGCCGAGAAAGGCAGTGAATGAGACGACGCCCTCTAAAGAACCGCGGCCTATTACATTTGCTGGCCGCATTCTTCGACGGCTGGGAATTCATTCGTCATCACGCTCTAAGTGATGCGTACGGGCCTGCTTTCGTCACCACCGACTGCGCACCCCGCTGCTGCACGAAGTAGGGTCCCGACATTGCGGCTAGTCCCGCTTGCCTGAGGGCGCCACGACCCGTCGTCTTTGCTCAGCAAAGTACGATTGAAGTCCCAGCACTGCCTGCATGTAATCACCTCCATTGGGGTCAGAAATCGTCATCAGCGACTTCAATCTTTTGCCCGTTCGGAGGTCAGCGAGTCAACGGTATTTTGCGTCGGAGGGCTCGCGATGAATTGCTTGGTTGCTTTTCCGGCTCTGAGTCGATCGGAGCTTCCCTAGGATGATTTTTTCAATGCCTTTTGGATAACTTAAATGGAGCGCGGAGTGAGGCTCGTCCGTCTTCAATCTGTATTGAATGTCCTTGGCTGGGCATGTAGACGAGCCCTGGGCGGGCGGTGGGTGAGGGTATGTTTTTTCATCCTTTTTTACCTGTCAGCACTGGCCATTCAGCTGGGGTGTTTCTTCGGTGCGGTTCGATATTTGGGCCTGATCCAGTCCAACAGCCCGATCACGCTAGGCGCGATTTCTTATTCGCCCCGAGACTCGATTGCGCTGCTGATTGTCGTTTCCGTGGGGTTGGCCTTCGGTTTTCTGATTTCGGCTGTATTCGCCAGAAATGCCCGCTCGATTGCACTCAGGATCTCGCTCGAATTTGAGGAGCGATGTCTGCGCGAGTTGCTCGATGCGCTGCCATTCCTTCCGTCAATTGGCGCTGACGTTCTGAAGCGTTTCAATGAAACGACGGCTGCAAATGCGCTGCTCGGCGAGGATTCCCTATCGGCAGGACGATGCATAAGAACCCTACTGACTGCGCTGTTTCCTGCCTGCATGATCATCGGCTGTTTGGGCGTTCTGCTGTGGCTGAACCTATGGCTCACCACCGGACTGGCAATCATCGCCGTGATTGCGCTAGTCGTTTTTGTTTCAGTCAACAGGCGTGGAGCATCCGTTTCCCATCGGTTCGGCGCAGAAAGGCGTCTAACCTCCCAACTTAGACAGAAGGTGGTTAGCGATCCCGCTCATGTGCAGAGCACTGAAGAGTATGAAATGGCCGCACGACGCCTCCGCACAGCGACGTCCGAGCGTGTCATGCTGGGAGAGAACTCTCGCTTCATCATGCAGTTGCTCGGAGCAATCGTCCTCCCTTTGATCGTCCTGGTTGAAGGTATTGGCAGCATTCGCGGAGAGGCGGATTTGGCCAGCCTGATCGTTTTCCTGCTCATCTCGCGCTTCGCGCTCAGTAGCTTCACGTCACTTGGGGGGCAATTGTCGGGGCTCAACTCGAGCATCGCCGGCACTCGAAGGATAATGACTTTTCTGGATGGCGCGGAGGCACTCACGTCGCCGTCTGCCAACGACTCGCCGCGAACGCTGAAGTATCGGGATCAGTCTGGAGCCTGTTGCGTCCACCCGCTGGACAGCACACCAGTCGCGATATTGGGTGAAGGTGCGTTTTCGCTCTGGAAGATGGTCCCTGTGATTAATTGCATAGAGGGATCTCCTGCGGTCAGATGGCCGCGGGAGGGAGAGGGGCTTCGCATCGAACCTTCCGTCGACGGGCTTGAGCGCGCTCGGACTTCCGGGCCTCACCCCTATGGGTGCTATATCTGGATCAATTGCGGAAGCAAGAAGGACATAGATGCACTCAGGATCACAGATGCAGAACTGATTGCGGTCCGTGCCGTGAGAGGAGGACTAGTCGGGGGATCCGTTGCCTCGATGCTTGAAGGCCATTTCCCGAAGTAAGGACAACGATGGAACCTAACGACGAGGGCGCATTTAGGGCAGCGGCGGGAGCTTCTATCAAGGCGCTCTAGCGAATATCGCATCTGTCTTAAAGATCGGTTGTGCTTGCCGGTTTCAATCACAGTTAACTCAGCCATGAAGGTGTCGGATGGAAGACGTTATGCATAGCGGTAATAATGGGCATGTCGTGATGCTCGTGAATAATCCTTGTGTGAATGACAGCCGTGTTATCAAGTCCGCGGAAGCGTTAGTCGCTGGGGGCTGGCGAGTAACCGTTGTTTGCCGCCATCACGAGACGCTGCCGTTGCACGAGGAACGGAAGGGGGTAACTTACCATCGTGTCAGATCGCTTCCAAAAAACGTCAAGGATCTGAAAACGCAGGTCGCTTCTCGCAGCGGGGGAAAGAAAGCGTTCGGTTCGGCCGCTAGAGTGATGCGGGCGCTCGGCGAGGACTTGACAAGTAGGGTGGATCAAGCCAGCTCGGCCTCTCGGGCGTTCGCAAAACGTACTTTTCCGTCCTTCCTGCTGTCGGTTTCGAAATATGCATACTCGAAGACGGTTCGTGCGAGTCGACGTGCTCGTGCTGCGTGGACGTCCGTATGTTCAAAGTCCGCCCGGACGATCCGACATGTTGGGACGCTCAAGAGCAAATTGAAAGGTGAGGCGAAGGTATTCAGAGGCACCGCGAAGAAACTCATCTTGCAGCCATTGAAGGCTGTCTATTGGTTCCACGAGATGGACGAGTTCGAGAGCGCAACGCTGCAACACATCCTGCAAATCAGGCCGGATGTCGTCCACTGTCATGATCTTTCCACCCTGCCGACGGGTGCCAGTGTGGCCGGTCGCATCGGCTGTGCGCTCATCTACGATTCGCATGAACTGGAAATGCATCGCAACGCGACGTACCCGGAGGCCGTCAAGCGCAAACGGCGTCGGCTCGAGGAGCGAAACATCGTAAAAGCGGACGTGGTGATCACGGTTTCGGAAAGCATTGCCGATCACCTGCGTGACGACTACCGTATCCCGAGACCGATTGTGGTATTGAATTCACCCGATTTCGAACACACGGATGAGGGTCATAAGACCCTCCGAACTGACCTTCATCTGGGCGAGGACGCTCCTCTCGCAGTATACGTCGGTAGTGTCACGATCAATCGAGGAATCGAGAATGTCGTACGCGCGCTTCCGTTCATGGAGGCTGTGCATTTTGCAACGGTAGGCCCACGCCGGAAGGAGACCGAGAAGTTGCTCATCGAGATCGCGGAGGAGCTCGGGGTTCGTGACCGGCTTCATCTCGTCGATCCAGTCCCGCCGAACGACGTGGTCGGCTACATCCGGTCGGCGGACGTGAGTGTGCTGCCCATCCAGAATGTCTGCCTGAGTTACTACTATTGCATGCCGAACAAGCTGCTCGAGAGCGTGTTCGCCGGAATCCCGGTGGCAGTTGCGAACCTGATCGAATTGCGCCGGTTTGTCGAGAAAACGGGTTGTGGTCTGGTGATGGACGAGACGGATCCGCGGTCGATTGCTGAGGCGGTTGCATCCGTGATTCCACGTCGAGGGGATTTTGTCGTAACTGGGGAGCGCCTCGATCAGCTGATTGCGGAATATAGCTGGGCGGCACAGGCCGAGCGCTTGCGCGGTGTCTATCGTGACCTTCGCCGACGGACTGCCCGGTGAGATTTAGTTCGAGTGTCTGGCGTGTGCTGTCATGAAGCAGGTGTGGATACTCAATCACTACGCACAAGTTCCGGGGGGGGTCGGCGGAACGCGCCATCACGCGTTGGCGCGAGTACTTTTAAAGCACGAATGGAGTGCATCGATTGTTGCGGCAAGCACTGACTACAGCACGGGAGCACAACGGCTATCAGCATCAGAGCCATTCCGTCTGGAGATGCATGACGGGGTCCCTTTCCTGTTTGTTCGTTGTCCGGTGTATGTCGGGAACGGGGCGGCGCGCATGCGAAACATGCTCGCATACTGCTTCGCTGTCTTACGCCGCGATACGCTCTCAAAGTTGCTGTCGCCGGACGTGATTGTCGGGTCAAGCGTCCATCCGTTTGCAGCGTTAGCTGCAGCGGTCTTGGCCGCAAGATATCAGGTTCCGTTTGTATTCGAGGTGCGCGACCTGTGGCCGCAGACGCTAATCGATATGGGGCGCCTGAAAGCGAAGGGATTTGTCGCCCGCGGGATGCACCTGCTGGAGCGATGGCTCTATCATCGGGCATCCAGAATCATCGTCTTGTTGCCGCATGCCAACGAGTACATAGAGCCGCTTGGAGTTCCACCAGAGAAAATCGTCTGGATCCCGAACGGGGTCGACCTTTCGGTGTTTCCACGCCCCCCAATCGCCAGCGAGGAAGGCTCTTTCACTCTGATGTATCTCGGAGCTCACGGACAGGCGAATTCGCTGGAGACACTATTGAAGGCGATGAGCCTGGTCCGGCAGCATCGTCTTCCGCGTGCGGTGAAGCTGCGGATGGTTGGTGACGGCGCGTCCAAGCCGGAGTTGATGCGTCTGGCAACCGAACTTGGCATCAGTGATGTCGTGTCGTTCGAGGATGCGGTGGCGAAGCGTGAGATTCCGAGAGTGGCCGCCGAGGCCGATGCCTTCGTGATCTGTCTTCGCGACCTGCCAAAACTCTACAGATATGGAATCAGCATGAACAAGCTGTTCGACTATCTTGCCGGGGCGCGGCCGATCCTGATCGCATCCGCGGCATCCAACAATCCGGTTGTCGAGGCGGGGGCTGGTCTGACCGTTCGACCTGATGATCCGGAAGCGCTCGCGGCTGGAATCGTCGAACTGGTTAACACACCGTCAGAGGTGCGTTGTCGCATGAGTGTGGCTGGACGCAATTATGTCGAGGCGCACCATGGCTTTGATCGACTCGGTGCCTGTCTTGCAGAGGTGTTGAATGGGGTGGTAGAGGAGCGCCATGGGCGGTCTTGAGTCGCGGTTTGTCATGATCGTAAAAAGAACGTTCGACCTGATCGTTTCCGCACTGGGGTTGGTCCTGCTGGCACCGATACTGGGCGGCCTCGCTTGGTTGGTTCGTCGCAATCTCGGATCCCCAGTCCTTTTTCGGCAAGTTCGTCCCGGTCGCCATGGCCGCCCATTCGAAATGGTCAAGTTTCGCACCATGCGCAATAATTGCGGCGTCGATGGCAAACCGCTGCCCGATGCCGAGCGTATGACACAATTCGGTGCTTGGTTGCGCTCATCCAGCCTGGATGAACTGCCCGAGCTTTGGAATGTGCTAAAGGGCGATATGAGCTTGGTGGGCCCTCGCCCCTTGCTCATGGAGTACCTCCCGCTCTATTCACCCGAGCAGGCACGCCGCCATGAGGTGCGCCCCGGCGTGACCGGCTGGGCGCAAATCAGCGGACGCAATGCGCTCAGCTGGGAGGAGCGGTTCGAGCTTGATGTTTGGTATGTAGACAACCACTCTCTACGCTTGGATCTCAAGATCCTGCTGCTGACGGTGCGAAAGGTGCTCATCAAGGAGGGTATCACCGCGTCCGGTGATGCCACGATGCCCAAATTTACGGGCTCTAACCAAGGTAGCAGTGAAGAATGAGCTCGGCCATTTATGGAATCTACGGTGCCAGTGGTTGCGGGCGTGGCGTGATGCCGCTCGCACGCGAGCAGTTGCTGCGCAAGGGAGTGCCCCACGACCGTCTCGTGTTTATCGATGACGCTTGTGGCGCCGAGGTTGTGAACGGTCAACGTGTGCTTTCCTATGAAGCATTTGTGACGACGGACGCCTCAGAGCGCTTCGTCGCACTGGCAATTTCGAATAGCGCAGTTCGGGAAAGGCTTGCCGCTCGATGTGCTGCAGACGACATCCTTTTTTGGTCAGTGAGTGCGGGCAATGTGGTGGTGATGGACAATGTGACGTTCGGGGAGGGGGCGATACTCAGCCCATTCGTGACTGTCACTTCAAATATCCGCATTGGCCGTCACTTTCATGCAAATCTTTACAGCTATGTGGAACACGATTGTGTGATCGGTGACTACGTGACCTTTGCACCAGGAGTGCGGTGTAACGGAAACGTTGTAATCGAGGATCACGCATATGTAGGCAGCGGTGCTGTGATCAGGCAGGGTAGTCCTCATCGCCCGCTGGTGATCGGCGCCGGTGCCGTTGTTGGAATGGGCGCGGTTGTGACCAGAGATGTACCGCCGGGCGCGACTGTCGTTGGGATTCCAGCGCGACTGATGAACAGGGGTTGAGTTGTGTTGAACACGCCGTTTTCCCCTTGGCCGAACTTTACCGAAGAGGAGGCCGACGCTGTTCGAAACGTGCTTCTTTCGAACAAGGTTAACTACTGGACCGGCGATGAGTGTCGTCAGTTCGAAATCGAGTTTGCCGCGTGGGTGGGGGTCAGGCATGCCGTTGCGCTGGCTAACGGTACGGTCGCTTTGGACGCAGCACTAATCGCAGCAGGCATCGGGCCGGGCGACGAGGTGATTGTCACGTCTCGGACGTTCCTCGCGTCGGTCTCGACGATCGTGAATGCGGGGGCGATCCCCATATTTGCCGATATCGATAGGAGGTCGCAGAACATCACCGCCGATACGATTCGTGCCGTGCTGACCCCCCGCACGCGAGCGGTGCTCTGCGTGCATCTTGCAGGATGGCCGTGCGACATGGACCCTATCATGGCGTTGGCGGAAGAAAAGGGACTCTTCGTCATCGAGGATTGTGCGCAGGCCCACGGCGCACGCTACAAGGGGCGGTCCGTCGGCTCGATAGGTCATATTGGCGCTTGGTCTTTCTGCCAGGACAAGATCATGACCACGGGGGGCGAGGGCGGCATGGTGACGACTAACGATCGCAACCTGTGGTCTCGGATGTGGTCGTTTAAAGATCATGGCAAGAGCTGGGATGCGGTGCACCGGCGGGACCACCCGCCCGGTTTTCGTTGGGTGCACGAGAGCTTCGGCACCAACTGGCGGATGATGGAAATGCAGGCGGCGATCGGGCGCATCCAATTGCGGCGGATGCCCGTCTGGCATGGGGAACGCCTCCGTAACGCGAACGCCATCTGGCAAGTCGCACGGTCGCTGCCGGGCTTGCGTGTGCCAGAAGTGCCAATGGATATCGAACATGCTGCGTACAAGTGCTATGTGTTCGTCGAGCCGTCGGCTTTGAAGCCCAACTGGAGCCGCGACCGCATCCTGAACGAGATCACCGCGCGTTCTGTGCCGTGCTATTCAGGATCCTGTTCGGAGGTGTATCTCGAGAAGGCCTTCGACGATACGGGCTGGCGACCGGAACAGCGACTGCCTGCTGCCCGTGAGTTGGGTGAAACAAGTTTGATGTTTCTGGTCCATCCGGGGCTCACGGAGCAGGAGATTGATCGCACCGGTTTCGCATTGAAGCAGGTTATGAGTTTGGCAGTGGCCTGACCGTTTCATGATTAATCGCACAACCAGAACTGCACTTGTTGTCTCTTTTGACCTGTTAGCCGTCATCATCGCTTGGGTGGGAGGATTCTGGATCCGGTTCAACTTTGAGGTTCCCGCCCATTACAGTAACAAGATGCTGGCCGGGCTCGGCGTACTTGTCTTGATCCAAACGCTAGCCTGTCGTTGGGCGGGGCTATATCGAGGCATGTGGATCTTTGCCAGCCTTCCGGATCTTAAGCGAGTCATCAAGGCTGTCGCGATCTCATGGGTAGGGCTGATTGCCATGATCGCGCTGGATCGATCCGGTGGTCCGGTGATTCCGCGCTCCATGATCGTTCTGTTTCCCCTTCTGTTGCTTGTGGTGATGGGCGGGGGACGCGCGGCTTGGCGCATGTGGAAGGAACATCGCGTTTATGGTGGATTGATGGCATTGGGCAAACCGGTCGTCGTCGTGGGTGCGGGGACTGGCGGTGCCATGCTCTTGCGTGAATTGGAGCGCAGCCCGGATTGGCGAGTAGTCGCAGTAGTTGACGATAACCCGGCCAAGTGGGGGCTAGAACTCTACGGGCGCACGGTGGCTGGGGCGATCGATCAGTTGCCAAAGATCCTGCAGGATTACAAGGCGCGTCATGTCATATTGGCCATGCCCTCCGCTGCTGCGGACTCGCTGAAGCGCGCCGCGGATCTGGCCGTGCGTGAGGGCGCCCACGTATTCACCGTGCCCGGCATCGAAGACCTGATGAGCGGCAAGGTCGCAATCAACGCGATGCGCCCGGTGGACATCGAGGATCTGCTCGGACGCGAGCCGGTGAAGATCGATTCCGCCCACGTCAATGGCATGATCGGCGCCAAGACCGTGTTGATCACGGGCGCCGGCGGCTCGATCGGCAGTGAGCTCTGTCGCCAACTCGCCCGCTTCGCACCGGCGCGGCTGGTGCTGGTGGAGGCGAGCGAGTTCGCGCTGTACAGCATCGAGCAGTGGTTCCGCGTTCACAGGCCCGAGACGACGATCCTGCCGCTGGCTGGCGATGTGAAGGACGCGGCGCGACTCGAGGAGATCTTCGCGACCTGGAAGCCGCAGCTCGTCTTCCACGCCGCTGCCTACAAGCATGTGCCGCTGATGGAAGTGGGCAACGCCTGGCAGGCGGTACGCAACAACGTGCTCGGCACACTGCTGGTGGCAGCGCACGCGCAGCGCCACGGCGCCGAGCGCTTCGTGCTGATCTCAACCGACAAGGCGGTGAACCCAACCAACGTGATGGGCGCCACCAAACGCCTCGCGGAGATGGCCTGCGAGGCACTGCACAGCTCGGGCAAGGGAAACACGCAGATGGAGATGGTGCGTTTCGGCAACGTTCTGGGCAGCACCGGCAGCGTGATCCCCAAGTTCGCGGAGCAGATCGCCCGCGGCGGGCCGGTGACGGTGACCCACCCCGAGATCAACCGCTACTTCATGTCCATCCCCGAGGCAGCGCAGCTGGTACTACAGGCTGCGGCCATGGGCCATGGCGGCGAGATCTTTGTCCTCGACATGGGCGAACCGGTGAAAATTGTCGACCTTGCGCGCAACATGATCCGACTGTCTGGCTATGCAGAAGACGAGATCCGCATCGAGTTCACCGGGTTGCGCCCGGGCGAAAAACTTTACGAGGAGTTGCTGACAGACACGGAAGAGACGCGCGAAACGCCGCACCCCAAGCTGCGCATCGCGCGCTCGCGTCCGGTGGCCGAGACCTTCCTGGACGAGTTGGGCACCTGGCTGTCGCAGGCGGGGCCGGTGAGCGATGATGAGGTGCGCGAGGGTCTGAAGCGCTGGGTGCCGGAGTATGAACCCGCGAGGCATTGACTGAGCGAGGCATCTGCAACTCGTGGTCTGACGTCAATTGCGCCTTACGCGTTGCAAAGGACCGTAAAAAGACTATATTCAGTCCCATCTAGTCTCCGGATTGCAGCCATGCGCTACTCAACACAAGTCAAACCCATAAGCTACCTCAAGGCCCATGCGGCCGAGGTGCTGGTTCAACTAGCCGAATGCCGGGAGCCCTTGGTGATCACCCAGAACGGTGAGGCTAAGGCGGTATTGCAGGACGTGGCAACGTTCGAGGAAACGCAAGAGACCTTGGCCCTTCTGAAGCTCTTGGCGCTGGGCAACCAGGAGGTCACGGCAGGCAAGGTCAGACCAGCGACCGAGGTCATTGCCCGCCTGCGCTCGAAGCGAGCCAGCGCGGAGTGAGGAAGTCGTCCTCCACGTTCGAGGTCTTGCTCACCGAAGGCGCCGAGCAGGACCTCGAGTCGATCTACGACTACATCGCCCAGTTCGACTGTGCAGCGAGCGCTGACTACGTACTCGACCAGCTTGGCAGCGTCATCGAAAGCTTGGCGACGTTTCCAGAGCGCGGCAGCTATCCCAAGGAGTTGCTCGCGCTCGGCATCACGGAGTACCGACAGACGTCGTTCAAGCCGTACCGGGTGATCTACCGCGTCATAGCCAGGCAGGTGATGATCTACGTGATCGCCGATGGCCGGCGCGACATGCAGACGGTGCTTGCGCGAAGACTGCTCAGGGGCGGCGAGCTGCGCTGAAGCGCTTCTGAAAGACCATCTGCTCGAGACCAGGAATATGACCCCATGACCCGCAAAGGCATCATCCTCGCCGGCGGCTCCGGCACCCGGCTCCACCCGGCGACGCTGGCCATCAGCAAGCAGTTGCTGCCGGTGTTCGACAAGCCGATGATCTACTACCCGCTCAGCACCCTGATGTTGGCTGGTATCCGGGACATCCTCATCATCTCCACGCCGCAGGATACGCCGCGCTTCCAGCAGTTGCTCGGTGACGGTGCACAATGGGGCCTGTCGCTCAAGTACGCCGTGCAGCCCTCGCCCGAGGGCCTGGCGCAGGCCTTCCTGATCGGCGAATCCTTTCTTGCGGGCAACCACTGCGCGCTGGTGCTCGGCGACAACATCTTCTACGGACATGACCTGCATCGCCTGCTCGACAGCGCGATGGTCCGTCGAAACGGCGCCACGGTGTTTGCATACCACGTACAGGACGCAGAGCGTTATGGCGTTGCCGAATTCGATGCAAACGGTCGCGTGTTGTCTATCGAGGAGAAGCCGGCGCGACCGAAGTCGAGCTACGCGGTGACGGGACTCTACTTCTACGATGACTCGGTGGTTGAGCGCGCAAAGCGCCTGCGCCCGTCCACTCGCGGCGAACTCGAGATCACCGACCTCAACCGCCTTTATCTGGACGACGACGCGCTGCAGGTGGAAATCATGGGGCGCGGCTACGCCTGGCTGGATACCGGAACGCATGAATCCCTGCTCGACGCGAGCCAGTTCATCGCCACGCTGGAACGCCGCCAGGGGCTCAAGGTGGCATGCCCGGAGGAGCTTGCCTACCGCCAGGGCTGGATCGACGCGACGCAGCTCGAACGCCTGGCGCAACCCTTGGCCAGGAACGGCTACGGCCAATACCTGCTCCGCCTGCTGACCGAGCGACCCTACTGATGCAGGCCACACGACTCGCGATCCCGGATGTGATCCTGCTCGAACCCAGGGTTTTCGGCGACGATCGCGGCTTCTTCATGGAGACCTTCAACCAGCGCGACTTCGAGGCCACCACCGGCTTGAGGCCCCACTTCGTGCAGGACAACCATTCACGCTCGCAGCGAGGCGTGCTGCGTGGCCTGCACTACCAGATCCAGCAGCCGCAGGGAAAGCTGGTGCGGGTCGTGAGCGGCGAGATCTTCGACGTGGCCGTCGACCTGCGCCGTCATTCGCCGAGTTTCAGCCGCTGGGTGGGTTGCACGCTTTCCGCGGACAACAGACGGCAAATGTGGGTCCCCGAGGGCTTCGCCCACGGTTTCCTGGTGCTCAGCGAGACGGCGGACGTACTCTACAAGACCACCGACTACTACGCTCCGGCGCATGAGCGCTGCCTGGCCTGGAACGATCCGGGCCTCGGCATCGAATGGCCATTGAATGGCCTGCAGCCCCTGCTTTCCGCCAAGGACCAACGCGGCCTGCCACTGGCCGACTGCGACACCTTCGACTAAGTCCCAGCCCCGGATTGCCCAGCCTGCCGCAGCGGGCAATCAGCCGCCCTCGCGGATCCGCTCGATCAGGCCCGTCGTCGAGTGCCCCTCGACGAAGCCCAGCACCTTCACCTCACCGCCGGCACGGCGTACGCATTCGCCGCCCGCGATCTGGTCCAGCGTGTAGTCGCCGCCCTTGACCAGCAGGTCGGGCAGCACGGCGCAGATCAGGCGCTCGGGGGTGTCCTCGGTGAAGGGCACGACCCAGTCCACGCAGCCCAGCGCGACCAGCATGCGCATGCGGTGGGCCAGCGCATTCACCGGGCGGCTATCGCCCTTCAGGCGGCGCACCGAGTCGTCGTCATTCACCGCGACGATCAGGCGGTCGCCGAGGGCGCGGGCCTGTTCCAGATACTCGATGTGGCCGGGATGCAGGATGTCGAAGCAGCCGTTGGTCATCACCACCCGTTCGCCGGCCTGGCGCGCCGCGCGCACGGTCTCGATCGCCTGCGCCTCGGTCAACACGCTCGCGGACGAGTCGGTGCTCGCCACCGCTTCGGCCAGGTGGGCATCGACATGGGCGCACCAGATGTGGCCGACCATGATGTGGCATTCCTGGATGTGCGCCGTCTCGGCCACGCCGATCGTCACCGCCAGGTCCACCCGTTCGCGCAGCTTGCCGCCGTCACGCCCGAGCAGACCGACGACCTGCACGCCGCGCCTCCGCGCCGCCTCGACCGCGGCGATCACGTTGGGACTGTTGCCGCTGGTGGAGATGCCGACCAGCACGTCGCCCGGCTGGCCGAGGGCCTCGACCTGGCGCGCGAAGACGTCGTTGAAGCCGTAGTCGTTGCCGACCGCGGTGAGGATGGAGGTGTCGGTGGTCAGCGCGATGGCCGGCAGGCCGCGACGCTCGGCGACGAAGCGGCCGACCAGTTCGGCGGCGATGTGCTGCGCGTCGGCCGCGCTGCCGCCATTGCCACACAACAGGACCTTGTTGCCGCGGTTGATCGCGGCGCTGATGCGTTGCGCGGAAGCCTCGACCGCCGGCTCGATGGCGCGCAAAGCGGCGACGGCGGCGAGGTGCTTGTCGATGTAGTCGGAGATGGCACTCATGCGGTGTCTCGCAGTTTGCTTCGGCTCGTGGTGAGCGCAGGCGTTCAAGTCGGTCGGGATGCTAGCACGCCGGATCTGCGGGGGCGGCTATCGAGGCCATTGCTGCGGCCGGCTGGGTTCGCCTGCGGCGCGCCTGCGCTGCGCCCTCAATGCGCTTCATCCCAGTTGTCCCCCGCCCCCACCTCCACCAGCAGTGGCACCTTCAACGCCGCCACGCCGCCCATCAGCCCGGGCAGTTCGGCGCGGATGGTATCGAGCTCGGCCTTCGGCACCTCCAGCACCAGTTCGTCGTGCACCTGCAGCACCAGCTTCGACTTCAGCCCCGAGCCCGCTAGCCAGTCGCTCACCGCGATCATCGCCTTCTTGATCAGGTCGGCGGCCGTGCCCTGCATCGGCGCGTTGATCGCCGCGCGCTCGGCGGCCTGGCGGCGGCCGGCCTGGCTGGCGCGGATGTCGGGCAGGTAGAGGCGGCGGCCGAACACGGTCTCGACGAAGCCCTGCTCGCGCGCCTCGACGCGGGTGCGCTCCATGTAGTCGGCGACACCGGGGTAGCGGGCGAAGTAGCGGTCGATCCAGCCCTGCGCCGCGGCGCGCTCGATGCCGAGGTTCTTCGCCAAGCCGTGCGCGCTCATGCCGTAGATGAGGCCGAAGTTGATGACCTTGGCGTAGCGGCGCTGCTCGCTGGTGACCTCCGCCGGCGGCACGCCGAAGACCTCGCCAGCAGTGGCACGATGAACGTCCTCGCCGTGGGCGAAGGCTTCGAGCAGGCGGGCGTCGCCCGACAGGTGGGCCATGATGCGCAGCTCGATCTGCGAGTAGTCGGCCGACACGATGAAGTGGTCCTTCGGCGCGATGAAGGCGGCACGGATGCGGCGGCCTTCCGGCGTGCGGATCGGGATGTTCTGCAGGTTGGGCTCGGAGCTCGAAAGCCGGCCGGTGACGGCAGTGGCCTGCGAGAAGCTGGTATGCACCCGGCCGGTCTTCGGATTGACCATGCGTGGCAGCTTGTCGGCGTAGGTGCTCTTGAGCTTCGACAGGCTGCGGTGTTCGAGCAGCAGCTTGGGCAGCGGGTAGTCCTCGGCGAGCTTCTCCAGCACCTCCTCGTCGGTGGAGGGCTGGCCCGTGGCCGTCTTCTTGACCACCGGCAGGCCGAGCTTGCCGAACAGGATCTCGCCGAGTTGCTTGGGCGAACCGAGGTTGAAGGGCTGGCCAGCCAGGTCATGGGCCTCGCGCTCCAGCTCGTGCAGGCGGCGCCCGAGTTGCTCGGAATGCTGGCTGAGCAAGAAGGGGTCGATGAGCACCCCGGTGCGCTCCATCTGCTGCAGCACCGACAACACCGGCAGCTCGATGTCGCGGTACAGCGCGGCAAGCTGCGGCGTGGCTTCGAGCTGCGGCCACAGGTGCTCGTGCAGGCGCAGGGTCACATCCGCGTCCTCGGCGGCGTACTCGGTGGCACGATCGAGGGCGACCTCGTCGAAGCCGATCTGCTTGGCGCCCTTGCCGCAGACCTCGGTATAGGGGAGGGTCGTCAGCCCGAGGTGGCGCTTGGCGAGCGAATCCATGTCGTGCGGCTTGTCGGACTCCAGCACGTAGGATTCGAGCAGAGTGTCGTGCGCGATGCCGCGCAGCCTGATGCCGTGGTTGGCGAGCACGTGGGCATCGTACTTCAGGTTCTGGCCCAGCTTGGCATGCTGCTCGGACTCGAGCCAGGGCTTGAGCTTGTCCAGCACCTCGGCCAGCGGCAGTTGCTCAGGCACGTCAGCGCCGCGATGCGCCAGCGGCAGGTAGGCGGCTTCGCCCGGCTCGGTCGAGAAGGACAGGCCGACCAGGCGCGCGGCCATCGGGTCGAGGCTGGTGGTCTCGGTGTCGAAGGCGGTGAGTTCGGCCGCCGTGATCTTCGCCAGCCAGACGTCGAAGCTGGCCGAGTCGAGAATCGAAACGTAGCCGCCGCGATGCGCCCCC
>NZ_AMXC01000022.1:0-53287 GCF_000310165.2 Thauera sp. 63
GCATCGCGGCACGTGCGCGGCCGCGGGCGCGCGGCTGCGGCGCGAGTGCGGCAAGATACTGCTCGGCCACCACGCCCTCGCGCATCGTTCCGCCGAGCATCACGCGGACCCGCAGCCAGCCCGCGACCGCGCCCGGCCCGCGCACCTCGACCTCGGTTCCCTGGGCAAGCGAGGCCAGCAAGGTCGCTGGCGACACGCGCGGCGCGGAACGCAGGTTGAGCTGCAGCGGCACGACGCGGTGGGTGGGGGCAAACGGCACCGAGGCCGGGGCGACCGAGCCAGCCAGCCCCAGCTCGCGCAGGGCGTGGCGGCCTTTCTCTAGCAGTTCGCGGCGGTCGGCAAAGCCGTTTAGGCCGCCGTTGATGCGGCGCGTGATCGCCTTCAGGTCATCGATGTCGGCCAGGTCGTTGAGGGCGTTGCGCTCCCAGAAGAACACCGCCGACTGCACGGCCAGTTCGCTTCCCACGCGGTCGGGCTCGGCCACCACGTCCTGTCCGCACCAGCGTGCCAGGGCGCGGTAGTTGTCCTTGCCAGTAAGCTGGATCAGACCCCGGCCGCGGTAGCGGAAGCCGTCCCCGCTGGCTTCGGGCCCGTTGCCCATGCGCCCGCAATACACGCGGTTGCCGATCCGCTCGGGCTTGCGCGCATAGGCCTCGGCCTCGGCACGCGCGGGGAAATAGCGCGGAAAGACCTTCAGCAGACCGTCTGCCGAGTAGTTCAGGTTCTCCTCGGTCAGGCGCAGGCAGCCCGACTCGTGCAGCGTCTGGGCCAGGAAATGAACGACGCGCGGCGCCGTGTCGATGGCATGCCGGGCCATCTCCGCATTGAGCGCCTCGACATAGCGATCGGCATTTGGACCGGTCGCCCCCATGCGGGTCAGCACCTCGCGTGTGATCAACATGCTGCGTCTCCCGGAAAGCGCGCCCCCGCGGCCGTCGGCGCACTTTCACTAAAGCCCAGGCGCGCACGCTATTCAAGACGTGGCGCAGCCCATCGGAATGTCACCTCTACCCTGCGGTCACGCCGCGACCTTCCGCAGCGGCAACTTGCGTATCCCGATCGGTTTCGATTAGTCTGCGCCCGCATTCGATCCGGGTGCCTTGTCATGCAACCGCATGACAGGGTGAAACGGGAAGTCCGGTGACGTCGTCCGCCCCGCGCGTACGACCAGTCCGGCGCAGCCCCCGCTGCTGTAAGCCTGACGACTCCGCCACACGCCACTGAGCCTTGCGCTCGGGAAGGTCGGCGGACGAGGAAGAAGGCAAGCCAGAAGACCGGCCCGATCGAGTTTGGTTGATGTGAGCCCCGGGGTGAGGGTTCGATCCGACTGGTTTTCCGCCGGCTGCCCGCGTGCGCCGGAAGCTCCAGCCGATTCGTATTGCATGCGTCCGCACGTTCTTGGCGAGGCCAGGGTGCGCGCACGTACGCACACTCCGCCTGCGTGGCTCCCATCGTTGATTCAAAGCACTCGTGGGGAGTCATCATGCATATCGAACCGGGCATCCTTTCCGGCGCCAAGATCGCCGCCGCCAACCTCGCCGCCATCGGCCTTGTCGCCGCCCAGGCACCGCAAGTGGTCAAGCGGCCACAGCTCATCCTGCGCACACTGCTCGCGGCGCTGTTCTTCTCGGTCTTCATGCAGAGCTTCCACCTGCCTGCCGGCGCGTCGGAACTGCACTTCATCGGCGCGATGCCGATCTATCTGGCGCTGGGCTTCGTGCCCACGCTGCTCGGCTTCGGCCTCGGCCTGCTGCTGCAGGGCGTAGTCTTCGAGCCGGCCGACCTGCTGCATCTGGGCGTCAATTTCCTGTCGCTGGCCATGCCATTGCTTGCGCTGCATCTCGGCCTGGGCCGCAAGCTCGCCGCGGGTGCGGCGACCGAGATCAGGTCGGTGCTCAAGCTCGACGCCGCCTACTACGCCGGCGTTGCAGCGATGGTCGGCTTCTGGCTGTCGATGGGCGAGGTCGCCACACCCTTCGCCGAATGGATGACCTTTGCCGCGGCCTACCTGCCGGTGGTGCTGATCGAGCCGGTGCTGACGGTGGCCGTGGTCAGGCTGCTGCAGTCGCAGGCGCATCGCCCGCTGGTCCAGCTCTGCTTCGCCGTCCCGGCGCGCGGCTGATGGCCGGAATACCCGGCACGGTCTGGTTCGTCGGCGCAGGACCCGGCGACCCGGACCTGATCACCGTGAAGGGCCGCCGCCTGCTCGAGCAGGCCGGAGCGATCCTGTTCGCCGGTTCGCTGGTCGACCGCACGGCCACGCAGTACGCGCCAGCCGACTGCGAGATCCGCGACTCCAGGGACATGACGCTCGAGGCCATGAGCGCCTGGCTGCTCGACGCCTGCGCCCGCCATCACACCGTGGTGCGCCTGCAGACCGGCGACCCCGGCCTGTATGGCGCGCTGGTCGAGATGACCCGCCCGCTGGACGCGGCCGGCATCACCTGGCAGGTCGTGCCGGGGGTGTCCTCGGCGATGGCCTCGGCCGCCGCAGCCGGTGAGACCCTGACCCTGCCGGAAGTGACGCAGACCGTGATTCTCACCCGCGTCGCCGGGCGCACGCCGATGCCGCCGGACGAGGATCTGGCGGCGCTCGCCGCGCACCGCACGACGCTGTGCATCTTCCTGTCGATCACGCTGCTGCACGAGGTGCAGCGCGCGCTGCGCGCCGCCGGCTGGCCGGAAGAGGCGCCCATCGTGGTGGTGCAGAAGGCGAGCTGGCCGGGCGCGGAGAAGATCGTCCGCGGCACGCTGGCCGACATCAAGCGCCGCTGCCAGGACGAGAAGATCGCCAGCCAGGCCATGATCATCGCCAGCCCCGCGCTCGGCGCCCGCCACTGGCCCGACATCGCCCGCTCCAAGCTCTACGACCCGGGCTTCGGCCACCGCTTCCGCAAGGCCTCCGCGCCTGCCACCGAAGCCGGCCTGCCCACCGGAGAATCCGCATGAACGACACCGCCATCCTCCTCGTCGGCCACGGCTCGCGCAATCGCGAGGGCAACAAGGAGATCCTGCATTTCGCCGCCCAGTGGCGCGACCGCCACCCTGGCTGGCGCATCGAGACCTGCTTCATCGAGCACGCCGAGGTCTTGCTCGACGAGGGCCTCGACCGTGCCGCGCTCGGAGCACGGCACGTCGTCACCATTCCCTTCATCCTCAACGCCGCCGGCCACGTCAAGATGGAGCTGCCGGCCGCCATCGAGCGCGCGCGCCAGCGCCACCCCGGCGTCGCCTTCGCCTGCGCCCGCCACCTCGGCATGGGGCGCGAGATCTTCACCGTGCTCAAGGGCCAGCTCGACCGCCTGCTGAAGCAGCTCGACATGCCCGACCCGCGCACCACCGGCGTGGTGCTGCTCGGCCGCGGCTCGTCGGACGCGGGCGCCAACGGCGAGCTGGCCAAGATGGCGCGCTGGCTGTTCGAGGACGGCGACCACGAGCTGGTCGACCTCGCCTTCACCGGCGTCACCTGGCCGCGACTCGAAACCGTCGTCCAGCGCCAGGCGCGGCTGGGCATGACGCAGATCTGCGTCGTGCCGGTGTACCTCTTCACCGGGGTGCTGATGGAGCGCATCAAGGCCCAGGTCGCACGCCTGCAGCGCCAGTACCCGCAGATCGCCTTCGCCCTCGGCACGCACTTCGGGTTCGACAAGGGCATCTTCGATCTGCTCGACGCCAAGGTCGGCGGCCAGGAACTGCCCGAGGGCGCGCTGCTGGAGTGCGACGGCTGCAAGTACCGCATTGCCGCCGAGGCCGAGCATCTGCATGACCACAGCCATACACACGTCCATCACACGGACCACGACCATGGCCATCACCACGGTTCCGTCCATGGCCACGCCCATGAACATGCTCACGCCTGAGGCCGGCGCCGCGATGAACACCAACACCGTCACCGAACAGCTCACCGCCGCCGGCCGCGCGATCGAGCACGACTCCTTCGCCATCATCGACGCGGAGGTCGGCGCCCACGCCTACGGCGCCGGGGAGTGGCCGGTCGTGCGCCGCATGATCCACGCCAACGCCGACTTCGACTTCAACGGCCTCACCGCTTTCCACACGGACGCAGTGGAAGCCGGCCTGGCCGCCATCCTCGGTGGCGGCACGCAGATCGTCGCCGACGTCGAGATGATCTGCGTCGGCCTGTCGGCCTCTCGTCTCGCGCACTTCGGCATGCGCACCCATCAGTTCATCTCCGACACCGACGTCATCGAACGCGCCCGCGCCGAGGACACCACGCGCGCGGTACAGGCGATGCGCAAGGCCCACCGCCTCGGCCTGCTCGACGGCGCCATCGTCGGCATCGGCAACGCACCCACAGCGCTGATCGAGCTGGTGCGGCTGATCCGCGACGAAGGCGTGCGCCCGGCTCTTGTCGTCGGCATGCCGGTCGGCTTCGTGTCGGCGGCCGAATCCAAGGACCTGATGGCAGAGCTCGACGAAGTGCCCTGGATCGTCATCCGTGGCCGCAAGGGAGGCTCGACCCTGGTAGTGGCGGCAATCCACGCCCTCTTGGGGCTGGCCGAGGCCCGCCAGTTGCAGGCCCTGCAGGGCTGAGAACCGGCCATGGCGGCAGGACACGCATTGCCGGATAAGGTGCGCAAGGGCGATGCCAAGCGTGACCGCGGCAACCGCACCGGCTTCTCGACCGGCGCCAACTCGGCCGCCGCCGCCGCCGCGGCCACACTCGGCCTGGTGCAGGGCGAGGTGCCGGACGCGGTGGAGTGCGTCCTGCCCAACATGATGCGCGTGCGCTTTGCAGTCACCGACGGCCATGTCGACGGCGATCATGCCCGTGCGGTGTCGGTCAAGGACGCCGGCGACGACCCGGACGCCACCCATGGCGCCCATCTCACCGCCGACGTGTGCCGCATCCCCGGCGGAGGAGGTTCAGTGATCCTGAAGGGCGGCCCCGGCGTAGGCGTAGTCACCAGGCCCGGCCTTGGGCTGGACGTTGGGGGCCCGGCGATCAACCCGGTACCAAGGCGAAACATCGTCGACAACGTACGCGCGGCAGGCGCCCCCATCCTCGAGGCCGGCGACAGCCTGGAGGTGACCATCTCGGTACCGGGCGGCGAGGAGATGGCGAAGAAGACCCTCAACGCCCGCCTCGGCATCCTCGGCGGCATCAGCATCCTCGGCACCACCGGCATCGTCCGCCCGTATTCGACCGCCGCCTTCCGCGCCAGCGTGATCCAGGCCATCGATGTCGCCGCCAACCAGGGCCAGACCAGCGTCGTGTTCACCACCGGCGGCCGCACCGAGAAATGTGCGATGCGCGAATTTCCGCAACTGGACGAAGCCTGCTTCGTGCAGATGGGCGACTTCGTCAAGGCCGCCTTCACCACCGCGGTCAAACAGGGCATGCAGCACATCATCGTCGGCGCGATGGTCGGCAAGCTCACCAAGATCGCCCAGGGCCTGTCGGTCACGCACGCCTGGCGCGAGGAAGTGGACCGCGAGCTGATCGCCGCCGCCGCCGCCGAGGTCGGTGCGCCGCCCGATCTCGTGGCCGAGATCCGCGCAGCCGAGACCGCCCGCTTCGCCGCCGAACGCCTGGCCGGACTCGGCCTGGCCGCGGCCTTCCACCGCGCGCTGGCCGTGCGCGCCATTCGCAGCCTGCGCCAGCGCTACCCCGGCCCGCACCGGCTCACGGTGCTGGCCTGCAACTTCGAGGGCGTGCCGATCGTGACCGTGAACGAGGCCGACCTGACGGAGCCCACGCATGCCTGAACCTACCGCTCCTGTCTGCAGCATCGTCGGCGTCCTCGACGACGGCTGGGACGGCCTTGGCGCCACGGCTCGCCAGCGCATCGACACCGCTGCCTGCGTCATCGGCGCCGAACGCACGCTGGCGCTGATCGCGCCACACGCGCCGGCCGCCCGCCTGCTGGACATGGACGGCGCGCTGAGCCGCGTGCCGGGCTGGATCGAGGAGGTTTCCGGGCAGGGCGGCCACACTGTGGTGCTCGCCACCGGCGACCCCTTGTGCCACGGCATCGCCGGCTTCCTGATCGGCAAGCTCAGCGCCGCGCGGATCGAGGTGCTGCCCGCGCCGTCCACGCTGCAGCTCGCCTTCGCCCGCCTGAAAAAGCCGTGGCAGGAGGCCCGCTTCACCTCCTGCCACGGCGCCGATGCCGGCGAATGGCGGGCCGACCCGCTGCAGCCCGGGCCGACGCCGGAGCACGGCCTGTACCGATTGGTCCGCGCCGTCGCCGAGCATCCGCTGGTCGCCAGCTTCACCAGCCCGGCCAACAGCCCCGACCGCATCGCCCGCGCCTTGCTGGCGGCCGGCTATGGCGAGCCGGGCGGCGGCGAGGACCTGCGCCTGTCGGTGGTCGCCCGCCTGTGCCTGGACGACGAGGCCGTCTTCGAGGGACTGAGCCTGCACGAGGCCGCCACCCGGCGTTTTCCGGAGCCCAACATCCTCGTGATCGAACGCTCGCACTCCCCCGAGCGACGAGACGGAGCGGCGGCGGGCAGGGAGACGGCGACTGCAGCCGACGTCGCGCTCCGCGCCCTGCCCGCCGATACCCCCCTGTTCGGCCTCGACGATCTCGACTACGTGCAGCGCAGCCCCGAGAAGGGCCTGATCACCAAGCTGGAGGCACGCGCGGTGTCGCTCGCCAAGCTGGCGCTGCGTGCCGACAGCCGGGTATGGGACATCGGCGCCGGTTCCGGCTCGGTCGGCCTGGAGGCGAGCCGGATCGCCCGCCATGGCCATGTGTGGGCGATCGAGAAGAACGCGGGCGATGCCGCCAACGCGCGCGCCAACGCCCGTCGCCTGCGCGCGAGCAACTACAGCCTGCACGAAGGCAAGGCCCCGGCCGGGCTCGACGCCTGGCCCGACCCCGACGCGGTCTTCATCGGCGGCTCGGGCGGCGAACTGGGCGAACTGATCGCCCTGGCGCTTCGCCGGCTCAGAGCCGGCGGCCGGCTGGTGATGAACTTCGTCACCCTCGAGAACCTCGCCACTGCCACGTCCGCACTGGCCGCAAGCGGTGCTGCCTGGGACGTGACCATGCTGTCGGCCGCGCGCAGCCAGCCCATCCTCGACATGCACCGGCTCGCTGCGCAGAACCCGGTGTGGATCGTCACCGCCCGCAAGGAAACCGCATGAACGCGCCCACTTTGACCCCCCGTCGTTTCGGCCGCCTGATCGGCGTCTCGCTCGGCCCCGGCGACCCCGACCTCATCACCCGCCGGGGCTGGGCCGCGCTGCAGTCCGGCGCACGCTGGGCCTATCCGGTCAAGCGCGCCGAGGAGTCCTCCTACGCACTGGACATCGCCCGCCGTGGCGGGCTGGCGGTTCCGGACGACGCCGTCGAGCTGGTGTTCCCGATGACACGCGACGCGATCACGCTCGCCAAAGCCTGGGCACGAGCCGCCGCGCAGACGTTGCAGCTGCTGGCCGAAGGCCGCGACCTCGCCTTCCTGGTCGAAGGCGACGCCTCCACCTACTCCACCTTCCGCCACCTGGCGCGCGCCGTACGCGAGCTGGCACCCGAGGTCGAGGTCGACACCATCCCCGGCGTCAGCTCCTTCGCTGCCGCTGCGGCCGTGGCCGACCTCGCGCTGGCCGAAGAGGACGAAACGATGGCGGTGATCCCCGCCGCCTACGGCACCGCCGTCATCGACCACCTGCTCGACGAGTTCGACACCGTGGTGCTGATGAAGGTGAAGCCGCTGCTCGACGAGGTGCTCGACCTGCTCGCACGCCGCGGCCTGCTCGCCAGCAGCTGCTTCGTCGAGAAGGTGGGTGCGCCCAAACAGCGCGTCGTGCATGACGTGGCCAGCCTGCGCGGCGAAAAGGTCAATTACCTGTCGCTGCTGCTGGTGCAGAACCCCAAGCGCCAGCGCGGCGAGCTGCGCCGCGGCTGCCGCAAGCGCGCCGAACAACAGGCTGTAACGGCCGTTTCCTGAGGTCCCTCCCGATGTCTCCACAGACGACCCAACACCTGCCCTTTCCCAACACCCGCATCGCCGTGGTGTCGATCACTCGCCACGGCATCGCGCTGGCCGGCCGCGTCATCGCGGCGCTGCCCGGTGCCACGCTGTTCGCGCCGCAGAAGTTCGGCATCGAGGCCGAAGCCGCCGCCCCCGGCGCGTTCGCCTGTTACGAAGGCAAGGTCGGCGACCAGGTGCCGGCGCTGTTCGCCGGCTTCGACGGCATCGTCGCCATCGTGTCGCTGGGCGCGGTGGTGCGTCTGGTCGCGCCCCACCTGAAGAACAAGGAGACCGACCCCGGCGTGGTGGTGCTCGACGAAGCGGGGCGCTGGGCGATCCCGGTGCTGTCCGGCCACCTCGGCGGCGCCAACGCCATCGCCGGCGTGCTGCAACAGGCAGTAGGCGCCACCCCGGTGCTGACCACCGCATCGGACGCACGCGAGACGCTGGCGGTCGACCTGCTGGGGCGCGAGCTGGGCTGGATCTTCGAGGCCAGCCACGACGAGATCGTGCGCGCCAGCGCCGCAGTAGTGAACGACGAGCCGGTCGCGCTGGTGCAGGAAGCCGGCAGCACCGACTGGTGGTCGCGCCATGCCAACGGCCGCAGCGGCCCGCTGCCGGCCAACATCCAGCGCTTCGAACGGCTGGAAGACGTCGATCCCGAGCGTTTCGGCGCGGTGCTGTGGATCAGCCACCGCCCCTTGCCCGCAAGCTACGCCGGACGCCTCACCGGCAAGCGGGTGATCTACCGTCCCTCCGCGCCGGAGGCGGCGTGAGCGCGGACGGGGGTGCCGGCCGGGCTCTTCAGAGGCTCGCGCTCGGCCTCGGCTGCGACCGCGGCACACCGGCCGCGACCATCGCGCAGGCCATCGACACGGCCCTCGCCAGCATCGGCGCATCGCGCCGCGATGTCGTCACCGTGGCCAGCATCACGCTCAAGGCCGACGAAGCCGGCCTGCTCGAGGCCGTCGCCGCGGCGGGCTGGACGCCACGCTTCTTTCCGCCGCAGCTGCTGGCCGCGGTCGCCGTGCCCAACCCGTCGGAAACGGTGCGCAAATACACCGGCACACCCTCGGTGGCCGAAGCCGCCGCACTGCTTGCCGCCGGAACCGATCTCGCCACCGACCCCGGCGCCCTGCGCGTCGAAAAACACCGGCTGCGCGGCTCCGATGGCCGCAACGCCACCGTCTCCATCGCAAGGATGCCCGCATGAACGCGCCCGACCCCCTCCGCCCCGCCGCTTCCGGCGGCAAGATCATGCTCGTCGGCCTCGGCCCCGGGGCCCACGCGCACCTCACGGCGCGCGCGCGCGCCGCGATCGCCGAAGCCGACACCGTGATCGGCTACGTCACCTACATCCGCCTGGTCGCCGACCTGCTCGAAGGCAAGGAGGTCATCAGGAAGTCGATGACCGAGGAACTGGACCGCGCCATCGAGGCGCTCGAACGCGCGCGCCAGGGCCGCAAGGTCGCGCTGGTGTCCTCGGGCGACGCCGGTGTCTACGGCATGGCCGGTCCCACCTTCGAGGTGCTGTTCCAGGCCGGGTGGACGCCGGACTCGGGCATCGAGGTCGAGATCGTCCCCGGCGCCTCTGCGCTCAACACCTGCGCCGCGTTGGTCGGCGCGCCGCTGACGCACGATTTCTGCGCGATCTCGCTGTCGGACCTGCTCACACCGTGGCCGACCATCGCCCGCCGCCTGGATGCCGTCGCCTACGCCGATTTCGTCGTCGCCCTCTACAACCCCAAGAGCGGCCGTCGCACCCGCCAGATCGTAGAGGCCCAGCGCCTGTTCCTGCGCCACCGCCGCCCCGACACACCGGTCGCCATCGTCAAGTCGGCCTACCGGCCGAAGCAGCGCATCGAATTCACCACGCTGGCGCGCATGACCGAGGCCGATATCGGCATGCTGACCACCGTGCTGATCGGCAACTCCAACACCTTCGTGCGCGACGGCCTGATGGTGACGCCGCGCGGCTACAGCAACAAGTACGAGGTCGCCGCAGGCGAACGCGCCACTCGCGACGGGGAACGGGCGGGCCGCTCGCTGTCGACCGGTCTGGAAGGGTGGCTGCAGGCGATTCGCGCCAGCGGCGCCGACGCAGCGCAACTCGCCGCCGAGTACCGCTTGCCGCAGGACTACATCGCCACCTTGCTGGCGGAACCGGCGGACGAGGCGACAGGCGCAGCCGAAGCACCGCCCGAAGCTGCGGTGTAAGCGCCGTGGCTCAGATCAGCCCGCCGCTGCGCAGCAGCATCACGCCCAGACTCGTCGTCAGCAGCGAGCCGAGGGTCGTCAGCGCGATGATGTTGGCCGCCAGCGCGGCGTTGCCGCCCATCGCGCGCACCATGACGTAGCCGGCCGCGGCCGAGGGCGAGGAGGCCATCAGCATCAGGATGCCGAGCTCGATGCCGCGGAAGCCGAGCGCGACGGCGCCCGCCGTCAGCACCAGCGGCACGAGCACCAGCTTGCCGACCGTCGCCAGCGCGGTGCTGGCGATCTCCGAGCGCAGGCTGCGGAAGTTCAGCGACGCGCCGGTGCACAGCAGCGCCAGCGGCAGCGTCATGTCGGCGACGTATTGCGCCGACTGCAGGGCCAGCGCCGGCAGGCGGATCTCCAGCGCCGACACCGGCAGCGCCAGCAGGATGCCGATGATGAGCGGATTGGTCGCGATGCCGCGCGCGATGCGGCCGGCGCCCTGGCTGCGATGCAGCGAACGGCTGAGGGTGATGACACCGAGGATGTTGACCAGGATCGTCACCAGTCCGAGGTAGAGCGAAGCTGCCGCCAGACCCGCATCGCCGTAGGCATTGACGCAGTAGGCCAGGCCGATGACACCGAAATTGGAGCGAAAGGCGCCCTGCACCACCACGCCACGGTCGCGCTCGGGCTGAACGATGTACTTCGCCACCCACTCCAGCGCGAGGTAGATCGCCAGCGTCGCCAGCAGGCCGTAGGCGATCATGCCGGCGTTGGCCGACTCCGCGATGCGCGTGCGCGCGATGCTGATGAAGAGCAGGGTGGGCAGGGCGATGGTGAACACCAGCTTCGAGCCGCCCTCGATGAAACCGTCGGTGAGCATGCCGGTACGGCGCAGCAGCACGCCGAGGCCGAGCAGCACGAAGATCGGTCCGGTGACCGAGAAGGAGAAACCCAGGATGGAGAGGAAATTGGTCATCGGCGCGCGTCAGGGTCGCAACAGGAACAGCAGTCCGGACAGCGTGAACACCGACAGCACGGTCGACAGGAACACGGCCGAGGCGACGGTCGACTGGCAGGCGTTGTAGCGCTGGGCGAACAGGTAGGGCGTGATCCCCGCCGGCAGGGCCGCGAGCAGCACGCCGGTCATCATCCACAACGGGGGCACGTCGAACACCTGCGTGGCCAGCAGCCACACCAGCAGCGGATGCACGACCGTCTTGAGGGCCACCAGCACGGCTGGCTCGCGCAGGTTGCCACCCAGGCTGTAGCGCGTCAGCGAGGCGCCGAGCGCGAACAGCGCGCAGGGCGTGGCCGCACCGCCCAGGCCCTTGGCCACGGCATCGAACGGGCCGGGAATCTCGATGCCCGACAGCGCGAAGGCCAGCCCGCAGGAAAGACCCCAGATGATCGGCGTGCCCAGCACGCTCCTGCCCAGGTTCAGCAAGGTCGCCGCCGCCGACTGCCTGCCGCCGCGCGCGGCCTCGATCAGCGCGGTGGTGGGCGGCAGCATCAGCAGGCTGTGGCAGGCAATCATCACGAACAGGGGCAAGGCCGCAGACGGACCGTAGGCGGTCATCACCAGCGGGATGCCGAGCATGCCGGTATTCGAGAAGCCGGCGCCGAGGCCCAGTACCGCCTGCTCGTCGGTACGGCGCGCGAACAGGGCGCGCGCCGCCACCATCGCCATGCCGAACACGCCAAAGGCGCCGATGTAGTAGGACAGCAGGTAGCCCCAGGGCATCGCCTCCGGCAGATCGGCCTGGGCGATGGCACGGAACAGCATCAAGGGCAGGGCGAAGTTGAACACGAACAGGGACAGCCCGCGATTGGCCGCCTCGTCGAACACGCCGAGGCGCGCCGCGGCATAGCCAAGCGCGAGCGTGCCGAAAACCGGCAGGATGATGCCGAAGATGATGTCCAAGACCCTTCCTTGCTCAGATGGCCGACCGCGCCCACGCGGCACTCAGGCCGGCGGACGCTCCGCCTCTTCCTGCACACGCACGAGACGCTCGCGGCTGTTGGACAGGTGGGTGCGCATCGCCGCCCGCGCCGCCTCGGTGTCCTGCCGGCGAATCGCGTTGTAGATGTCCTCGTGCTCGCGATTGACGCGGTACAGGTAGGCGGCGAAGTCGTCGCCCGCCAGCCGGGCGGTGTTGACCCGGGCACGCGGAATGATGGCTTCGCCCAGGTGCTTCATGAAGTCGGAAAAGTGCGGATTGCCGGTGGCCTTGGCGATTGCGAGGTGGAAGCGGATGTCGGCGCCGACACAGTTGCCCTGGTTGCCCACCGCGTCCTGGAAATCGTCGAGCGCCGCGCGCATCTCGTCGAGCTGGGCGTCGGTGCGGCGCACGGCCGCCAGCGATGCGGCCTCGGTCTCGAGCGCAATGCGCAGTTCCAGGATGGAGATGATGTCACGCACCGTGTGCAAGGTGGCGGGGTCGATGCGCAAGGTGCCCTGCGGCGCGCGGGCCGGCGCCAGCACGAATGAACCGATGCCGTGGCGCGTCTCGACCAGGCCGGCGGCCTGCAGTCGCGAGATCGCCTCGCGTACCACCGTACGGCTGACACCCCGTTCGCGCACGATCTCGGATTCGGTCGGCAGCTTGTCGCCGGGTCGGAGTTCGCCTGTCTGAATGCGCTGCGTCAGGTCAGCCACCACGTCGTGCGCCAGACCGCGGGCGGGGCGGCGCGGTTTCGATGCGGAAGGAAGGGGGTCGGGACTCATGTCGTATCGCGCAGCGCGCCCTCGTCAGTGATCGGCGAGGCGGCAGGCGAGCGCCTGTCGCATGTCGTTGGATTAGGGCTGAATTGTATGTTGTCTGACGTCTTCAGCCAAGCACGCGAATGCTCGTCAGAACCAGCACTTGTCAGACATCATCAGTAAAACCTCGGGGATCGGCCTGGTCATCACACCACCAGACACGCCTTGAAGCCCCCATTCATGCAATCCAGTAAGGGTTTGAGCCCTTATGGAAAGCGAAAAAACTCTTTGTCTGCGCGCATTTCATGCTGCAAAGCAATAAATAGAATCTTTTCATTCATCAGGAAAAGTCTTGCATGAGGAAAAGCCGAATTATAGGATGTCAGACATCTTAAGCCGCAGGACGCAGGAGCCCTCTTCATGAGCCTTTCCCAGCCCGCCAGCCACGCCCCGGTCGTCACCACCATGCGAGTCGTCCCGGTCGCCGGCCAGGACAGCATGCTGCTGAACCTGAGCGGCGCACACGGCCCTTACTTCACCCGCAACATCCTCATCCTGACGGACAGCGCGGGCAATACCGGCCTGGGCGAGGTGCCCGGCGGCGAGAAGATCCGCCAGACGCTGGAAGACGCCCGCAGCCTGATCGTCGGACAACCGGTCGGCAACTGGAACGCCGTGCTCAATGCCATGCGCCAGCGCTTCGCCGACCGCGATGCCGGCGGCCGCGGCCTGCAGACCTTCGACCTGCGCGTGACCATCCACGCCGTCACCGCGGTCGAGGCCGCGCTGCTCGACCTGCTCGGTCAGCACCTGGGCGTGCCGGTCGCGGCCCTGCTCGGCGAAGGCCAGCAGCGCACGGAAGTCGAGATGCTCGGCTACCTGTTCTTCGTCGCCGATCGCAACCGGACCGACCTGAAGTACCGCAGCGAAGCGGACGCCGACGAAGCCTGGTTCCGCGTGCGCAACGAGGAAGCGATGACGCCCGAGGGTGTGGTGCGCCTGGCCGAGGCCGCCCACGCGCGCTACGGCTTCAACGACTTCAAGCTCAAGGGCGGCGTGCTGCGCGGCGAGGAAGAGGTGGAAGCCGTCCGTGCCCTGCACGAACGCTTCCCGCAGGC
The DNA here is from genome assembly GCF_000310165.2 of Thauera sp. 63. NCBI lineage: Bacteria > Pseudomonadati > Pseudomonadota > Betaproteobacteria > Rhodocyclales > Zoogloeaceae > Thauera > Thauera sp. 63. The sequence continues at coordinate 13,966 of NZ_AMXC01000022.1, forward strand.
ACGCGTGACGCTCGACCCCAACGGCGGCTGGCTGCTGAAGGATGCGGTGCGCCTGCTGCGCGACCTGCACGGCGTGCTGGCCTACGCGGAAGACCCCTGCGGCGCCGAAGGCGGTTTTTCCGGCCGCGAGGTGATGGCCGAATTCCGCCGCGCGACCAGCCTGCCCACCGCCACCAACATGGTCGCCACCGACTGGCGCCAGATGGGGCATTCGATCCAGCTGCAGTCGGTGGACATCCCGCTCGCCGACCCGCATTTCTGGACGCTGGCCGGTTCGGTGCGGGTGGCGCAGATCTGCCACGAATGGGGCCTGACCTGGGGCTCCCATTCCAACAACCACTTCGACATCTCGCTGGCGATGTTCACCCACTGCGCCGCCGCCGCGCCCGGCCGCATCACCGCCATCGACACCCACTGGATCTGGCAGGAAGGCAGCGAGCGCCTGACGCGTGCGCCGCTGCAGATCGTCGACGGCAAGGTCGCCGTGCCGCAGAAGGGCGGCCTGGGCATCGAGCTCGACGAGGACCAGCTCGAGAAGGCCCACCGCTGCTACCTGGAAAACGGCCTCGGCGCGCGCGACGACGCGGTGGCCATGCAATACCTGATCCCGGGCTGGACCTTCGACAACAAGCGGCCGTGCATGGTGCGCTGAGCCGCCACCCCCGACCCCACGTCATTTCATACGATCACGGAGAACTCACATGAAACTCGGATTCATCGGCCTCGGCATCATGGGCGCACCGATGGCGGGCAAGCTGCTCGCGGCCGGTCACGAACTCTTCGCGCAGTCGCGCAGCGGCGTGCCGGCCGAACTGCTGGAGAAGGGCGCCAAGGCCTGCGCCAACGCCCGCGAAGTGGCACGGCAGGCCGACATCGTCTTCCTCATGGTGCCCGACACGCCGCACGTCGGTGAGGTGCTGTTCGGCGAGGACGGCGCCGCCGCAGGCCTGTCCGCCGGCAAGATCGTGGTCGACATGAGCTCGATCTCGCCGATCGCTACCAAGGCATTCGCCCAGCGCATCAACGCACTGGGATGCGAGTACCTCGACGCGCCGGTGTCGGGCGGCGAGGTCGGCGCCAAGGCCGGCACCCTGACCATCATGGTCGGCGGCAACGAAGCCACCTTCGAGAAGGTCAGGCCGCTGTTCGAGCTGATGGGCAAGAACATCACCCTGGTCGGCGGCAACGGTGACGGCCAGACCTGCAAGGTCGCCAACCAGATCATCGTCGCCCTAAACATCGAGGCCGTCGGCGAAGCGCTGCTGTTCGCCTCCAAGGCGGGCGCCGACCCGGCCAAGGTACGCCAGGCGCTGATGGGGGGCTTCGCGTCCTCGCGCATCCTCGAGGTCCATGGCGAGCGCATGATCAAGCGCACCTTCAACCCCGGTTTCCGCATCGAGCTGCACCAGAAGGATCTCAACCTCGCGCTCGAAGGCGCACGGGCCCTGGGGCTGTCGCTGCCCCACACCGCCAGCGCGCTGCAGCTGATGAACGCCTGCACCGCCCACGGCGGCGCGGCCTGGGACCACTCCGGCCTGGTGCAGGCCCTGGAGATCGCCGCCAACCACAAGATCGCCGGCAACTGAGCCCCCGACCCCGACCGCTCTCCCAGGCGGGCGCCATGGACGACGCCCGTCGCCGCGGTGCCTGCCACCTCCAACAGCCCTGACGGAACCGACCATGGACCTGCCCATCAACCGTTTCAAGCACGCCATCCAGTCCGGCCAGAAGCAGATCGGCCTGTGGTCGCACCTGTGCAGCAACATCAGCACCGAGATCCTCGCCCATTGCGGCTACGACTGGCTGCTGCTCGACATGGAGCACTCGCCCAACGAGGTCGGCACCATCCTGTCGCAGTTGCAGGCGATGAACGGCGGCACGGCCTCGGCCATCATCCGCCCCTACTGGAATGACATGGTGCTGTTCAAGCGCCTGCTCGACATCGGCGTGCAGACCCTGCTCGTCCCCTACGTGCAGACCGAGGAAGAGGCCCGCAACGCCGTCGCCTACACGCGCTACCCGACCCAGGGCGTACGCGGCTACGCCGGCGCGCCGCGCGCGTCCAACTACGGCCGCGTCAAGGATTACGCCCATCGTTGCCAGGACGAGATCTGCGTGCTGGTGCAGGTCGAGACCATCGACGGGCTGAAGAACCTGGAAGCGATCGCCAGCGTGGACGGCATCGACGGCGTCTTCATCGGCCCGGGCGACCTGTCGGCCGCACTCGGCCATCTCGGCAATCCCAAGCACCCGGACGTGCTGGCCGCGATCGAGGACGCGATCCGCCGCATCCAGGCCTGCGGCAAGGCCGCCGGCATCCTGACCGGCGACGAGGCGCTGGCGCAGCGCTACGTCGAACTCGGCTGCCTGTTCGTCGCCGTCGGCGCCGACCAAAACGTGCTGCGCGACGGCGCACAGGCACTGGCTGCACGCTTCAAGGGCTGAACTCCCGCTTCGAACCCAGGACGACCAACATGCTCGACAAACCCGCCTCCCCCATCCGCTTCAAGCGCCTGCTGCTGACCGGCGCGGCCGGCAACCTCGGCAAGGTGCTGCGCCCCCGCCTGCGCGCCTACTGCGACGTGCTGCGCGTGAGCCACCGTTCGGACCTCGGCGCCCCCGAGGCCGGCGAAGAGATCATGATCGCCTCGCTGGAAGACAAGGACGCCATGCTGGGCCTGCTCGAAGGCGTCGACGCCGTGGTGCACATGGGCGGCGTATCCACCGAGCAGCCGTGGGAGCCGATCCTCGCCGGCAACATCGTCGGCGCCTACAACCTGTACGAGTCGGCGCGCAAGAACGGCGTCAAGCGCATCATCTTCGCCAGCTCCAACCACGTCACCGGCTTCTACCGCCAGGACGAGGTGATCGACACCCGCGTGCCGGTCCGCCCAGACGGCTTCTACGGTCTGTCCAAGGCCTTCGGCGAGAACCTCGCCCAGCTCTACTTCGACCGCTGGGGCATCGAGACCGTCAGCCTGCGCATCGGCTCGTCCTTCCCGGCCCCGGTCGACCGCCGCATGCTCGCGACCTGGATGAGCTACGACGACCTCGAGCGCCTGGTGGTGGCCGGCCTGACCGCCCCCATCGTCGGCCACAGCGTCATCTACGGCATGTCGGACAACGCCACCACCTGGTGGGACAACACCTACGCCAGACACATCGGCTACCGCCCGCTCGACAGCTCGGACGTCTTCCGCGACGAAGTCGAGGCGCGCCAGCAGACCATCGACCGCAACGATCCGGTCGCGCTGTACCAGGGTGGCGGCTTCGTCACCAAGGGACCGTTCGACTGACCCCGCAATCCCTTTTCATAACCGGCCGCGCACCGCCGCAAGCGGCCTCGTAGCACCTCGCCAAAGGAAGGAGACTCAGATGAAAACCCGCAGGAAGTTCCTCGCCACCGGCGCCCTGATGGCGGCGCTCGGCTTCGCCGGCCTCGCTCCGATGAGCGCCAGTGCGCAGATGGTCATGAAGGCCGCCGACGTCCACCCCGCCGGCTACTCGACCGTGGTCGCGGTCGAGAACATGGGCAAGAAGGTCGAGGCCGCCACCAACGGCCGCATCAAGTTCCAGATGTTCCCCGGCGGTGTGCTCGGCGACGAGAAGACGATGATCGAGCAGACCCAGTTCGGCGCGATCCAGATCCTGCGCACCTCGCTCGGCCCGGTCGGCAACGTGGTGCCCGAGGTCAACGTCTTCAACATGCCCTTCATGTTCCGCGACGAAGCCCACCTGCACGCGGTGCTCGACGGCCCGATCGGCCAGGAGATGCTGGACAAGATCAGCGCCTCGCCGGCCAAGATGGTGGCGCTCGCCTTCACCGTGGCCGGCAGCCGCAGCCTCTACACCAAGAAGCCGGTGCGCACGCCCGACGACCTGAAGGGCCAGAAGATCCGCATGATGGGCAATCCGCTGTTCATCGACACCATGAACGCGATGGGCGGCAACGGCATCTCGATGGGCTACGGCGAAGTCTTCACCGCGCTGCAGACCGGCGTGATCGACGGCGCCGAGAACAACGAGCCCAGCCTGTTCACCTCGAACCACTACACCACCGGCACCAAGTACTACACCCAGACCAAGCACCTGATGATTCCCGAGATCATCGTGATGTCGAAGGTCACCTGGGACAAGCTGTCGGCGGACGACCAGGCGATGTTCAAGAAGCTGGGCCGCGAGGCGCAGATGGAACAGCGCGAGCTGTGGAACAAGAGCGTGGAGGAAAGCGTGGCCAAGCTGAAGGCTGCCGGCGTCGAGTTCATCGAGGTGGACAACAAGCCCTTCTACGACGCCACCGCGCCGGTGCGCGCGAAGTACGGCGAGAAGTACGCCGACCTGATCAAGCGCATCGAAGCCGTCAAGTAAGGCCCAAGACGTCTCTCCCAGGGGCCGGTGTTCCGAGCGGGCATCGGCCCCACCTCCGGAGTCTTCTCCAAATGAGTCATCCCTTCGTCCGGCTGATGGACCATCTCTATCACGCCTGCATCTGGGTCGCCGGCCTGTCCATCCTGGCCATGTCCCTGATCATTCCCTGGGGCGTGTTCTCGCGCTACGTGCTGGGCACCGGCTCGCACTGGCCCGAGCCGATCTCGATCATGCTGATGGTGGTGTTCACCTTCGTCGGCGCCGCGGCCAGCTACCGTGCCGGCGGCCACATCGCGGTGGCCATGCTGACCGAGCGCCTGCCTGCGACCCTGCAGGGGCTGTGCGCGAAGCTGGTCGACCTGCTGATGGCGGCCATCAGCCTCTTCGTCGCCTGGTACGGCATGGACCTGGTGCTGGCCACCATGGGCCAGACCGTCGCCGAACTGCCCTCGATGCCGGTCGGCTACACCTATCTCGCATTGCCGGTCGGCAGCATGATCACCCTGCTGTTCGTCATCGAACGCATCGTCTTCGGCAGCCAGCACATGCGCCCGATCGTGCGCTTCGACGAGCACCACGAAGAACACGCCGAAGGAGGCGCATGATGGACGCCCTGGTCCTGCTCGGCAGTCTCGCCGTCTTCATCGCGATCGGGGTGCCGGTCGCCTATTCGCTGGGCCTGGCGGCGCTGGTCGGCGCGCTGTGGATCGAGCTGCCGCTCGAAGCGGTCATGATCCAGCTCGCCTCCGGGGTCAACAAGTTCTCCCTGCTGGCGATTCCCTTCTTCGTGCTGGCCGGCGCGATCATGGCCGAAGGCGGCATGTCGCGCCGTCTGGTGGCCTTCGCCGGGGTGCTGGTGGGTTTCATCCGCGGCGGGCTGTCGCTGGTGAACATCCTGGCCTCGACCTTCTTCGGCGCCATCTCCGGCTCGTCGGTGGCGGACACGGCCTCGGTCGGCTCGGTGCTGATCCCCGAGATGGAGCGCAAGGGCTATCCGCGCGCCTTTGCCACCGCCGTCACGGTCAGCGGCTCGGTGCAGGCCATCCTGATCCCGCCCAGCCACAACGCGGTGATCTATTCGCTCGCCGCCGGCGGCACGGTGTCGATCGCCAGCCTGTTCATGGCCGGCGTGGTCCCCGGTCTGCTGCTCGGGCTGACGCTGGCGATCATGTGCCTGTTCATCGCCAAGAAGCGCAACTACCCCAAGGGCGACCCGATCCCCTTGCGTCAGGCGCTGAAGATCGTCGGCGAAGCGATGTGGGGCCTGCTGACCATCGTCATCATCCTCGGCGGCATTCTGAGCGGCGTCTTCACCGCCACCGAGTCCGCGGCAATCGCGGTGGTGTACGCCTTCTTCGTGACGATGTTCATCTATCGCGACTACAAGTGGTCGGAACTGCCCAAGCTGATGCACCGCACGGTCAAGACCGTGACCATCGTCATGATCCTGATCGGCTTCGCCGCCGCCTTCGGCTACCTGATGACGCTGATGCAGATCCCGACCAAGGTCACCGCTGCCTTCACCACGGTCTCGGACAACCGCTACGTCATCCTGGCGCTGATCAACGTCATGCTGCTGGCGCTGGGCACGCTGATGGACATGGCCCCGCTGATCCTGATCCTGACCCCGATCCTGCTGCCGGTGGTCACCGCGCTCGGCATCGACCCGGTGCACTTCGGCATGATCATGATGGTGAACCTGGGCATCGGCCTGATCACGCCGCCGGTAGGCACGGTGCTGTTCGTGGGCAGCGCGGTGGCCAAGCTGCCGATCGGCGTGGTGACGAAGGCGACGATGCCCTTCTTCGTCGCACTTTTCACGGTGCTGCTGCTGGTCACCTACATCCCCGGCCTGTCGCTGTGGCTGCCGCGTGCACTGGGTCTGTGAGCCGGCCATGAGCACCGTCGTCTATATCTCGAACGCCGACAGCGGCGACATCGCCATCCTGTCGATGGCGACCGACGGCACGCTGGCGCCGCTCGGCACTGCCGAGGTCGGCGGCACGGTGATGCCACTCGCCGTCAGCCCCTGCCGCTGCTTCCTTTACGTGGCGCGGCGCAGCGAGCCGATGGCGGTGGTCAGCTTCGCCATCGACCCCATCCACGGCACGCTGAGCCGCCTGGGCGAAGCGCCGCTGCCGGCCAGCATGGCCTACATCGCCACCGATCGCAGCGGTCGCTGGCTGTTCGCCGCGTCCTACCAGGGTGACGTGGTCACCGTCAGCCCGATCGCTGCCGACGGCCGCGCGGAGCCGGTACGGCAGTCGATCGCCACCGGCCGCCACGCCCACGCCATCCTGCCCGCGGCGTCCAACCGCCACGTACTCGCCACCAGCCTGGGCGGCGGTGTGGTGATGCAGTTCGCCTTCGACGCCGCGAGTGGGCAGCTGACACCGAACGTCCCCGCCGCACTGACCGTGCGCCCTGGCGCCGGGCCGCGCCACCTGCGCTTCCACCCGAACGGCCGCTTGGTCTATCTGCTCAACGAACTCGACGCCAGCGTGGACGTGCTCGGTTTCGACGCGGACACCGGCACGCTCGCGCCGCTGCAGACCGTCGATTCCCTGCCGCCCGGCTTCGAGGGCGAACCCTGGGCCGCGGACCTGCAGCTCACGCCGGATGGCCGCTTCCTGTACGCCAGCGAACGCCGTTCGAGCACGCTCGCCGCATTCCGTATCGATGCCGACAGCGGCCGGCTCGCCCTCGTCGGCCACGTGCCGACCGAAACCCAGCCGCGCGGCTTCGCCATCGACAGCCGCGGGCAATGGCTGCTCGCCGTCGGCCAGTTGTCCGACCGGCTCAGCCGTTACGCCATCGACCCCGTCAGCGGCGCGCTGGCCTCCGTGCAGCGCATCGAGGTCGGCCGCAATCCGAACTGGGTCGAGATCGTCGACCTCCCCGCGCCCTGATGCCGGACGCGCCCCTCCCGCCCACGCCGAGCCACGCCATGTCCCACCGCCCCGCCCCGCTCACGATCCGCATGCACCCCGCGGACAACGTCGCCATCGTCGCCAATGACGGCGGCCTGCCGGCCGGCACGGCGCTGCCGGACGGTCTCGTGCTGCGCGAGCCTGTGCCACAGGCCCACAAGGTGGCGCTGGTCGACATCCCCGCCGACACCGCGGTACGGCGCTACGACGTCGCCATCGGCTATGCGCTGAAGGACATCCCGGCCGGCAGCTGGGTGCATGAACGCCTGCTGCGGATGCCCGAGGCGCGCGAACTCGACGGCCTGCCGATCGCCACCAGGCGCACCGCGCCCTTGCCGCCGCTGGAGGGCTACACCTTCGAGGGCTTTCGCAACCCCGACGGCTCGGTCGGCACGCGCAACATCCTCGCCATCACCACCACGGTGCAGTGCGTGGCCGGCGTGGTGGATTTCGCGGTCGCGCGCATCAAGGCCGAGCTGCTGCCGAAGTACCCCAACGTGGACGACGTCGTCGGGCTGGAACACAGCTATGGCTGCGGCGTGGCGATCGACGCACCCGATGCCATCGTGCCGATCCGCACCCTGCGCAACATCAGCCTCAACCCCAACTTCGGCGGCGAGGTCATGGTCGTCAGCCTGGGCTGCGAGAAGCTGCAGCCCGAACGCCTGCTGCCACCCGGCAGCATCCCCATCGTCGACGAACGCAACGTCGCCGACGTCGGCACCAGTGCGGAACCCGCGCTCGACGTCGTCTGCCTGCAGGACGAACGCCATGTCGGCTTCATGTCCATGATCGAATCGATCATGCGCACCGCCGAGGAACATCTCGAACGCCTCAACGCACGCCGGCGCGAGACGGTGCCGGCCGCCGAACTGGTCGTCGGCGTGCAGTGCGGCGGCAGCGATGCGTTCTCGGGCGTGACCGCCAACCCGGCGGTCGGCTTCGCCACCGACCTGCTGGTGCGGGCCGGCGCCACGGTGATGTTCTCGGAAGTCACCGAGGTGCGCGACGGCATCGACCAGCTCACCGCACGCGCCATCGACGCTGGCGTGGCCGAGGCGATGATCGCGCAGATGGCCTGGTACGACGCCTACCTGCAGCGCGGCCAGGTCGACCGCAGCGCCAACACCACCCCGGGCAACAAGAAGGGCGGACTGTCGAACATCGTCGAGAAGGCAATGGGCTCGATCATCAAGTCCGGCACCGCCCCCATCTCCGGCGTGCTCGCGCCGGGCGAGAAGCTGAAGCAGAAGGGGCTGATCTATGCCGCGACCCCGGCCAGCGACTTCATCTGCGGCACGCTGCAACTGGCCGCGGGCATGAACCTGCACATCTTCACCACCGGTCGCGGCACGCCCTATGGCATGGCAGAATGCCCGGTGATCAAGGTCGCCACCCGCAGCGAGCTCGCCCAGCGCTGGCATGACCTGATGGATGTCGATGCCGGCCGCATTGCCACCGGCGACGCCACGATCGAAGACGTGGGCTGGGAGCTGTTCCACCTGATGCTCGACGTCGCCAGCGGCCGCAGGAAGACCTGGGCCGAACACTGGAAGCTCGCCAACGCGCTGGTGCTGTTCAACCCCGCACCGGTGACCTGAACCCGCAGCGTCCCCCCGCCATTACATCCGCCGCGCCCCTTCCCTGGAGAACGGGCGCGCATCACCACTTGTACAGGGAGATTCGTACCAATGGACAGTCGCCGCTACTTTACCGGGCCGAGGGCCGTTCTCCTGCTCGCCACGCTGTGCTGCATGCTGTGGGGCAGTGCCTACCCGGCAATCAAGAACGGCTATGCCATGTTCGGCATCGCCGCCGACGACATTCCGGGCAAGCTGGTGTTCGCCGGCTGGCGTTTCCTGTTCGCCGGCTGGGTGCTGCTCGTGCTCGCCAGCCTGATGAAGAAACCGGTGCTCCGGCTGACCGGCCGCGACCTCGGAGCGCTCGGCCTGCTCGGCATCACCCAGACCACGCTGCAGTACGTCTTTTTCTACGTCGGCCTGGCCTACACCACCGGCGTGAAGGGCTCGATCCTCAACGCCACCGGCACCTTCTTCAGCGTGCTGCTGGCGCATTTCATCTATCACAACGACCGCCTGAGCTATCGCAAGGTCCTCGGCTGCACGGTGGGCTTCGCCGGCGTCATGGTGGTCAATCTGGCGGGCGGCGCGGCCGGCTTCGACTTCGAGTTCACGCTGCTGGGCGAGGGCTTCATCGTCATCGCGGCCTTCGTGCTGTCGGCCGCCACCATCTATGGCAAGCGTCTGTCGCAACGCATGGACTCGATGGTGATGACCGGCCACCAGCTCACCATCGGCGGCGCGGTGCTGCTGGCCATGGGCTATGGCAGCGGCGGCACCCTGCAGGGCTTCACCCTCGCCTCCACCGCGCTGCTGGCCTACATGGTGGTGCTGTCCTCGGCCGCCTTCGCCATCTGGGCGACGCTGCTGAAGTACAACCGCGTCGGCATGGTCACCGTGTACAACTTCCTCATTCCGGTGTTCGGGGCCGTGCTGTCGGCGATCTTCCTCGGCGAGGACATCCTGCAATGGCGCAACGCCCTCGCGCTGGCGATGGTGTCGGCCGGGATCTGGTGGGTGACGACCGAGCGCAGCACGGAAGCGACGGACGCTGCAGCAGAACGCGCCACCGGCACGAAGGACCGGACCGCCTGAGTGCGAACGGCAATTTCCGTTTCGGACAGGGAATCCTTCAGCACGGGCGGGCAGACATGCCCACGCGCAGGGTGGCGGCAACGTTGCGAGCCGTGAGTTCGACATTCACCGCAGCCTCGCGCAAGGCGTCATCCAGCGAACAAGGCGCGTTCAGCACGCTGAACACCGCGTCGATGCCGTGCGCGTAGACGACGCCGACATTGGCCCCGAGCGAGCCGGCGATGCCGATCACCGGCTTGCCGTGGCGCTTGGCCACGCGGGCGACACCGACCGGCGTCTTGCCGTGGACGGTCTGGAAATCGATGCGGCCTTCGCCGGTGATGACGAGATCGGCATCGCGGACGTGGGCCTCGAGTCCGACCGCCGCGGTGACGATCTCGATGCCGGGTTTGAGGGTCGCGCCGAAGAAGGCCAGCATCGCCGCGCCCATGCCACCGGCGGCACCGGCACCGGGTACCTGATCGACCGCGACACCCAGGTCGCGGTCGATGATGCGGGCGAAATGGGCCAGATTGGCGTCCAGGGTGGGCACCATCCCGGCGGTCGCGCCCTTCTGCGGGCCGAACACGGCCGAGGCACCGCGCGGGCCGGTGAGCGGGTTATCCACATCGCAGGCGACCTCGATGCGACATTCGGCCAGGCGCGGGTCGAGTGCCGACACATCGATGCGCGCCAGCGCCGCCAGCGCCGCACCGCCGGGTGCCAACACCTGCCCATCCCGGTCCAGCAGGCGCGCGCCCAGGGCCTGTACCATGCCGGCCCCGCCATCGTTGGTCGCGCTGCCACCGATGCCGAGGATGAAGCGGCGCGCGCCGGCGTCGAGCGCGCTGCGGATCAGCTCGCCGGTACCGCGCGAGGTGGTGAGGAGCGGATTGCGCCGCGCCGGCGGCACCAGCGCCAGGCCGCTGGCCGCGGCCATCTCGATCACCGCCGTTTCACCGTCGCCGGTGAGCCCGTAGAAGGCCTGCACCGACTCGCCCAAGGGGCCGGTCACCGCCACCTCCAGCCGTCGCCCGCCGGTCGCGGCGACCAGGGCCTCGACCGTGCCCTCGCCACCATCGGCCACCGGCACCAGCACGTAGTCGGCCTGCGGGAACACGGCGCGGAAACCCGCCTCGACCGCCTGTGCAACCTCCAGCGCGGACAGGCTTTCCTTGTATGAATCGGGGGCGATGACGATCTTCATGAACAGGGGGCTCCGGGCGACAAAGGGCTCACGAACAGGACGACACAGCTTAGGGCAGCGCCATCACCGGGTCTTCATGAAATTGCACATAAATGGCGCGTAAAACTGCGCGAAGAATGTGCTTTTTCACATCAATCAACCCTGATCGAGTTCGAGCGCGATGAACAGCAGCAGAACGTCGTCAAGGCGGCCGAGATCCAGTCCGCTGAACTCGCCGATCCGGCGCAAGCGGTAGTCGAGGGTATTGCGATGGACGTGCAGCGCACCGGCCGCGAGCGAGGACTTCATGTCGTGCGCGAACCAGGCGGCAAGCGTGCGCCGCAGGACACCGTCGCGGTCATGTTCCGCCACGCGCTGGAGCGGCCGGCGCAGCTCGTCTGCCTGCCAGCCTTCACCCAGACCGGCGAGCAGTACCGCCAAGGTCTGGTCTGCATAGCAATGGAGCGCACGCGCCGGCTGGCGACGACGGCCCACGCGCAACACCGTGCGCGCCGACTGATAGGAGCGCACCAGACCGGCACGCCCGGGAAAGACACCGCCCAGCCCCAGCAGCAGGGGGCGCGGCGCCCCGCGCTGGAGGCGGACGAGCAGGGCGTCGACGCGCCCGTGCAGGCGCACGGGATCATCCCCGGCGCCGGCCACCGGCAGCAGCCCCACGATCTCGCGCAGTGATACGGGTGCGCACAGGACGCCGGGTTCGGCCCGGGCGATCGACTCCAGCACGCGCTGCTGCTCGGCCAACAGCGCGGTCGCGTCACCCACGGCCGGATCGAGCGCAACCAGCACGGCGACGCGCGGCAGGTCCGGATCGACCCCCAGCTTGCGCGCCCAGTCCTCCAGCGCCGGTGTCGGCGTCGCGATGCCGACGAGCTGCAGCACGAGTTCTTCGCGCAAGCGGAGGTCGCGCGCGAGGATCCGCATCAGCCGCGCCTGCTCCAGCATGGTTTCGGCCGCCATGCGCAGCAGTTCGGCGAACTGCCGAATTGCATCAGGCGCACCACTCAGCCCGATCACCCCGACGATGGTGCCCTCGGCGCGCAAGGGCAGGTTGATGCCTGGACGGGCATCGTGCAGGCGGCTCGCCAGCGCATCGTCGATCTCCACGGTGCGCCCCTGCGCCAGCACCATCGTCGCGCCCTCGTGCCGCGCACCGAGCCGCGCCGGATCGCCGCTGGCGATGATGATGCCGCGCGCGTCCATCACATTCACGTTGGCGTGCAGGATCTGCATCGTGCGATCGACGATGGACTGGGCGAGCGAGGCATCGAGCAACAGCATGGCGGCAAGGTCGTGCGCACGGGATGGCCCATGCTGCCGCGTCGCCACGGTAGGTACAAGCGCTATCGGACGGTAAACCGCTCAGCCGGGCACGTCCTCGGCTGGCCGTGTGGCTCACCAACATGCGTCCAAATGTAATTCTCATCCGGTCGCGCTGCCGCAGCGTCGTCAGCGAAGCCCCCTGTCCGCCTGCTGAGAACGGCAGCGTAAGGCACACATCGGCGACGATCCGGCGCTGAAACAACTCGTCACGCTCGGTCGGGATCGCCGACGCCTCGCCGTGTTCATATGGATGCCACTGTGCGGAACACGCCAGTTCCGCCTCGAACAACGCAGAAGGAGAACAGCATGAAAGTCCAGACCCTGATTCCCGCCCTCCTGATCACCGTGGCCGCGAGCGGTTGTGCCACATGGGACAACATGTCGTCGCGCGAGAAGAGCGCAGCGACCGGTGCTGCCGTCGGCGGCGTGGCTGGCGCGGTCATTTCCAACGGGGGTGTCCTGGGCACGGTCGGCGGTGCAGCCATCGGTGGTGTGATCGGCGATCAGGTCGGCAAGAAGAAGTAAGCCGCTGCCGCGTCCCCGAGACGCGGACGCCGGATTTTTTCTTTCGCTCTCCTCATTCGGGGCATCGACGCCATGCATGGCCGACATGCCCCGTTTTCTTTCCCGTCTCAGCCCACCGCGCCCATCACCCCGCTGACCAACGCAGCGCCAACGACGACCAGCCACGGCGGCAGCCTCCAGAACATCAGCGCCACCAGCGCGAGCAGCGCCAGCGCGAAGTCCGCCGGCCCCAGGACCGCACTCGTCCACACCGGCTGGTAGAGCGCCGCGAGCAGCAGACCGACCACCGCGGCGTTGATCCCCATGAGTGCTGCCTGCATGCGCACGTGGCGACGCAGGCCTTCCCAGAACGGCAGTACGCCGACCACGAGCAGGAAGGCCGGCAGGAAGATCGCCACCAGGCAAAGCAGCCCGCCGAGCCAGCCGTTCGGCGCACCCGTCATCGAGGCGCCAAGAAAGGCAGCGAAGGTGAACAGCGGCCCAGGCACGGCCTGTGCAGCACCATAGCCCGCGAGAAAGGTCTCGTTGTCGACCCAGCCATTGGGCACGACCTCCGCCTGCAGCAGCGGCAGCATCACGTGGCCGCCGCCGAACACCAGCGAACCGGCACGGAAAAACACGTCCATGCGCGCCAGTGCGGTCGCGTTCCACCCGTCCGCCAGCAAAGGCAGGACGAGCAAGAGCCCGAAGAACAGGACCAGCGCCGCGATTGCCGCCGGGCGGCCGACGCGGATCGGCAGCGACTCGTGTCCGTCGCGCGCCGCGGGACGAAACCAGGCGAGGCCGACGAGCGCAGCAAGGACGATCACGCCCACCTGCGTCCATGCCGACGGACTCGCCAGCACGATGCAACTCGCCACCGCCATGATGCTGACACGGGACGCATCGGGGCACAGCGTACGCGCCATGCCCCACACTGCCTGGGCCACGACGGCCACGGCGACGACCTTGAGCCCGTGCAGCACGGCCGGCGACAGCAGCGTGTCCTGTGCCGCGACGCCGAACGCGAACAGGATCATCGCAAAGGCCGAAGGCAGGGTGAAACCCGCCCAGGCCGCCAGCGCCCCCGCATAGCCTGCGCGCGACAGGCCGAGCGCGAGCCCGATCTGGCTGCTCGCCGGCCCGGGCAGGAACTGGCACAGCGCCACCAGATCGGCATAGCTGCGCTCGCTGAGCCAGCGCCGGCGGGCGACGAACTCCTCGCGGAAATACCCGATATGCGCCACCGGCCCGCCGAAGGACGTGAGCCCGAGACGCAGGAAAGCCAGGAAGACGGACCACGCGTTGCGGTCGTCGCGAAGGAATTCGGTCATGGCCGAGTGTCTCGCTGCTGGATCAACGGCAGGGATTATCGATTATTCCCCGTGACGCACGATCATGCCTCGCGACGAACCTGGCTCTCAGGAATGCGGGGCCGGCACGCATAGTCAGGCACTGAAGATATCTGCCCGAGCGGACTGCGAACCCCGCAAGGCAGCCCCGTAGTTCCTTGATAGAATTGCGCTTGTCCCGCCTCGCCCAAACCCGCGCAGGCGGTTTTTCTTTCTGCCGACGACTCTCGATGACCACCACCCCCTATCCGCCCGAGTTGCTGCGCGACGTCGAAAAGCGCCGCACCTTCGCCATCATCGCCCACCCCGACGCGGGCAAGACCACGCTGACCGAGAAGCTGCTGCTGTTCGGCGGCGCGATCCAGCTCGCCGGCACGGTGAAGGCGCGCAAGTCCGCACGCCATGCCACCTCGGACTGGATGGAAGTGGAAAAGCAGCGCGGCATCTCGGTGTCGAGCTCGGTGATGCAGTTCGAGTACATGAACCACACCGTCAACCTGCTCGACACCCCGGGCCACGAGGACTTCTCCGAGGATACCTACCGCGTGCTCACCGCCGTGGACGCGGCGGTGATGGTGATCGACGCCGCCAAGGGGGTGGAGGCGCAGACCATCAAGCTGCTCGAGGTCTGCCGGCTGCGCAACACGCCCATCATCACCTTCGTCAACAAGATGGACCGCGAGGTACGCGAGCCCTTCGAACTGCTCGCCGAAATCGAGGACGTCCTCAAGATCACCTGCGCGCCGGTGACCTGGCCGCTGGGCATGGGCAAGGCCTTCCGCGGTGTCTACCACCTGCTGCAGGATCAGGTCCTGACCTTCACCCCCGGCCAGGAGCGGCGCAGCGACGCTGAAGTGCTGAAGGGCATCGCCAACCCCGAACTGGATGCACGCTTCCCAATGGAAGTAGGCCAGTTGCGTGAGGACGTCGAGCTCATCGAGGGTGCCTCGCCGCCCTTCGATCTCGACGAATTCCTGGCGGGTAAGCAGACCCCGGTGTTCTTCGGCTCCGGTATCAACAACTTCGGCGTGCAGGAGATCCTGCAGTCACTGATCGACTGGGCGCCGCCGCCGCAGGCGCGACTCGCGGGCACCGGTGCCGACGGCACGCGCATGGTGCAGCCGGCCGAACCGGCCTTCACCGGCTTCGTCTTCAAGATCCAGGCCAACATGGACCCGAAGCACCGCGACCGCATTGCCTTCTTCCGCATCTGCTCGGGTCGCTACACGGCCGGCATGAAAGTCAAGCACGTGCGCGCCGGTCGCGACATGAAGCTCGCCAACGTGCTCACGTTCATGGCCAATGAGCGCGTGATCATGGAAGACGGCGTCGCCGGCGACATCGTCGGCATCCACAACCATGGCCAGTTGCAGATCGGCGATACCCTGACCGAAGGCGAGAACCTCGGCTTCAAGGGCATCCCGTACTTCTCGCCGGAAATGTTCCGCGCCGCTCGCCTGCGCGATCCGCTCAAGTCCAAGCAACTGCAGAAGGGTTTGCAGGAGCTGGGCGAAGAAGGCGCCATCCAGGTGTTCGAACTCGAAGGCGGCCAGATGCTGCTCGGCGCGGTCGGCGTACTGCAGTTCGAGATCGTCGCCCAGCGCCTCAAGGACGAGTACAAGGTCGATGCCATCTTCGAGCCCGCCGACATCCACACCGCGCGCTGGCTCACCTTCCCCGACGACGTCACCCGCCGCAACTTCGAGCGCGAGCAGGCGCTGCGCCTGGGCAAGGACATCGACGGCAATCCGGTGTATCTGGCCACCAGCCGCTACAACCTGGAAGTCACCGCCGAGAAGTGGCCGAAGGTGACCTTCCACGCCACACGCGAGCATGGGGAAGTGCTGGGCTGAAAACACGACGGCAGCCGAAGCTGCCGTCGTGTAAGGGCTGCCTTGTGAGCTCAATTCGCCTTACGGCGGCGTACAGCAAGACCAGCAAGGCCGAGACCCAGCAGAGCCAGCGTGGCGGGCTCCGGAACCGGATTCACGATTACGCCATTTCGCACCGAAAAGACGTATTGCCCCTCGATCTCCGAGTTGCGGGAACCGCTGATCAACGCATTCGGGCCACCGTCCAGCAGCGCCCCATTTACGAGCGAACCGGGAAACTGGAAGAACGTACCAGCACCATTTGTCCAGCCGGCTACAGCCGAAGTGCCGCCCAGGCCACCCGTCCCACCGCTGGCATCACCAGTTTCCCATTGAATCTGGTCATAGTTGAACTCGAAATCGAAGTCGCCAGCGGCGATGTCTGAACGGTCAGTGATGATCAGCTGAAAGCTGTTGAGCTTGTCGATTCCACTGCTGTAATAGCCAACATTGATCCAGTTCACACCAAACACGTTGCGACCGCCAAGTGTGCCCTGACCGTATTGTACGAGAGCGCTGCTCGGGTTCCGGGTATCAACGTCGGCGAAGAAGGGCGCCAGCATGGGCGTGCTGCCGCCGGTGATGGCAGACGGCGTGAAGGTACTAAAAGCAGCGTTAAAGGTCGTGTTGCCGTTGTTATTCACGTACAGGCTGCTGTACCCGTTTCCGTAGAAGTTCAGGTTGAAGCCGATCGAAACCGCACCGGTCGATCCGTCGTCATTCGCGGCGAGCGTGTTGCCGGTGAAGAGGCTTGCATCGTGGATCGCTGCGGCCTGTGCGAAACCGGTGCCGAGAGCGATCAACAGCGCGGCGGAAAGCGTCTTGAGTGAGTTTTTCATTTTTTGATCCCTGCAGTGAGTACTTCGATGGTCGGTTTTCGAACTCGCGAAACGCGCATCGCGACTTCATTGGGAGGGATCAAGCATATTCAATACCAGATTTCTCAAACCTCTGTTTTAAAAAACAAAAAATAATTACTGCATGCCTATTGCAGTCGTAGTGTAAGAAGATCCGACAAGCAGGCTTTCACCCAGTAGGTCTGCTCGTCCCATGTGCCTCAAAGGCACTTACGGCCGCCTCAGCCTCGTCCCGATGCGCGAAAGCGCCGAGCATCCCGCGTATGACCGTCAATGGTCGAGTACGCGATCAGCAACCGCCTGCCTACTTGCCGGTCAGCACGCCTTCGACGACCTTCTTGCCCTCCGAATACAGCGCCACCTGTCCGTCCTCGAACTCGACATTCATGCAGGCGGTGTTGCCCTTGAGCTTGCCATCCAGCCATTCGCGGCAGTAGCGCGCCTGCTCGTCCACCCACCAGCGCGCCTTGGCACCGGTGGTGTCGGTCAGCATGCCATCGGTACCGAACTTGAGCGTGTAGGCGGACTCGGTGCGCAGATACACGCCGATGAAGGTGGCGCCGCTCAACAGCTTTTCGACTTCGGCCTTGCTGGTGATGAAGTTCTGCGCCAGCGCACCACCGGCCGCTGCAGACAATGCCAGCGCCGCCGCCAGGGCGCGTCCCGTGTTCCCGAGCTTCAGCTTCATGTTCGTCCTCATGTACATACTTTCGGTCGATCGATGCGGAATGTCCCGCGATTGTCCATCTGCCGCGTGCGCCGCCGCCCCGCTCAGCCGCGTGCGCCCAGGCGGCCCACGAGACCACGCAGGGTCTCCTGCAGGTCGGCCGGCATCACCACCACCTTCGAGCTGCCGGACTCGCCCAGCTTCTCGAGCGAGGCGATGTATTTCTCGCCCAGCAGGTAGAGCATCGGCGTCGTCTGGTCGCCGATGCTGGCCGTCACGCGGCGGATGGACTCGGCCGAGGCTTCCGCCAGCATGACCTGGGCGTTGGCGTCGCGCTTGGCGGATTCCAGCCGTGCCTCGGCTTCGAGGATGGCCGCCTGCTTGGCGCCTTCGGCCTTGGTCACCGCCGCCTTGCGCTCGCGCTCCGCTGCGGCCTGCAGCTCCATCGCTCTCTGCATCGATTGCGAGGGCTTGATGTCCTGGATCTCGACCGACTTCACCGTCAGCCCCCAGTCCACCGCCTCGTCGGCGATGCTCTCGCGCAGCCGCGCCTTGATCTTGTCGCGCGAGGAAAGCGCCTCGTCCAGCTCCATTTCGCCGACGATCGAGCGCAATGTCGTCATGATCAGGTTGCGGATCGCCTCGGAGAAATCGGTCACGCCATACACCGCCTTGACCGGGTCGGTGACCTTCACGAACGCGATGGCATTGGTCAGGATCACCGCGTTGTCACGGGTGATGACTTCCTGTTCCTGCACGTCGAGGATGATGTCCTTCGTCACCAGCTTGTAGGCGACGTTGTCAAGGTAGGGAATCAGAATGTTGAGGCCGGGACGCAAGGTGGCGTGGTACTTGCCCAGGCGCTCGACCACCCATTCCTCGCCTTGCGCCACCAGGCGCACGCCCTTGGCGATGGTGATGACGACAAACACCAGGATGGCGAGCGCAATGGCGAGGCCTTCGGTCATGAGTTCTTCCTTTCGTTTGAATTGATCAGGCCTTCGTCACCTTGACGAAGCTGCCTTCGACGCTGACGACACGCACGCGCTCGCCGGCCGCGATCGCGGTCTCCGCCATGCAGGCCCACTCCTCGGCGCCCAGCACCGGCCGCTGGAAACGCACCCTGCCGCGCTGGAAGGGGGCGACGGCACTGACCAGCAGACCCACCTCGCCGATCACCTCGCCCGCAGCCGTGCCGACGAGGGTCTTGTGCTGCGACCGCTTGAACACGCGGAACCACAGCACCGCCATTGCCACGGACGCGACGATCCAGGCCGCGATCTGCGTCGTCAGCGACAGTTCCGGCGCGACCAGCAACACCAGTCCGACCAGCAGCGCGCCGAAGCCGAACCAGATGACGAAGAAGGCCGGCACCGCCAGCTCCAGCAGCACCAGCCCCAGACCAGCCAGCTCCCAGTGCCACCATTCGATGATCAAGGCGTTTTCCATGGCGAGACTTTAGCGCACCCCGACGGCAAACGGATTTGACCTGTCGCAGGGCGCAGTGGGAAAGCTGTGGTTCCAGGGGGGGCGAAGTTGTGGACAACGATGATTCCGGTCTGGCGACGCGTTTCCATCAACAAATGATCCCGCGCTTCAAGCCCAGATATGAACGGCTTTATACAGATTGCAAATACCTGTTTTTATAGGTTAAAAACGACTTATCCACAGAAATCGCCGGTACACTATGTTTACAGTCTTTTAAATATATAAAACCTGTGTACACCCAGAAGAAAAAAAGCGCCGACCGCAGCCGACGCCTTTTCTACAGCCCCTTCGGGACAGGAATCAGAACGGCGGATCGTCCGCTGCAGGCTGCACGACTGCGGAAGACGACGGTGCCAAGGCCGTCGACGGCTCGGCCGCGACAAAGGCGATTTCGCCCCCGAGTGCCTGCACCACTGCCGGCAGCAGATGCGTCAGTTCACCTGTCATCAAGGCAAACTCAGCGTTGAACAGCGCTTCCGCGTCTTCCTTCTCGCCATCGATCTGGTCACGCACGACATCGAGGAAGTCCAGTCGCTTGATCTCGAGCTTTTCGGTGAGCACGAAGCTGACGCGGTCGTCGAAGGTCAGTGCCAGCCGGGTCGGCAGCTTGCCGGCTTCCAGATGGCCCTTCACTTCGTCACCGTCCAGTGTGTGACGCACGTAGCGCACCGCGGCCTTGTCCTCGCTGACCGAGCGCAGTTCGCAGTCTTGGTCGATGGTGAAGCCCGCCGGTGCCTCGCCACCGGCCAGCCAGTCGGCCATCGCCGACATCGGCGACAGTTCGGTGCGCAGCAGCGTCAGCGGAAAGCTGTCGAGGGTGTGGCGCAGTTGCTCGAGCATGTCCTCGGCCTTGCTCTGGCTCGCAGCGTCGATGACCAGCCAGCCATTGACCGGGTCGATCCAGGCGAACATCCGGCGACGACGGGTGAAGGCGCGCGGCAGGAGCTCCTGCGTGACCTGATCGCGCAGTTCCTTCATCTGCTTGCGACCGAGCTTGTAGCCCTGCTGCTCGGCAAGCTCCTCGGCGCGCTCGTCGGCCTCCTGCTTGACCACGGCCGAGGGCAGCAGACGGTGCTCGAAACCGAGCGAAACCAGCCACTGGTCACCGACGGCGTGCACCAGCACGTCATTGTTCAGCGGCGACAACCAGCCGCGGCTCTCCATGTCCTGGCTGCCGCAGGGATGGAAGGGCTTCTTCGCCAGTTGTTCCTCGAGGCGCTCGGCACTCATGTCCCACTTGGCGGGCAGGCGATAGATCTGCAGGTTCTTGAACCACATGGGGGTCTTTCCTTGTCGTGAACGAATACACGCCCGCTGCCGGGGCAACGGGCGCGGTCAATGGCGGGGATTACTGCTGCAGACCGCCGGATGCGGCGATCATGCGGATGACGCGAACGGTATCGACGTCGGACTGGTGGTAAGCCGAGCGCACGAAGTCGGCATAACGCGCATCGTCGCTATCCGCAGTTTCAGGCAGCGTGGTCTGGTAGCAGAAGCGCAGGAACAGCGCACCGGCCTGCGGTTCATCGATGCGAATCGTCAGGCTTCCCCCGGGATGCTGTGCGTTCGCCTCCGACTCGAAGCGAATCCAGTCGAAAGGACTGAACGTGACGCGGTCTCGAATGACCACGCCACCGAAGTCGAGGTCGCGCACCAGGCCAGCGTCGCTGCGCTCGACGATACGACAGGCTTCGAGACCCGGCAGGAAGGGACGGGCGTCCTCTGCCCGGCACAAGAGGCCGAACCACAACTCCTCGCGCGTCAGCGGATCCTGCAGGGGGTTAGCGAGATCGTTGACCTCGATCAGATGTTCGAATTTCAAGGGCATCTCCTGTGCAGGCGCGACAGTTTACCCCGTCGACCGGCCGGGCCGGGATACCATGCGCGCCATGCAACTCGAACGACTTCTCCATGCCCAGGGCTTCGGCAGCCGCAAGGAATGCCGCGCCCTGATCCGTGCCGGCCACGTCAGCGTCGCCGGCGTTTCCTGCGAAGACCCCTATGCGGATTTCGACCCCGGCAGCAGCGATGGTTCGGCCGGCCTCGAATTCAGTGTCGGCGACGAAACCTGGCGCTTTCGTGCCAAGGCCTACCTGATGCTGCACAAGCCCACGGGCTACGAGTGCTCGCACAAGCCGACCTTCCATCCCTCGGTCTTCACGCTGCTGCCGCCACAGATGCTGCTGCGCGACGTGCAGTGTGTTGGCCGGCTGGACCAGGACACGACCGGGCTGCTCCTGCTGTCGGACGACGGGCAGTTCATCCACCAGTGGAGCTCGGGCAAGAAGCGCACGCCGAAGGTGTATGAGGTGACGCTGAAGCATGCGGTCGGCGAGGATTTCGTCGCCCAGCTGCTCGCCGGCGTCGAGCTGCATGACGAACCGGCGCCGATCGCGGCGGCGGCCTGCGAACTGACATCCGAAACGACCCTGCGCCTGACGATCTGCGAAGGCAAGTATCACCAGGTCAAGCGCATGATCGCCGCCGCGGGCAACCGCGTCGAAGCCCTGCACCGCAGCCGAGTCGGCGGACTCTCGCTGGACCCCGCACTGGCGCCGGGCGAGTGGCGCTGGCTGGAAGCGGCCGACCTGCAGACGCTGGCCGACTACGCCTGAATCAACGCTGGCTTCGGGCCGGCGTTCAGAAACGCATTTCCAGGCCGGCTCCGACGGCCCAGCTGCGGTCGCGCTCGCGATCCTCGTGGCCCCGGGGCCAGAAATGGCCGACGATGAACTCCGCCAGCAGCCAGTCGCGATAGACGGGTTGCAGCCACTTCAGGCGGATGCCGTATTCGCCCACGTCGGTTTCCGCGCCGGTTTCACCACTGGCCAACGCCTCGAGCGACAGCAGCCTGGTATCGCCGAAGGTCTTGAACATCCCGATGCTGCTCGACCACGCGAAGCCGTCGGTTTCCTTGGTGAGGGTCGCCGCGTTCTGCCATTTCAGCGCCAGCGATGGCGAATAGGCGTGCTCGAGGTTGATTGCTGTGGTCGAACCCAAGCCGTCGCTGGCACGCCAGAACACCGTCTCGCGGAACTCGGCGCTGTTCGATGCCGAAAGCGCCCATGACCTGCGATAGCGTGCCTGTGCGTAGGGCTTGATGCCCCCCCGCACCCCGACCCGCAGATCGACATAGTCACGCAGGTTGAAACCCAACCCAAGGAAGCCGGTCTGGTCCGCGCTGCGACGCTCGCGCAGCAGCTGCTGTTCGCGGGAAAAGGTCTCCGGCTGGTCAGAGATCAGCTCGCGCTCGTTCTCCTGTCCGAAGAACACGTAGGCCTTGTCCTTCAGGTTCGGCAGGTCGAATCGGGCACGAAAGCGCACGCTGGTGCTGCTGCCGTCGTCTTCACGCCAGCTGGCGCGAATGCCCAGTCGGCCGTGCGACACCTTGCCGCCGTCGGCAAAGGGCTTGTCGCCGAACCAGTCGTTCACCTCTTCGCCCAGCCAGTGCGCGAATTCGCGAACCTTGCGCCGGGTCGTGTCGACGAAATCCTCCGATTCGTGTTCCGCGCCCGCAAGCCGCTGAGTGGGGGGCGCCGCAGGTGTCGTCCGCGCATCGTTGTCCCGCACAGGCGGTGAGGTCGTGCCTGCACACCCTGCGAGTGCAACCACCAGGGCGAAGTGCCAGAAACGCCGGCAGATCATGACTGCCTCCCTTTGGGCCTTTCTTGTCCTTCCGATTCTACGCCGGTCTGTTCGACGGGGTTTTGCAGGGTCCACTGTCGTGCGGCGGGCAGCCAGATGGGGGAAGGTTTGTTTGTTCTGTTTTTCTTTTAATTTAAATAATAAAGATGTAAACAGTCGGGCAAAAACTGTGGATAAGTCCTGTGCGCCCTTGAAGGACAGGGTTTTGGCTGCGGTAAAACACCGTGGACAAACCCCGTAGACCGCTGTGCGTGAATTGTCCATCGTTTTTCGACACAAGCGGATTGTCCGGCTTGTTCACAAGCTTTCCCGCACTTTTGTCCAGGAATATCCACAGTCATGCAGTCCGTTCATCGCTCATCTGCCCTTAACTGGGAGATCTTCTGTCAGGTTGTGGATAATTTTGGGGATATTGGCGTCTGCTGGCGGCTCGCACGCGATCTCGCGGCTCGGACGGGATCTCAGGTCCGCTTGTGGGTGGACGATTGGACGGTGCTGACGCGCATCTGTCCCGAGGCACGAACGCTCGATCCGCAGCAGGGGGGACGGGTTGCCGGTGTCGACTTGCGGCAGTGGACGGATCCGTTCCCGCGGGTGGCGCCGGCCGATGTCGTGATCGAGGCGTTCGCCTGCGAGATCCCGGAGGCGCACCTGCAGGCAATGGCGGCGCGAACGCCGGTGCCGGTGTGGATCAATCTCGAGTACCTGTCGGCCGAGGACTGGGTGGCCGGTTGTCATGCGCTGGCATCGCCGCATCCGCGCCTGCCGCTGGTGAAGCACTTCTTCTTTCCCGGTTTCGACGAAGGCACGGGGGGCCTGCTGCGCGAGCCGGACCTGCTCGCGCGCCGCGATGCCTTCCGCGCCGATTCGGCCGGGCGGGGCGACTGGCTCGCGCGCCGCGGCGTGCTTGCCGGCCATGACGAGACCTGCGTGTCGCTGTTCGCCTACGAACAGGCCCGGCTGCCCGGCCTCATCCACCTCTGGGCGCAGGGTGCGCAGCGACTGCATGTGCTGGTTCCCGAAGGGCGGGTGCTGGGCGATGTCGAACGTGCGCTGGGGCGCACCGCGCTGAAGGCCGGCGATTGCATCCACGAGGGCAGTCTGAGCGTGCATGTGCTGCCCTTCACCGACCAAGATGGCTATGACGAGCTGCTGTGGGCCTGCGACCTGAACTTCGTGCGCGGTGAGGATTCCTTCGTGCGCGCACAGTGGGCCGGCGTGCCCTGCGTGTGGCAGATCTATCCGCAGGACGAGGATGCGCACTTCGACAAGCTCGAGGCCTTCATGGCCCGCTACCTTGCCGGCGCGGCCCTGCCCGAGGCGGAAGCCTGTGGCGCCTTCTGGCGCGCCTGGAACGGACGGGGTGACCCGGCGGCCGCCTGGCCGGCCTTCGCCGCCGCGCTGCCCGGACTGCAGCGTCGTGCCGCGCGCTGGTGCGACGACCTGGCGCGGCAATCGGATCTTGTTTCACGCTTGACAGGATTCTGTTCCCACATTCCGGCCGTCGCGGGGTAGAATCCCGCGCCTAATTTTCAAAGACATGCGGCTCGCGCCGCGTCGATTTCATTCAGGAAACAGCATGAAAACCGCTCAGGAACTCCGCTCCGGCAACGTCATCATGGTCGGTAGCGACCCGCTGGTGGTGCAGAAGGCCGAATACAACAAGTCCGGCCGCAACGCCGCGGTCGTCAAGATGAAGCTCAAGAACCTGCTGACCGGCGCGCCCTCCGAATCGGTCTACAAGGCTGACGACAAGTTCGAAGTGGTCGTGCTCGACCGCAAGGAAGTGACCTACTCCTACTTCGCCGATCCGATGTACGTGTTCATGGACGCCGACTACGAGCAGTACGAAGTCGAAGCCGAGAACATGACCGACGCGCTGAAGTACCTCGAAGACGGCCTGCAGTGCGAAGTCGTGTTCTACAACGGCAAGGCCATCTCGGTCGAACTGCCGAACAGCGTCGTGCGCGAGGTCGTCTACACCGAGCCTGCCGTCAAGGGCGACACCTCGGGCAAGGTCATGAAGCCGGCCAAGATCTCCACGGGCTTCGAGCTGCCGGTGCCGGCCTTCGTCGAAATCGGTGACAAGATCGAGATCGACACCCGTACCGACGAGTACAAGAACCGAGTCAAGTAATCGACGCCGTTCTGCAAGCGAAAGGGCCCGAGCGGCCCTTTTGTTTTCTTGTGCGTCGAACCGGGCGTGCCGTGTGTTGTCTTCCTTGGCACAATCCTGTGGTTCCTCGTCAACTCATCGTCATCGCCGCCATGAAGCCCCTGATTCTCACCCTCGCCGGCCCGATCCTGATGCTGCTTGCCGCCTGTGCGCCCGAGGCCCCCGCGGAGAAAGCGGAGAAGGCGGCAAGCGAAGCGGCCGAGGCCGCGCGCGAGGCGCTCGACAAGGCGGGCGAGGCGGTGAAGAAGCTCGGCGAGTCCGGTAGCGCGGCCGCCCAGGCAGTGGTCGAGTCCGCCACCGAGAAGGTGAAGGAAGGCGCAGAAGTGGCCGAAGAGGCGGTGCGCGAGAATTCGGACGTCGCCCGCGAAGTCACCGATGCGGGCGTGCGCGACGCCAAGGAGGCTGCCGAAGCCGCGGCCCAGCGGATCGCCGACGCGACGCGCGGCGCGGCGCAACGCCTGAAGGAAGCCGGCCAGGGCGCGCTCGGCAGCGTGCGTCCGCGCGAGGATGGCGCACCGGTCGAGGACGCCACGGCCGAGGCGGCGACGGAACCGAAACCCGACGCCGTGAAGTGAGTCCGGCTCCGCCGGGCTGGCGATGTCGCTCCGGCCGCAATGGTCGATGTCGGTGCCTGATCCCCACCCGCAGGGGAACCTTTCACCCCCGGGCATGAGTCGGATGCCGGTCCGCGCCTAGAATGGCGTCTTGTGTCCGAGCTTTCCGTCCCATGTCCGCCTCTGCAACCCGCTACACCCCGGTCGATGCGCCCGCTTCGATCGCCGACGCCATCCGCATCCGCGGTGCGCGCCAGAACAACCTGCGCAATCTCTCGCTCGATTTGCCGCTGAACCGCCTGACGGTGGTGACCGGCGTATCGGGCTCGGGCAAGTCCTCTCTGGTGTTCGACACCCTGTACGCCGAGGGCCAGCGGCGCTACGTCGAGACCTTCTCGCCCTACGCGCGCCAGTTCCTCGATCGCATGGATAAACCGCAGGTGGATCGCATCGAGGGCGTGCCGCCGGCGATCGCGATCGACCAGACCAACCCGGTGCGCACCTCGCGCTCGACGGTGGGCACGATGACCGAGCTCGCCGACCACTTCAAGCTGCTGTACGCGCGCGCCGCGCACCTGCACTGCCGCTGCTGTGGCAAGCCGGTGCGGCGGGATTCGGCGGTCAGCATCGCTGCCGAGCTGCGCGCGCGCGCGGCCGCCGAGGGCGATCCGCGCCTGGTGGTGTGCTTTCCGGTGCCGGTGCCGTCCAACTTCAGCGAAGCGGAGGTGACCGGCCTGCTCAACGCGCAGGGCTACACCCGCATCCAGGAACGCATCGCCAGTGCCGGCCCCGAGGGGCAGGACGTGCTGCAGGTGGTGCAGGACCGCTTTCGCGCCTCGAACGCCGAGGATGCGCGTCTGGCCGAGGCGCTGGAGTCGGCCCTGCATCGCGGTCATGGCCGGCTGTCGGTGTATGCCTCGGGCGAGGGCGTGAAGCCGGAAACAAGGAACGGGACGGGGACACCGGGCGAGGCGGTGTGGCGCTATTCGTCCGGCCTGCATTGCGCCGACTGCGACATCCATTACTCGGACGCCACGCCCGGCCTGTTCTCCTTCAATTCGCCGATCGGCGCCTGTGAGACCTGCCGCGGCTTCGGGCGCGTGATCGGGGTCGATTTCGGCCTGGTGGTGCCGGACGAGTCAAAGACCCTGGCCGAAGGCGCGGTGAAGCCCTGGCAGACCGAGAGCTACCGCGAGTGCCAGGCCGACCTCGAGAAGATGGCGAAGAAATACGGCGTGGCGATGGACATCCCGGTGCGAGACCTGCCATCCGAGCATCGTCACTGGCTGTTCGAGGGCGACCCGAAATGGAAGAACTGGGACAGCTCGTGGCCGCGCTACTGGTACGGCGTGCGCCACTTCTTCGACTGGCTGGAGACCAAGGCCTACAAGATGCACATCCGCGTGCTGCTGTCGCGCTACCGCAGCTATACGGAGTGCCCGGCCTGCCATGGCGCGAGGCTCAAGCCCGATGCGCTGCTGTGGCGGCTGCCCGTGGGTGACAAAGGCATCGCGATCCACGAGCTGATGGCAATGCCGGTCGATCGCATCCGCGAGGCCGTCGCCGCGCTGCAGATCCCCGGCCAAGCTGAAATGATGAGTGACGAAGCCACCGAGCTGGTGCTGGGCGAGATCCGCAGCCGGCTGACCTATCTCGCCGACGTCGGCCTCGGCTACCTGACGCTGGATCGCCAGTCGCGCACGCTGTCGGGCGGCGAGGTGCAGCGCATCAACCTGACCACGGCGCTGGGCACCTCGCTGGTGAATACGCTGTTCGTGCTCGACGAGCCCTCGATCGGCCTGCACCCGCGCGACATCGGTCGCATCCTCGGCGTGATGACGCGGCTGCGCGACGCTGGCAACACACTGGTGGTGGTGGAGCACGACCCGCAGGTGATGGTCGCTGCCGACGAGCTGCTGGAGATCGGCCCCGGCCCGGGCGAGCGCGGCGGCAACATCGTCGCGCGCGGCACGCCGGCCGAGATCACGGCGAATCCGGACTCGGTGACGGGTCCGTGGCTGGCAGGCAGGAAGCGCATCGACATCGACCGTCCGCCGCGGCCGGTCGATGACGCCACGCCGCGCCTGACCCTGGTCGGCGCGCGCCAGCACAACCTGCGTGACCTCACGGTCGGTTTTCCGCTGCAGCGCATGACCTGCCTGACCGGCGTGTCCGGCTCGGGCAAATCGACGCTAATTCAGGATGTGCTGTACCCGGCGCTGGCCAAGCATTTCGGCGAGGCGACCGAATCGCCTGGGGTGTTCGATCGTCTCGAGAATGTGGATAACTTGCGTGGCGTGGTCATGGTGGATCAGTCGCCGATCGGCAAGAGTTCGCGGTCCAACCCGGTCAGCTACGTCGGCGCGTGGGACCCGATCCGCAACCTGTTCGCCGCCCTGCCGGAGGCGAAGCAGCGGGGTTACTCCCCCGGCACCTTCAGCTTCAACGCCGGTCACGGCCGTTGCCCGACCTGCACCGGTTCGGGCTTCGAGCATGTGGAGATGCAGTTCCTGTCCGATGTCTGGTTGCGCTGCCCGGACTGCGACGGCAAGCGTTACCGGGCGGAAGTGCTTGAATTGAAATGGAACGGGCTGTCGGTGGCCGACGTGCTCGAGCTGACCGTGCATGAAGCGCTCGACGTTTTCCGCGAGCATCCCAAGGCGATTGCCGCACTTGCACCACTGGCCGATGTCGGCCTCGACTACCTGCGCCTTGGCCAGCCGGTGCCGACCCTGTCGGGTGGCGAGGCGCAGCGTCTCAAGCTTGCCGGGCATCTTGCCGAGGCGTCGCAGAAGAAGACTGTACGCAAAGCCAGGGCTGTGGATAACTTTGTTGAAAATTCCGGGAGTGCGCCTGAGCCGGGGCTGCTGTTCCTGTTCGACGAACCCACCACCGGCCTGCACTTCGAGGATGTCGCCACGCTGCTCGGCGCCTTCGACAAGCTGCTGCAGGCGGGGCATTCGCTGATCGTCATCGAGCACAACCTCGACGTGATCGCTGCGTCCGACTGGATCATCGACCTCGGCCCCGAGGGCGGCGACGGCGGCGGTGCGATCGTGGTCGAGGGGCCGCCCGAGGTGGTGCGCGGGCACGAAAGCTCGCACACCGGCAAGGCATTGCGCGACTACGCCGAGGCACTGGAGAAGACGCGCACGGCGCCGCTGATCGCGGCCGAACCGCGGGTGGAGTATCGCCCGGTCGCCGCGCCTGCGATCGCTGGATCCGTCATCGAGATCCGCCATGCCCGCGAGCACAACCTGAAGAACGTCAGCCTGCAGATTCCGCGTGACCAATTCACCGTGATCACCGGCCTGTCCGGCTCGGGCAAATCCACGCTGGCCTTCGACATCGTCTTCGGCGAGGGCCAGCGCCGCTACCTGGAATCGCTCAACGCCTACGCCCGCCAGTTCGTGCAGCCGGCCAGCCGGCCCGACGTGGACGGCCTGTTCGGCATTCCGCCGACGGTGGCGATCGAGCAGCGCACCAGCCGCGGCGGGCGCAAGAGCACGGTGGCGACGCTGACCGAGATCCACCCCTTCCTGCGCCTGATGTACGTGAAGCTGGGCACGCAGTTCTGCCCCGACTGCGACGTGCCCGTGACGCCGCAGAGCTTCGAAGCCATCGTCGCGCAGATCCAGCGCGAGCTGCGCGGGCAGTCCATCGAAGTCCTCGCGCCGCTGGTGATCAACCGCAAGGGTCTGTACACCGACCTCGCCAAGTGGGCACGCGCCAAGGGCCATGCGCAGCTGCGCGTCGATGGGGAATACCTGCCCACCCATAAATGGCCGCGCCTGGACCGCTACAAGGAACACAACATCGAGCTGCCCACCGGCATGGTGATGGTGCAGCCCGAGCACGAGGCCACGCTGCGCGAATTCGTGCGCCAGGCGCTGGAGATCGGCAAGGGCGTGATCAAGGTGCTGCGGATTTCAATGGGGTCTGACCCCATTGAAATTACCTTCTCCACGCTGCGCGCCTGCCCGAGCTGCGGCACCGGCTTTCCCGAGCCGGATCCGCGCCTGTTCTCTTACAACGCCAAGCATGGCTGGTGCCCCAAGTGCTACGGCACCGGCCTGAAGACTGCGGCGCGCATTGAGGACCCGGACGCGCTCGACCTCGGCGATGCGGAGGAAGTCATCGTCAGCGACGAGCCCTGCCCCGCCTGCGACGGCGCGCGGCTGAACCCGGTGGCGCGCGCGGTGCGCTTCCGCGAGCTCGGCCTGCACCAGCTCGCTGCGCAACCGGTGGACAAGGCGGCGAGCTTCTTCGCCGATCTGGCGCTGAACGAGCGGGAAACCGACATCGCGCGCGATCTCGTCAGCGAGATCCGCGGGCGCCTCGCTTTCCTGCAGCACGTCGGTCTTGGCTACCTGGCGCTGGATCGCGCCGCGCCCACGCTGTCGGGCGGCGAGGCGCAGCGCATCCGGCTGGCGGCGCAGCTCGGCTCCAACCTGCGCGGCGTGTGCTACATCCTCGACGAGCCGACGATCGGCCTGCATCCGCGCGACAACCGCCTGCTGCTCGACACCCTGGAGGCGCTACGCGACCGCGGCAACACGCTGCTGGTGGTCGAGCACGACGAGGACACCATCCGCCGCGCCGACCACGTCATCGACCTCGGCCCCGGTGCCGGCGTGCGCGGCGGTCGGGTGGTGGCTGAAGGGCGCATCGACGACCTGCTCGCCGCGCCCGAATCCGCCACCGGCGCATGCTTCCGCCACCCGCTGCAGCACCCGCTGCGCCCGCGCCGCGCGGTCCCGGACGACCACGCGGCGATCCGCATCGAGGGCGCCAGCCTGCACAACCTGCGCGACGTCGACGTGCGCATCCCGCTCGCGCGCCTGACGGTGGTGACCGGCGTGTCCGGCTCGGGCAAGTCCAGCCTGGCACGCGACGTGATCCACGCCAACCTGCGCGCCCGCCTGGGCGACCCCGAGGCCACCCGCGCCCGCCGCCGCGGCCAGGCGCAGCCGGAGGAGGTCGACCAGGCACTGGTCGGCTGCAAGGGCCTTCACGGCTGGCAGCAGGTCGGCCGCGTGCTGGAAGTCGACCAGACTCCGATCGGCAAGACGCCGCGCTCCTGCCCGGCGACCTACGTCGGCTTCTGGGACGCGATCCGCAAGCTCTTCGCCGACACCTTCGACGCCCGCACCCGCGGCTGGAACGCCTCGCGCTTCTCCTTCAACACCGGCGCCGGGCGCTGCCCGGTGTGCGACGGCGCAGGCCAGACCACCGTCGAGATGAACTTCCTGCCGGATGTGAAGACGCCCTGCGAGGCCTGCGGCGGCGCGCGCTTCAACCCCGAGACGCTGTCGGTGCGCTGGAAGGAGAGGACCGTGGCCGAGGTGCTGGCGATGCCGGTGGACGAGGCGGTGGACTTCTTCTCCGCCCATCCCGCGATCGCCCACCCGCTGCAGCTGCTGCAGGACGTCGGCCTCGGCTACCTGACCCTGGGCCAGCCCAGTCCGACGCTGTCGGGCGGCGAGGCGCAGCGCATCAAGCTCGTGACCGAACTCGCCAAGGTGCGGCGGCGCCCCGGCGACGCCGAGGACACCGGCGGCGTGCCGCTGCCGGCCGACAAGCACAGCCTGTACGTGCTCGACGAGCCTACCGTCGGCCTGCACATGGCCGACGTGGACAAGCTGATCCGCGTGCTGCATCGCCTTGCCGATGCCGGCCATACGGTGCTGGTGATCGAGCACGACCTCGACGTGATGGCCGAGGCCGACTGGCTGATCGACCTCGGGCCGGAAGGCGGTGACGGTGGCGGACGGGTGGTGGCCGAAGGTCCGCCGGAGGTGGCGATGGCAACCCCGGAATCGCACACCGGCCGGCATCTGCGCGAGTTCCTGGCCCAGCGCATGGCAGGATGATGCAGTGCAGCGGAACCCCGGCCGCTGTGTCCGGGTCATCTATGCGGCATGCCGCCGTTCGGCGGCGGGCGGCGGTCGCAATCATCTTTCGTGGGCGGGTGCCGTCAGGAAACCCGCGTTGTGGATCAATACAGGAATGCAGGAATGAGCACGCGAACGATAAAGGTGTGGGATCTGCCCACGCGCATTTTTCACTGGCTGCTGGCCATACTGGTGGTCGCCGCCTTCGTCACGGGCTGGCTGGGCGGCAACCTCATCGAATGGCACGGCCGTGCCGGCATCGCCATCACCGGCCTGCTGGCGTTCCGTCTCGTGTGGGGTTTCATCGGCTCGACCTACGCCCGTTTTGCCGACTTCGTGCCCGGCCCCGCCCATATCTGGGCGCACATCCGGGGTGAATGGAACGGTCTGGGCCACAACCCGTTCGGCGCCCTGTCGGTACTCGCCCTGCTGGGCATCCTGATCTTCCAGGCGGTGAGCGGGCTGGTGTCGAACGACGACATCGCCTTCGAGGGACCGCTGTACGCGCTGGTCAGCAAGGACACCAGCGACTGGCTCAGCAGTCTGCACCGGCTGAACTTCTGGGTGATCATCGCCTTGGTGGCGGCGCACGTGGGCGCCATCCTGTATTACCTGCATGCGAAGAAGGACAACCTGGTGAAGCCGATGATCGTCGGCACCAAGGACGTCTCCGACCCGGACGCCCGGGCCGCGCAGGGCGGCGGTGTGCTGGCTTTCGTGGTTGCACTCGCGATTGCGCTCACGGTGGTCTGGGCGGCCAACGGGGGTTTGCTGCCGCCGCCGCCACCGCCCGCGCCAGCCGAAGCGACGCCCGCC
This sequence comes from Thauera sp. 63, assembly GCF_000310165.2. Taxonomy (NCBI): domain Bacteria; kingdom Pseudomonadati; phylum Pseudomonadota; class Betaproteobacteria; order Rhodocyclales; family Zoogloeaceae; genus Thauera; species Thauera sp. 63. The sequence continues at coordinate 46,269 of NZ_AMXC01000022.1, forward strand.
TGGTAAGCGCGGACGGCACGGTCGCCGTGGCGGCGGCGGTCGTGCCCCCCGGCCTTCAGGTGCGGCGCGCGCGGCTCAGCGTTCCCATCGGGAGTTCGCCGAACAACTCGCGGTAGTAGCGCGAGAACAGGCTCATGTGCCAGAAGCCCCACTTGGCGGCGACGTTGGCGATGGTGACGATCTGCTCCGGCGCGCTCTGCAACTGGGCGCGCACCCGGTGCAGGCGGATGTTGCGCATGTAGGTCACCGGGGTAATGCCCAGCACGCGGATGAAGGCATGGTTGAGCGTGCGCCGGCTCACCCGCAACTGTTCGCACAGCTCGCCGATCGTGGGCGGGTAGCCGGGGTTGGCCAGGGTCGCCTCGCGTACGCGGTTGACGATGTAGCGGTGGATGCGGTGCTCGTGGTGCTTGGAGCCGTCCGAACGGCCGCGGGCCAGCACCTGCACGCAGGACGCGAGCAGTTCGTCCTCGAAGTGGCGCCACGCCTGATCGTTTCCGTCATCGCCGGGCAGGTGCTCCGCGAATCGCTGCAGGCCGCCCAGCACTGCCGATTTCAGGCGAGCCGAGATCTCCGCCGAGACACTTTCCGCGGGCTTCAGCGACTCCAGCAGTTTGCGCAGGTTCATGCATTCGACGCGTTCTGCGTAGCACTCGAGGCACTCCGCGGGAATGACGGCGGCGGCGATCTCCGAGCGTCTGGAGGTCCGGAACAGCAGCTCGCTGTTCTTGTCGAGCGTCAGCACGGACTGGGCGTTGATCGGCAGCAGGCCCCAGCTGGCCTCGCCCTCGACGACGGTCGGGAAGCCGATGACATAGCTGTCCGGCGGTGCGCTGGCCACTTCATCGACCGAGCGATTCATTGCTTCGCGGAACAGCTGCAGCCCTTGCCGGGACACGCTGGTGACCGCGCCGGTGAATTCGCCCTTGCACAACTGCGTGTAGTCCTGTGACCAGAACGGCAGTGCATCCGCCTGTTCGAGCACATCGCTCGTCGTTCGCCGAACGACCATGAAGTCGCCGCGCGGGGTCGGCACCCGGCCGGCGAAGCTCTCGTTGAGATTCAATTCAACTCCTCCTCCGCATCCCTGTTCTCGTCGATGCGCCCTTGAGCGGCATCGGCGGACATGGCTTTATCGTTTGAGTCTCCTCGACCTGCAGGTACCCGTGGGCCTGCTGCTGGCAAGGGCGGCGTCTTGTTCGCGCCGTGATCCCACTGCCACGCATGCAACATAAGCCAGATGCGTAGGCGCGGGATAGCAAGAATCAGCAACAGACCCTGCCCGACCGGGTTCACCGGCCGGGTCATGCCGAATATTGCTACGAGTGTCCGGGGTGCCCTCCTAACCTGAAGCTGCACGATCAACCAGCGGGCCTCGGAGCCCGAACAGGAGGGGACAATGAACTCAAGCCCGGGTGCGGCTCGCTACGACGAGCCGGCATATCAGGATGACGGCACCGCCTGCATTCCAGACCAGCAGCGCTTCGCCCAGTCGCAGTCTGCAGCGGCACGCAGCCTGTGGATGCTGTTGGCGGCGGTCGCCGGCGTGGCAGCGGGTTCTGCACTCGCGACGCAGTTCCCGGTGGGCGGGTCGCTGACGCTGATTCTAGCGGTGCTTGCGCTGGTCGGCGGCCTGCTGTCGACGTGGTCGCCCTGCGGCTATTCCAGCTTGAGCCTGCTGCGTCCGGCGGGCCGCTACTCGGCAGCCTCGGTCCTGCGCTGGACGCCGACCTTCATCGCTCATGCCATCGGCTACGCCGTCGGCGCGCTGGTTCTCGGTTCCATGCTCGGCCTGGCCGGCGGCATCGCCCTGGGTGCGCTTCCGCTCGAGTACTCGGCAATCGGCCTTGCGGTGCTCGCGATCGCCTACGGGGTTCATCAGTTCGGCTTCCTGAAGATGCCGTATCCGCAGCGCCGGGCCCAGGTGCCGCACGATGCGCGTTTCCGCTTCCGCCCCTCGGTCATCGGCCTGCTCTACGGCTATGCGCTGGGGATGAACTACCTCACTTACGTGCAGACGCCGATGCTCTACATCGTCACCGGTGCGGCGCTTGCCAGCGGCAGCGTGGGGTCGGCCATCGCGATCATCGCCCTGTTCAACGTCGGCCGCTGCCTGCCGGTCGCGATCAATTTCCTGCCGGTCACCGACCAGGGTGTCCAGGCCTGGCTCGCGCGCTGGCAAGAGCGTGCGGTCGAGGTGGATGGCTTCGTTCTGATCGCACTCGGTTCGGCCGCGCTCGCCTTGTTGCTCGGCTGAAACGGTTCCACGCGCCGTCGCGGTGCGATCCAGCGCGGCGCAAGCACGAGAACCAGAAATCAACAGGAGACAAAATGAACAAGAAGCTTTCGACCGGCGCCCGACGCGGGCGCCTGGACATCTTGCTCGGCGGCGTGGCCTCCACGGCGCTGATCCTGGGGGCGGCTTCGGTTTCGGCGCAGGTGCCGGAACAGCTCGGCGCGGAGGCCACGGCGCAATTGCAGGAAGAGTCCGTGATCCTGTCCGCGCCGCCCAGCGATTCGAAGCGCGTGTATGTGCTGGATCCGGGCCATTTCAACGCGACCTCGACCGTCTACACGATCGATGGCAAGTCGTCTTCCCTGCTCGGCATGACCGATGCGGGCAAGCTGCCGCATGTGATGCTGGCCAGCGACGGCGGCTTCTTCGCGGTGGCGAACACGGTGTATTCGCGCATCTCGCGCGGCACGCGCAATGACTACGTCGAGCTGATCGACAGCCGCACGCACGACGTGCTGGCCGATATCGACATTCCGGAAGGCCGCTTCCTGACCGGCGTTCTCGAACGTCTTGCGGCGATGTCTACTGACGACAAGCACCTCCTGTTCCAGCAGTTCTCGCCGTCGCCGGCGGTGGGACTGGTCGATCTGGAGAAGAAGTCCTTCGTCAAGATGATGGAGGTGCCGGATTGCTACCACCTGTTCCCGGTGCCCAAGCAGCAGTTCTTCATGCACTGCCGCGACGGTTCGCTGCTGCAGGTCGGCTACGACGGTATGGGAAACACCACGCAGAAATCGACCAAGGTGTTCCATGCCGAGAACGAGTACCTGCTGAACAACCCCTTCTATTCCAACGCGAGCGGACGTCTGGCGTGGCCGACCTACGAAGGCCGCATCTTCCAGGCGAAGCTGTCGGCGTCGGGGGCCGAGTTCCTGCCACCCATCGAGGTATTCACCGAACAGGAGAAGGCAGCCAAGTGGCGTCCGGGGGGCTGGCAGACCATCACCTATCACACGGGCAGCAACGAGCTCTATCTGCTCGCTGACCAGCGTGAGAAGTGGACGCACAAGCTGCCGAGCCGTTTCGTGTTCGTGGTGGATGGCGCGACCGGCAAGCGACTGCGCCGGATCGACCTGAATCACGAGATCGACTCGATCGCGGTGAGCCAGGATGCCGAGCCGCTGCTGTATGCGGTGTCGGCGACCGACAAGGCGCTCTACACCTACGACGCCCGCAGCGGCAAGGCGGTCGGCACGGTGGATGAGCTCGGCAGGGCGCCGATCCTGATCGTCACGCCGGACAGGTGACGCGCGATGAACTGGCTATCCAACCCTGCCGTGCTGGTGTTCGCCAAGATGTTCCTGGCGCTCGTTCTGGTTGCCGCCGCCGTTCCCAAGCTGCGGCATCCGGACGAGTTCCTGGGCGTGGTCGCCAACTACCGCATCCTGCCCTCGGCCCTGGTGGCACCGTTCGCGGCCTTGCTGCCCTGGATCGAGCTGGCATGTGCGGCCGCGCTGTTCATCCCGGCGACGAGCGTGCTCGCCGCCGGCGTGGCAGCCGGACTGTGTGCGTCCTTCGCCCTGGCGCTGGCCATCAACATCGCCCGCGGCCGTACCCACATCGACTGCGGCTGCCTGCGCCGGCCGGCCAGCAAGAGCCGGATCGGCAGCTTCCACGTCGCACGCGCCCTCGGTCTCGTCGGCATCGCGCTGTTCATCGCGGGCACCGGCAAGGCCACCGGCGAAGCGTCGTTCGGCAGTCTGACGCTGGGTGTGGTGGCGGCCCTGATGCTCGTGCTGATCTATCTGGTGGCCGATCTCATGACCGGTCTGCCGGATGCACGTGCACGCAAGCACTGACAACAAACTCTTCAAGGAATCCATCCAATGGCAAGCGAAATCCTCTTTGCATCCAACGTCCTGCTGTGGGCCGGCTTCATCGCCCTGTCGGCGCTCCTGTTCGGCGTGGTGCGCCAGATTGGCCTGCTCCACGAACGCTCGGCCCCGCTGGGCGCGATGATGATCGACCACGGCCCGGACATCGGCGAACGCTCGCCGACGTTCAAGGTGACCGAGTTCGACGGCACGCCGATCACGGTCGGTCGTCCGCTCAACCCGGGTCGCCCCAGCCTGCTGATGTTCACCGGCCCGACCTGCCCGATCTGCGCGAAGCTGCTGCCGATCATCCGCTCGGTGGCGGCGGCCGAAGGGGCCGACGTGGTGCTGATCAGCGACGGTACGCCGGCCGAGCACAAGGAGTTCCTGCGTCTTCACCCGCTGCAGGGCGAGCGCTACGTGGTGTCGGCCGAAATCGGCATGCGCTTCCAGGTCGCGAAGATTCCCTACGGCGTGCTGCTGGATGGCGAGGGGGTGATCCAGGGCAAGGGGCTGTGCAACACCCGCGAGCATGTCGAGAGCCTGTTCGAGACGGTGCGCATGGGCCATGCCTCGCTGCAGGGGTATCTCCAGCGCGAAACCGCGTCCGAAGCCGCGGGCAAGTACGAACTTCACTGATGGACGCCCGTCGCTGCCTGTCGGGCGGCAGGGGGCGCCTCATCGAAGCAGCACGGCAAGACCAAGCACGACCACGCTGAAGGAGACCGAAGTGAAGAAGAACACAGGATTTGACTCGACCATCGAGAGGCTGGCGCGATCGACCGCCAGCAAGACCAGTCGCCGCGGGTTTCTGGGCAAGCTCGGCGCCCGCCTGGCCGGCGTGGCGTTGCTGCCGCTGCTGCCGGTCGACCGCCGCGGCCGCCTCAACGAAGCGCATGCGGCCACGGTTGGCGGGCTGACGCGGCAGGGCTTCAAGCCGCAGGACAAGGACCCGAAGTCCTGCGATTACTGGCGCCATTGCTCCATCGACGGCAACCTCTGCGACTGCTGCGGCGGCTCGCTGACCTCCTGCCCGCCGGGCACCGAGCTGTCGCCCAGCTCGTGGGTGGCCAGCTGCTACAACCCGGGCGACGGGCAGAACTACCTGATCGCCTACCGCGACTGCTGCGGCAAGCAGACCTGCGGGCGCTGCAACTGCGTCAATACCGAGGGCGAACTGCCGATCTATCGACCGGAGTTCAACAACGACATCGTGTGGTGCTTCGGTGCCGATAACGACGCGATGACCTATCACTGCACGATCTCGCCCATCGTCGGCAAGGCGAGCTGAGTGCAGTGGAAACCGCAAGCCGTGTCCTGTCGTCCGCAGCGCCGCGTGCACTGCGGGCGTTCGCGCTCGGCCTGTCGGTGTCGCTTGTCTGCGTGCCCGCTGCCGCCATGGACGGTGGCGGGCGCAGCGACTACCGCCGGCCGGATTCGCCGCCCGCCCCGGGGGGACAGCCGCCCAGTGCGGCGCAGATCGAGCTCGGCCGCGCGCTGTTCTTCGATCCGCGGCTGTCGCGCGACGCGACGATGTCCTGCGCGACCTGCCATGCGCCCGAACTGCGCTGGAGCGATGGCCGGGTGCGGCCGATCGGGTCGGAACAGGTGGTCCATGCCCGGCGCACGCCTACGGTGGTCAACAGTGCATGGCTGAGCGCGCTGATGTGGGACGGGCGCGCCGCGTCGCTCGAGGCCCAGGCGGCATTGCCGATCACCTCGCCGCACGAGATGGGTCAGGCGATGCCGGCACTGGTCGAGCGCCTGTCGGGCATCGCCGGCTATCGCCGCTTGTTCGGCCAGGCCTACGGCGACGAGGTGGTGTCGGAACGTCGTGTGGCCGAAGCCCTGGCCAGCTTTCAGCGCACGCTGGTGTCGCCGGTCGCGCCCTTCGATCGATGGGTGGCCGGTGAGGACGATGCGATCGACGCGCAGGCGCGTGCAGGCTTCGATGTCTTCACCGGCAAGGCACGGTGCGTTGCCTGTCACAAGGGCTGGCGTTTCACCGACGACAGCTTCCACGACATCGGGCTGGATTCGACCGACCCCGGGCGCGGCGCGCACGTGCCGGCGGAGGTGGTGATCATGCAGCACGCCTTCAAGACGCCGTCGCTGCGTGATCTGGCGGTGGAGGGACCCTACATGCACGACGGTTCCATGCACAGCCTGGAAGAGGTCATCCGGCACTACGAAAAGGGCGGGCGGCGGCGGCCCAGTCTGTCGCCGGAAATGAAGACCTTCGAACTGGACCCCGATGAGCGTGCGGCACTGATCGCGTTCCTGCGCACGCTGGATGGCGGGTTTGTCGGCGTCGACCCGCCGGTGCTGCCGGAGTGAGGTGAGCACATGATCGACCGCATGAGGAAATCCGCAGCCGCATGGGCTGCCGCACTGGGGCTTCTCGGGGCGCTGGCGGCATGTGCGACGACTCCGCCGCAGCTGGCGGCGCGGATGACGCTGTCGCACCACGAGTTCGAGCCCTGGTCCTTCGTGCCGCGCGCGGGGGAGCCGATCGAGATCGACAACCGTTCCGACATCGCGCACAGCATCTACATCACCTACCCCGACGGCACCGTGGTGAGCCTGGGCACCCAGCTGCCGGGCACGGTGCTGCGCTGGACGCCACCGCAGGATGGCGAGTTCGTACTGCGCTGCTGGATACATCCGGTGATCCGTGCCGCGCTGACGGTGGGCGCCGGTCCGGTCTCGGGTGGCGGCTCGGACGGGCGGCGGCATCATGGTGCCACCCCCCACTGACCCCGCTCCCGCACCGGGCGCCAGCCCGCGGCGGCAGGCGTTCCGGCGCGTGGCGCGTGCGCTGGGCGGCGTGATGATCGCCACCCTCGCGGCCCGCGGCCTGCTGGGTGCGCGGCCGGCACGCGCCGCGCACATGCTGCGGCCGCCCGGCG
>NZ_AMXC01000023.1:0-50071 GCF_000310165.2 Thauera sp. 63
CCGGGCGGCGACCGTGCGGCACGCGAACCCTGGCGCATGGCCGCCGCGCTGCTGCACGCCTGCGGCCGCGGCGACGAGATCGCACGCCGCTTCTCCCGGCACCCAGCGGCCGCGCTGCTCGGCCAGGTCCTCGCGCGCCCGGCCCTGTGTCCGGCCACGTCCAGCCTCGGCCGCCATTTCGATGCCGCCGCCGCCCTGCTCGGGCTGTGCGAAGTGATGCAGACGGAAGCCGAAGCCGCCGTCGCGCTCGAACGGCTCGCTGCCGGCAGCACCGCGCCCCCCGTCTCGCCGGCCGACTGGCAGATCACACAGGCGACGGCAACGCACGGCCCCGCCGGCCCGTCATCCGAAGCCTCACCACCGGTCGGCGAATTGCCGCCCGACCTCACGCTGCAGCTCGATCTGCACCCCCTGCTGCTGTGCCTCGCCGACGCGCCCGATGCCGGGCGGGGCGCGGCCCGCTTCCACGCCACGCTGGCCGCCGCCCTCACCGACTGGGTCGCCACGGCACGCCGCCTGACGGGCTGCGACACGGTGGTGCTGTCCGGCGGTTGCCTGCACAATCGCCTGCTGTCGGCCGCGCTGCACGCCAGCCTGCCGGCCGTGGGCTGCGAGGTGCTCGGCGCGCAACGCCTGTCGCCCGGCGACGCCGGCCTCGCGCTGGGCCAGGCGTGGGTCGCCTTGCACCAACTCGCCGCCAAGGAAACCTGAACATGTGCCTCGCCCTTCCCGCCCGCATCGTCGAATTGCTCGACGGCGACCAGTGCCGCGTCGAGCTGGGTGGCGTGCGCAAGGAAATCTCGCTCGCGCTGATCGACGGCGCCGCTGTCGGCGACTACGTCATCGTGCACGTGGGCTACGCACTGACGAAGCTCGATCCCGAGGAGGCCGCGCAGACGCTGGCGCTGTTTGCCGAGGCCGGGCTCGATCCGGCCACATCCTGCGCGCAGGGTGACAGGGCCACGCCGCGATGAAGTACGCGATGAAGTACATCGACGAGTTCCGCGACCAGGCGCTCGCCGCCGGCCTGGCGCGCGCGATCGCGCACGAGGCCGACACCGGCCGTGACTACGCCTTCATGGAGTTCTGCGGCGGCCACACGCACACGCTGTCGCGCTACGGCATCGCCGACCTGCTGCCGCCCACGCTGCGGATGATCCACGGCCCCGGCTGCCCGGTCTGCGTGCTGCCGATCGGCCGCGTTGACATGGCGATCCGGCTCGCGCTGTCGCGCCCCGAGGTCATCCTGTGCACCTACGGCGACTGCCTGCGCGTGCCCGCATCCGACGGCCTGTCGCTGCTGAAGGCGAAGGCCCATGGGGCCGACGTGCGCATGGTGTATTCCACCGCCGACGCGCTCGCACTGGCCCGGCGCGAACCCGGGCGCGAGGTGGTGTTCTTCGCCATCGGCTTCGAGACCACCACGCCGCCCACCGCGCTGGTGCTGCGCGAGGCAGCGCGACAGGGACTCGCCAACTTCAGCGTGATCTGCAACCACGTGCTGACGCCTGCAGCAATCGCCGCCATCCTCGAGCCGCCCGACGGCATCGCCCCGCAGGCGGTGCAGATCGACGGCTTCGTCGGCCCGGCCCACGTGTCGACAGTCATCGGCAGCCGCCCCTACGAGGCCTTCGCCGCGACCTACCGCAAGCCGGTGGTCATCGCCGGCTTCGAGCCGCTCGACGTCATGCAGGCCATCCTGATGCTGCTGCGCCAGGTGAACACCGGCCGCGCCGTCGTGGAGAACGAATTCACCCGCGCCGTCACCCGCGACGGCAACCTCAAGGCCCAGGCCCTAGGAGTCTGCGCGGCAGAACTCCAGAGCGTGTTTTTTAGCAGAACGATTGGCGAACCGAGAGGTGCGGCAAGAGACTGAGGCCGTGGTTAAGTTGCTTTGCGACGTCGCGGCGCGCATGCCGGACGGCAACGGGGACAGGTTTGCCCCCTTTTCCCGTCATGCCGTCCTCAATGTGCTCATCCTGCGCAGGTTCAGCGCCATACAGACGAGCTTCCACTCCGCTTTGACGCGCTCCAGGCCCCGCAGGCTGAACTGCCGGAATCCCAACACGTTCTTGATCCAGCCGTTGGGCGGTTCGGCGATCCATTTCCGTTTTCGGTAGGCGCTCTTGCCCGCCTCGCTCTCGAGCTTGTCGGCCATCTGTGCGGTGTGCGGATTGCGTTCGCGGTCGAAACCGAGTCGGCGCTTGCCTTCCCGGCCCAGCGCCACCACCAGTTCGGTCCCGCACCCGTCGAGTTCCCGGAACGTTTGCTCCGAGCGGTAGCCGGTGTCGGCCAGCGCCTGGCGCGGTCGTTGTTCGACGTTGTCGCGCACGGCCTGCAGTACCCCCGCCAGTTGCCCGGCGTCGCTGGCGTTGTTGGTCAGTTCGGCCGCCACGATGATGTGGGCGGTCTCGTCGACCGCCGTCTGGGCGTTGTAGCTCGGATCGAACCCGCCGCCGGCGCGCTTCATGATGCGGCTGTCCGGATCCGTGAAGTTCTCCTGCGCCTTGTCCTCGGGCACTCCAAAGTCGCGCTTGTAGCGCCCGCCCTTCGGTTTGCCGTCACCGCCGCGCGGGCGACGGTCGTCATCGTCGCTGCGCCCGCGCGCCTGATCGGCCTCGCGCTGGCGCTGCTCGAGCCGCGCCCGGGCTTCAGCAATCGCCGTCAGCCGCGCCTCGCGCCGCGCGATCTCGGCCGGCACATCCAGCTCGGGCTCGTTCCGCTCGGCGTCGTCGGCGGCCTTGGCCCGATTGAGCAGCGCCTCGATCTGCCGTTTCAACTCGGCCTCCGCCTTCACCATATGGCCGTAACTCATCGCCTTGTGGCGGCTGGCGTTTGCCTTGACCTTGGTGCCGTCGATGGCCACCGTCCCGAGCTTGACCAGCCCCATCTCGCGGGCCAGTCGTACCACCTGCACGAACAACTCGCTCAGCTCCTTCAAATGGACAGCGCGAAAGTCGCTCAGCGTGCGGTGGGCCGGGAAGTTGTCTGCCGCCAGGACCCGGAACGCCACATCCTCGTGCAGCTTGCGCGCGATCTTGCGCGAACTGAACACGCCCGTGGCGTACGCATACAGCAGCACCTTGACCATCATGGCCGGATGAAACGGCTGGTTGCGCGGTCCGCCACCGGCATACCGGGCGTGGAACGCGCTCAGGTCCAACCCGTCGACCGCGTCGCTGATGAAGTACGCCAAGTGGCCTTCGGGTAGCCACTCCTGCAGCGCCTGGGGCAGCAGCATCTGCTGCTGCGGGCAATAGGGCAGATAGCTCGTCATCTCGACAGTCTACCGGCCCCGAAACGCCCGGGAGGACTTAACTCACCGACGCTTGGCTTCTGCCGCGCAGACTCCTAGTCGCGGAGGTCTTCGAGCCGCGTCCCGGCTTCGAGTGGCGCGGCCTCGGCACGCTGCCGGATTCAGCGCTGCGCATCCGTGCCGCCTTCGCGGCCTGGGATGCCGAAGCGAAGTTCGACCTCGGCTACACGCCCGTGCCGGACAACAAGGCCTGCGAATGCGGCGCCATCCTGCGCGGGGTGAAGTCGCCCATCGACTGCAAGCTCTTCGGCACGGTGTGCACGCCGGAAACACCGATGGGCTCGTGCATGGTGTCCTCCGAAGGCGCTTGCGCCGCGCATTACACCTACGGGCGCTTCCGCGACCTGGCGCCGCGCGTCAGCGACACCCTCACGCCCGCGAACCAGGACACCGCATGAGCGCCGTCAAACCCGGCTACGCCCGCCCGCTGGACCTGCGCACGGGCCGCGTCGACCTCGCCTTCGGCGCTGGCGGGCGCGCGATGGCGCATCTCATCGCCGAACTGTTCGCGCGCGCCTTTGCCAACGACTATCTGGGACGCGGCGATGACGGCGCGGTGCTGCCCGCCCCGGGTCCGGGCGAACGCCTGGTGATGTCGACCGACGCGCACGTGGTGAGCCCGCTGTTCTTCCCCGGCGGCGACATCGGCAGCCTGTCGGTGCATGGCACGGTAAACGATCTCGCGGTGATGGGCGCCCGTCCGCTGTATCTGGCCGCCAGTTTCATTCTCGAGGAAGGCTTTCCGCTGGCCGATCTCGCCCGCATCGTCGAATCCATGGCCGCTGCCGCGCGCACGGCCGGCGTCCTGGTCGTGACCGGCGACACCAAGGTCGTCGAGCAGGGCAAGGGCGACGGCGTGTTCATCACCACGACCGGGGTCGGCGCACTGCCCGCCGGACGCGATCCAGGCGGCGCACGGGCACGGCCGGGTGATGTGGTGCTGGTGTCCGGACGCCTCGGCGAGCACGGCATGGCCATCATGGCGCAGCGCGAATCGCTCGCCTTCGAGTCCGAAATCGTCTCCGACAGCGCGGCGCTCAACGGCTTGGTCGAGGCGCTCTACGCGGCCGTGCCCGCCGACGCGATCCGCGTGCTGCGCGACCCCACGCGCGGCGGCCTGGCAAGCACGCTGAACGAGATCGCCGCGCAATCGGGCGTGGGCATGGAACTCGACGAGGAGGCGATCCCGGTATCGCCGCCGGTGCGGGCAGCCTGCGAGCTGCTCGGGCTCGATCCGCTCTGCGTCGCCAACGAGGGCAAGCTGGTTGCACTGTGTGCGCCCGAGCACGCCGACGCCCTGCTCGCGGCCATGCGCGCGCATCCGCTCGGCGCCGAGGCGGCGCGCATCGGCACGGCCACCTCCGACCCACAGCATTTCGTGCAGATCCGCACCAGCGTCGGCGGATGGCGGATGGTGGACTGGCTGTCCGGCGAGCAGCTGCCGCGGATATGCTGAAACCGGCTGCCGACGGGCAACCCGGCCACCTTCCCGTTCCCAGGCGGGGCCGCGTCATGCCGCCTTACAACTCATTACCGCGCGACACACACAAGGGCAACGAGTCGGCCTATTGTTCAATCCGAGACAGCAGGGAAGCTTGGACCGGGTGACCGGGGCAATCGCCCCGGCGCCCGCCTCCAGCCGACATGCAAAGGACGATGCGATGCGATTCCCTCACCGACTGTGGCCCCTCGGCCTTGCCGCCAGCCTGCTGCTTGGCGGCTGCGCGGTCGTGCCCGCCGAGCGCTACGAGGTTCGTGAGCACCGGGACTACTACGGCTACGGCGACGAAACGGTGATCATCACCTCGACGCCACGCGTGGAGTATCGCGGCTATCCGCCCGGTGCCGGCTACATCTGGATGGACGGCTACTGGAACCGGGTCGGTGCACGTCAGGTATGGGTACCCGGCTACTGGCGGCCGCCGCATGCGCATCCGCGACCGATCGTGCGCGATCGCGACCGGGACCGCGACGACGATCGCCGGTCTCACTGGCGCGAGGAACGTCGCGACCATGATCGAGATCGTGATCGCGTACGCGACCGCGATCACGACGGCGACCGCGACCGTGACCGTCCGCAACCCAGCCCCCGCGAGCGCTTTGTGAATGACCGGCACCGCGATCGTCTGGAGGACACCCGGCCAGAGCGCATCGAAGGACGTCTGCCGGTGGTGCCGCGCAGCCTCCGCAACCGCAGCGACGAGCCAGTCACCGCGGGCGAACGCCGCGAGACGCGGCGGGACGAGCGGGACGACCGGCGGGACGCCGTGCGTGCGATACGCGATCGCGAGCGGGACAATGACGGGCGGGACGCGAGGCCCGACTGGCGCACGCGCATGCAGTCGATCCGCGGCGAGTAGACGCCTGCACCGGGCGCCAGCAAGGTTGCTCAGTTGCCGCATCGCGGCGAGAATCACGCCTTTGGCACCGCCACCCGCGGTGCCGCAGTCCGGCGTGCCCATCCTGCGCGCCTTCTTCACCCGCCCAGGCAAAACCATGAAGAAACTTTCCTCGCTGCTCGTGCTCTCCCTCACCGCCGGCGCCCTGCTCACCGGCTGCGGCAAGAACGAATCCGCGCCGTCCCCCCAAGCCGCCGCACCGGCGCCCGCCGCCCCGACGAAGATCGTCATCGGCCTGGACGACAACTTCCCGCCGATGGGCTTCCGCAACGAGAAGAATGAACTCGTGGGCTTCGACATCGATCTGGCGAAGGAAGCGGCCAAGCGCCTCGGCGCCGAAGTCGAGTTCAAGCCGATCGACTGGAGCGCAAAGGAAGCCGAGCTCAACGGCAAGCGCGTCGATGCGCTGTGGAACGGCCTCACCATCACCGAAGAGCGCAAGAAGAACATCGGCTTCACCACCGCCTACATGGAAAACCACCAGATCATCGTGGTCCCGGCCAACTCGGCGGTGAAGACCAAGGCCGACCTCGCCGGCAAGGTCATCGGCATCCAGGACGGCAGCAGCGCGATCGACGCGGTGCAGAAGGACCCGGTCGCCACCTCGTTCAAGGAGCTGAAGAAGTTCGGCGACAACGTCACCGCGCTGATGGACCTGACCACCGGCCGCCTCGACGCCGTGGTGCTGGACGAAGTCGTGGGCCGCTACTACACCGCGAAGAAGCCCGGCGAGTACCTCGTGCTGGACGACCACTTCGGCACCGAAGAGTACGGCGTCGGTACCCGCAAGGACGACACCGAGCTGCTGGCCAGGCTGCAGAAGGCGATGGACGACATGAAGGCCGACGGCAGCGCCGGACGCATCTCGACCGAGTGGTTCGGCAAGGACATCATCAAGTAAGCCGGCCCGGGACCGTGCAGGCGGGGCCACCCCGGCACGCCTGCCCCCCTCCGACGCTGTACGGCGCCTGACACGGCGCCGCATTTTTTGCCGGCGCCGCGATCGCCCCTGCGGCCCTCGCGACCGGGCTCTCCGCCCCGCCGGCTTCGCGCCCCGCGCGCCCTGCCCGGAGTCCGCTCATGGACTACATCCTCAGCATCCTCGGCCCGCTCGCCGAGGGCTCGCTGGTCACGCTCAAGCTCTTCTTCATCACGCTCGCGCTGGCGGTGCCGCTCGGCCTCGCGCTGGCGCTGATCCGCATCTCGCGCTTCACTGTCGCCAGTCAGGCGGTCAATGGCTACATCTGGCTGATGCGCGGCACGCCGCTGATGCTGCAGCTGCTGTTCATCTACTTCGCGCTGCCCTTCGTGCCGGTGATCGGCATCCGCCTGCCGGACTTCCCGGCGGCGATCGTGGCCTTCGCGCTGAACTACGCCGCCTATTTCGCCGAGATCTTCCGCGCCGGCATCCAGTCGATCGACCGGGGCCAGTACGAAGGCGCCAAGGTGCTCGGTTTTTCCTACGGCCAGACCATGCGCCGCATCGTGCTGCCGCAGGTGGTCAAGCGCATCCTGCCGCCGATGAGCAACGAGACCATCACCCTGGTCAAGGACACCTCGCTGATCTACGTGCTCGCGCTCAACGACCTGCTGCGCGCAGCGCGCGGCATCGTGCAGCGCGACTTCACGATCACGCCCTTCATCGTTGCCGCCGGCTTCTACCTGCTGATGACGCTGGTGCTGACCTGGCTGTTCCAGCGCCTGGAGAAACGCCATGCCGTCTATGACTGAGGCCGCAGCGATGAGCACACCGATGCCCGAACCGATGATTCTCGCCGAAGGCATCCGCAAGCGCTTCGGCACGCACGAGGTCCTCAAGGGCGTGTCGCTGACGCTCGCCAAGGGCGAGGTGGTGGCGGTGATCGGCCCGTCGGGCTCGGGCAAGAGCACCTTCCTGCGCTGCCTGAACCATCTGGAAACCATCGACAGCGGCCGGCTGGTGATCGAGGGCGACGTGCTCGCCGACAACGACGCCAGCGGCCACGCACACTACGTCGCCGAGGCCGAGGTGCGTCGCATCTGCCGCCGCATGGGCATGGTGTTCCAGCACTTCAACCTGTTCCCGCACATGACGGTGCTGCAGAACGTCATCGAGGCACCGGTCACGGTCAAGGGCCTCAAGCGCGAGGCGATCCTGCCGACGGCCGAGGAACTGCTGCGCAAGGTCGGCCTGTTCGACAAGCGCGACGCCTACCCGTCGCGACTGTCCGGAGGCCAGAAACAGCGCGTGGCGATCGCGCGCGCGCTGGCCATGGAGCCGGACATCATGCTGTTCGACGAGCCCACTTCGGCGCTCGACCCGGAGCTGACCGGAGAGGTCCTGCGCACCATGCGCCAGCTCGCCGACGAGCACATGACCATGCTGGTGGTGACGCACGAGATGGGTTTTGCGCGCGAGGTGGCGAGCCGGGTGGTATTCATGGACGGCGGCGAGCTGATCGAGTCCCAGCCGGCGGCGGCGTTCTTCGCCAGCCCGCAGCATCCGCGCACGCGCGCCTTCCTCGACAGCATGCTCTGAGGCCCGGGCGCGGCGCCGGTTTCGTCCCCGGCTATGGACGCACCAGGACTCCCGACAGCCGCCCGGCCTCCTCGCCAAAGCACGCCACCAGCCAGTCCGCCGTTGCAGCCACTCGGGGCAGGGGGCGCGCATCCGGATGGATCAGCATCCAGAGTTCCCGGCTCAGAACCGGGTGCGGTCCGGACAGGCGGGCCAGGCGCGGGTCCGGGTCGGCCAGGAAACAGGGCAGCAGGCCCTGCCCGACGCCGTCCGCCACGGCCCTGGCCAGCCCGCGCACGCTGTTGGCACGCAGCCGGATACGGCCACTGCCGAGCATGGCCTGCAGGCGCCGCATCTCCGGCGTATATGCCAGATCCTCGTTGTATGCCACCCAGTCGCCGGCACTGACCTGCAGGTCTCCGCGCGCCGCCCCATAGAGCGCGAAGCCCACGTCCGCCAGCTTGCGGATCAGGAGGTCACCACTCGCAGGGCGCGCCAGGCGGATGGCGATGTCGGCCTCGCGGCGGGCGACATTGAGGTTGTCGTTGCTGGCGACGAGATCCACGCAGAGTTCCGGGTGGCGGGTGTAGAGGCCGGGCAGGCGCGGCACCAGCCAGTCGCCAATGAAGGCGCCGACCGCGGTGATCCGCACCACGCCGCCGACCGCAGCGGCGCCGGCCTCGGCCAGGCGGCTGATCCCGGCCACGTCTTCCTCGATGCGCCCCGCCCGCTCCAGCACCCGGCCACCGACCGCCGTGGGCCGCCACAGGCCGTCGTTGCGCTCGAACAGCGGCGTGCCCAGATCCTGCTCGAGTGTGCGCAGGCGGCGGGCGACGGTGGTCTGGTCCACGCCAAGCTGACGCGCAGCCGCGGCCAGCGTGCCCTCCCTGCCAAGCGTGACGAGAAAACGCAGATCGTCCCAGTTCATGTGCGCAGAACCTGCAAATTTACAGCAGCATAGCGCATCGCCGCACATTTACGCTGGCACACGGCGGGATGTAGTCTCATGGCACGTTCCATGACCTCGCGAGGATCCTGCCCATGAGCACCGCATCGCCCACCCTGCGCCACTTGTCCGGCCTGCCTGTCGCACCAGCCCGCCTGTCCGAGTCCGCCCTGATCATCGTCGACGCCCAGAACACCTACCGCAGCGGCGTCATGCAACTCACCGGTGTGGAGCCGGCACTCGATGAATGCGCACGGCTGCTCGCCCGCGCCCGCGCGCTGAGGGTGCCGGTGGTGCACATCCAGCACGATGCCGGCCCCGGGTCGCCCTACGACCCAAAGGCCGAATGCGGCGCGATCGCCGACAAGGTGGCACCGGTTGTCGGCGAGCCGGTGGTGGTCAAGCATTATCCGAACTCCTTCGTCGGCACCGAACTCGACGGACATCTCAAGGCAGCGGGGGTGAAGAACCTCGTCATCGTGGGCTTCATGACCCACATGTGCATCAACTCCACCGCGCGCGGCGCCTTCAACCTCGGCTACGCGGTGACCGTCCCTGCCGCCGCTACGGCCACACGCGCGCTGCCCGCGCCCGACGGCAGCGTCATCGAAGCGGCGACCCTGCAGTCCGCCGCACTGGCTGCACTCGCCGACCTGTTCGCGGTCGTGGTGGCCAACGGCGCAGCCATTCCGGACTGAGCCGCGGCGGGTGAGACCGTAGACGGCCCACGGCCCCCGACAGCGGATGCGCTGAAGGGGGCCGTGACGGTTCACGAGGCCGGCGAACCGGCCGGCGTCAAGACTCGGTCAGCCGCGCGAGCGACGGTCGCCGTGGCTGCGTTCGCTACGCGACGGATGACCGTCACGGCTGAAACCGCCGGCGCGACGACTGTCACCGCCCGGACGGCCGAAGCCGCCGCCGCTGCCGAAGCGACGACCGCCGTTGCCAGCAGGACGCGGGCCCGCCGGCTTGCGCGGCGAGGGCTCCATGCCGGGGATGGTGTGAACTTCCAGACGGCCGCCGGTGAAGCGTTCGATGGCACGGATCAGTCCGGTTTCGCGCGGGCCCGACAAGGTGATCGCGACGCCGTCGCGACCGGCACGACCGGTACGGCCGATGCGGTGCACGTAATCCTCGGCCTGGCGCGGCGGATCGAAGTTGATGACATGGCTGATGCCGGCGACGTCGATGCCGCGCGCGGCGACGTCGGTTGCCACCAGCACGCCGATGCGGCCCTGGCGCAGGCGATCGAGGGTGCGGTTACGCTGGGTCTGGTGCATGTCACCATGCAGCGCGGCCGCGGCGATGCCTTTTTCCTGCAGCGACAGCGACAGTTCGTCGGCGCTGCGCTTGGTGGCGGTGAAGACCACGGCCTGGTTCATCCCCTCCTCGCCGAGCAGGGCGTGGAGCAGGCGGCTCTTGTGGCCAAGGTCATCGGCGAACATCAGACGCTGCTCGATCTGGCCGCGGTCTTCCTGAGCCACTTCGATCTCGATGCGCTGCGGGTCGCGGGTCATGCGGGTGGCCATGCTGCCCACCACGCCGTCCAGCGTGGCCGAGAACAGCAGGGTCTGGCGCTTGGCCGGGGTGGCGGCGACGATGGCATCGATGTCTTCGGCGAAACCCATGTCGAGCATGCGGTCGGCCTCGTCGAGGATCAGCACCTCGACATCGGACAACTTGATCTTGCGACGGGTCAGGTGGTCAAGCAGACGGCCCGGCGTGGCGACGACGACGTCGCACTGGCGCTGCAGCTGCTTGATCTGGGCGAACATCGGCGCACCGCCGACGAGGCAGGCGGTGTTGAGCCAGCGCAAGGCCTTGCCATAGGTCTGAACGGCCTTCTCGACCTGCTGAGCCAGTTCGCGGGTCGGGGTCAGCACCAGCACGCGCGGGCCGCTGCCCTGGGCAGGACGGCGATCGATGATCTTGTGCAGCGCGGGGAGCGTGAAGGCAGCGGTCTTGCCGCTACCGGTGTGGCTCGACACCAGCAGGTCGCGACCGGCGATGGCGGCGGGAATGGCCTGCATCTGCACCGGGGTCGGCGTGGTGTAGCCGGTCTGTTCAACGGCCTTGAGGAGTTCTGCGGCGAGGCCGAGGCTCTGGAAAGTCATGTGATTCTTCCTGTGTCTTGCACGCCGGCCTCGATCGAAGCGAGGGCCGGACGGGTTCGGGCCCTGGAGTGGGCCTCAATGGCATCGCGCCGCGCCGTACCGGATCGTCCGGAACGGAAGCGGGATCGCAAGGGCGACAAACGCGCGATGGGCGTGGCTGGTCTCGTCGGCCTTCGGAAAAGCCTGGTAGACCGCGCATCGGCACCAACCGGTTGTCACGATGCCAGACGCTCGGAAGAACGTATGGGGTTCGGCGGGAGGTCGGGGGCGATGGGGCTGTGGTTACAGTCCCTCGGACCGGGCTGGCGGGCATCCTTGTCCGCGCCAAAAACCGCTATGGCCCTGCTGCTGCATTGCACAACGAGGCGGAGTATATCGACTTTCGCCGCCGCTGTCGCTGAAATCTTGAGAAAAGTGCTTGACCAAAAATAAAAAGCGGGTTGGCGCCCCAGGCACCGACCCGCTCTGGAAGGGGCGACGCCCCGCCCGACTTACGTGCTTGCTTACTTGTTGACCGCAGCCTTGAGCGTGGCGCCAGCGGTGAACTTGGGCACGCTCGACGCAGCGATCTCGATGGTCGCGCCGGTCTGCGGATTACGGCCGGTACGGGCAGCGCGCTTCGAGACTTCGAACGAGCCGAAGCCGGTGAACGCAACCTTCTCGCCCTTGCCGAGCTGCTCGGCGATGATGTCGAGCACGGCGGACAGCGCGCGATCAGCCTGTGCGCGGGAAACGTCCATACGGTCAGCCAGTGCTTCGACGAATTCACCTTTGTTCATGCTTTTCCTCGATTGGTGTGAGTGGAGTGTTCTGGAGAGTCCGATCTACGCGGCGGATTCTAGCACCGTCGCGGCTTGTGGGGCATTTCGTAACACGCTGGCGTGACGTGTGGCATAAGGCGTCTCCGGTACTGCGGCGCCGACCCCAGAATCAAAGGCCGCACGGGCTGCATGTGCCGCCAACTTCCGCGCTATCCTTGCAGCACGAAGGAACCCGTGCCCGAGGGCCGTAATGCAGCAGCAACCATCCGCCGACGACGAAGGCGTTGTCCGCATCACCGCACACCGCCGCGCCAACCGCATCGTCAGGACGACGGTGGCCATGCCCGGCGCGGCTGCCCGCAGTCGTCTTCTCATCGGACTCGATCCGGCCGCTGCGATCGACACCCTCGCCGCCCACGCGACGCACAGCCCGCGCGCCCATGCGCTGGCGCTTGGCCAGGCCTGTGCCGCCGCCATGGGCGACGCCCCGCCGGACCACGCCACGCTCGTCGCCATCGAGCGCGAACTGGCGGCCGAGGCGGCCGGCACGCATCTGCACCGGCTCCTGATCGAATGGCCCCAAGCGCTCGGACATGATGCGCGCCATAGCCGCTACAACGAATTCCATCGCCGCCTGAGGACGAAAACGGACGCCGCCTCGTTCTTCGAACTCGGCGGCGACGTGCTTGATCTGGTGGCGCGCGAGATGCTGGCCGGCTTCTTCAACCGCATCCGCATGCCGCACAACCTCGCCGAGTTCATCGAGCGGGCGGACACCGGCAGCATCCTCGGCGCCGTGTTGCGCGACATGATCGAGCTCGGCCCCTCGCAGCCCAGCGCGGGACGCGGCGTTGCCATCCTCGGCACGCAGACCGCCGCCGCCTGGGTGGCGACGATCGGGCCGTGGCCGTCGGACGAATTTGTCGCCCATCCGACCTTCGCCGGCGAACCGGCAGAGACGGGCCCGCTGGCACGGCATGCCGCCTCGCCGCTGGTGCGCCTGCTGCTGGACCGCGGCCACCGGCTGTCGGCGCGTCTGTTCTCGAAGATCATCGACCTGGCCGACTGCGCCAGTCGCATGCGTTATCCGCTGACTGACGAAGTTCCCCCGCTGCTCGATGCGGCAGCGGCGGGTCCGGGCGTCGGCATGGCCCGCGCCAGCACGGCGCGCGGCGTGCTGTTGTGCTGGGTCAGGATGGAGGCGGGACGCATCGCCGACTGTCGCATCGTGCCCGCGGCGGCATGGAACCTCCATCCGGAAGGCGCCTTCTGCCGCGAAGCCTGCAGCAGCATCGACGAAAGCCCGGAGGCCGCGATGCGCCGCCTGTCATTGCTGGCGCTGGCGCTGGACCCGTCGCTGCCCTATCGCATCGAGCTGGTCGAGGACACGGGCAAGGGCCGCAAGCGCGCCTGAACGCGGCGCGCCCGGTCAGTCGGCGACGCGGCGATAGGCGCCACCGAAGTACAGCAGGGGCAGGCGCTCCTCGCGATCGAAATCGACCACTTCGCTGATGAACACGATGTGGTCGCCGCCGTCGTGACGCACGGTGTTGCGGCACACGAAGCGCGCGCAGCAGCCCTTGAGCAAGGGCACCCCGCCCTGCCCGACCTCGACCTCCAGCCCGGCGAAGCGCTCGCCGTTGCGGCTGGCGAAGCGTTGCGACAGTTCCATCTGGTCTTCGGCCAGCACGTTGATCGCGTAGTATTCGCAGCCCTCGAACAGCGGCCGGCTCGGCAGATCGTTGGCGAGGCTCCACACGATCAGCGGCGGATCGAGCGACACGGAGTTGAACGAATTCACCGTCAGGCCGATCGGTTCGCCGGCCGGCGTGCGCGTGGTCACCACCGTGATGCCGGTCGCGAACATGCCGAGGGCGTTGCGGAAACGGCGGGAGAAGTCCTCGCCGGAGAGCGTCTGCTGGGTCATGGGGGCGTCGTCGCGGTGGGATCCGCGCCTGTAGTAATACGAACGAAGGCGCGGATTATGGCCGCACGAGGAACCTACGTCGAGGGTGGGCGCCCTGATTCATCACAAAAAACGCAGGAAAAACCGTGACATGAGTGATTTCGCCGACCGCCTGATCGCCTGGCAGCGCCACCACGGGCGCCATGACCTGCCCTGGCAGGGCGGACACGACCCGTACCGCATCTGGCTGTCAGAGATCATGCTGCAGCAGACCCAGGTCGACACCGTCATCCCCTACTACCAGCGCTTCCTCGCGCGCTTCCCGGATGTTGCCAGCCTCGCGGCGGCGCCAGTGGAAGACGTGATGGCCCTGTGGAGCGGCCTCGGCTACTACGCGCGCGCCCGCAACCTGCATCGCGCGGCATGCACGATCGTCGAGGCACACGGCGGGGCCTTTCCGCGCAGCGCGGCGGAGATCGCCGGCCTGCCGGGCATCGGGCGCTCGACTGCCGCCGCCATCGCCGCCTTCGCCTATGGCGAGCGCGCCGCCATCCTCGACGGCAACGTCAAGCGCGTGCTGTGCCGCATTTTCGGCGTGGAGGGGTTCCCTGGCGAGAAGGCGGTCGAGAACCGCCTGTGGACGCTGGCGGAATCGCTGCTGCCCGAGCATGAGGTCGGACGCTACATCCAGGCCCAGATGGACCTCGGCGCCACCCTCTGCACGCGCGGCAAGCCGGCCTGCAGCCGCTGCCCCTTCGCCGACGACTGTGTCGCGCGCCGCGAGAACCGCGTCGCCGAGCTACCGACGCCGCGGCCGAAGAAAGTCGTGCCGCGCCGCCAGGCACGCTTTGCGGTCATCACGCACGAGGACCGGGTGCTGCTGGAGCGTCGGCCGCCGACCGGGATCTGGGGCGGACTGCTGGCCCTGCCCGAGATCCCTGACGAAGCGGCCGACGTGGGCGCCTGGGCTGCAGCGCGCTTCGGGCTCGCCTGCGCGGCGCCGCAGCCGTTGGCCCCGCTGACGCATGCGTTCACCCATTTCGTGCTCGACATCGAGCCGATCCGACTGCAGGCCACCGCGAATGCAGCGCCGCAGACCCTGGCGGATGAGCCCGCCCTGCTGTGGCAGCCGCTTGCCGGCGCAGACGAGGCCGCACTGCCGACCCCGGTGCGCCGGATTCTCGGCGCCTTGCAGGCACCGGACCTGTTCTCGGGCTGAAGCGGGCTCAGGCGAGCTTCGGCAACAATCCGTGCTCGCGCAGGAACTGCTGCAGGATCTCCAGCCGGCTGATCACGTCATCGAGTTCGAGCAGACGCTGCTTGGCCTCCAGCGGCACCGGCAACAATTCTGCGTAGCGCGCACCGACCCAGCCCGCATCGTCGAAGCGGTGCGGCGGCGGCAGGCGGTCGCCGAGTTCGGCGACGATGGTCTGCAGCAACGGCAACAGGTCGAGCTGGGCAGTGGGCATCGGCTGCGGCGCGGGCTCGTCCAGCCAGCGCACCTCGCCCACCAGCAGGCCGTCACGTTCGACCTCGTGATCGACGACGCGAAAACGTCGGCCGCCGCGCGTCACCAAGGTCAGCAACCCCGCTTGCTCCATGTCCCACTGCTCGATGTGCGCAGCCGTACCCACCGGATGTGGCACCGCCGTCTCGCCGACCTCCTCGCCAGCGGCGATCAGGCATACGCCGAACGGCGAGCCCTCCCGCATGCAGCGCGTGACCATGTCCATGTAGCGCGGCTCGAACACGCGCAGCGGCAGCACGCCTTCGGGGAACAGCACAGTCTTGAGCGGAAACAGCGGCAGGCGCGTCAACGTGCTGGATGTCTCGCTCATCGGTCACGGCCCTCGGCTTGCGCGGCGTCCTCGCCCCAGCGCGCCATCAACGCATGCGCGACGCCGAGCTGGTCGAGGATGCGTGCGACGACGAAGTCGACGAGGTCTCCGACCGACTGCGGGTGGTGATAGAAGCCCGGGTTGGGCGGCAGGATGCACACGCCCAGGCGCGCGAGCCTGAGCATGTTCTCGAGATGGATCGCCGAATACGGCGTCTCCCGCGGCACCAGCACCAGCTTGCGTCCTTCCTTGATCACGACGTCGGCCGCGCGCTCGATCAGGTTCTGGCTCAGCCCGCCGGCAATGGCGGCCAGCGTCGCCATCGTGCACGGGCACACCACCATCGCGTAGGGCGGATTCGATCCCGAGGCCGGCGGCGCGAACCACTCCTCGCGGCCGAACACGCGTAACTGGCCCGGCGCCGCGCCAAAGCGCGCCGACAGCTCGGCCTCGACCTCCGCCGGACGCGCCGGCAGGTTCCAGTCCATCTCCTGCCGGGCGACAATCTGCGCCACCTGCGAATACAACAGCCACACACGGTGGCCGGCGTGCAGCAGGCATTCGACCAGTCGCACCCCGTAGGGCAGGCCGGACGCGCCGGTGAATGCGACGGTAATGGTACGTGGGGGGCTCATCGGCCTCCTTCAGCCAGAAATGACGGCGCGCAAAGTCAGCGCAGATAGTCCGTGATCAACTCCCAGCGCCCGTTGCGGATCTGCGCCAGACGGCCATGGCGATTGCCGAGGTGGTCGTCGGCGCTGAAGCGGTACGCCGGGCTGCCGAAGTAATCGCGGGTGAATTCGAGGCGTTCGAGGGTGCGCGCGAACGCCTCGGGCGTCAAGTCGCGACCGGTCGCCTCGGCGGTGCGCACGAACATGTCGGCCAGCGAGTAGCCCATGACGCTCCAGACGTTGGGCGCCGCACCGAAACGCGCGCGGTAGCGCTCGATCCAGCCGGCGAGTTGGCTGTTCGCGCCCTCGGCATAGGGGTGCGGCAGCACGCTGACGCCGTACAGGCCCTCGACCGCCTCGCCGCCGAGTTCGTGCGTCTGGGCCGAGTAGCCCGAGGCCGTCACCAGCATGTCGACCTTCCAGCCAATGCGCCTCGCCTCGGCCATCGCCGCCACGGTTTCGCGCACGACGGTGGCGAGCACGACCAGGTCGCACTCGGCCGCGCGCAGGCGGGCGATCTGGCTCGACAGGTCGGTGGCGCCGCGCTTGTAGCCGGTGCGCTCGAACAGCGTCTGACCGAGCTTCTCCAGGCCGGTCTCCACCCCCTTCATGACCTCGAGACCGTAATCGTCGTCCTGGTACAGCAGGCAGGTGCGGCGATAGCCGCCGGCCTGCACCATGTGCCGCGTCGCGGCTTCCATATAGTCCTGGTAAGGCGCGAAGTTCTGGAACTTGAGCGGATGCAGCGGTTCGTAGGTCGCCTTGTGCGGCGAAAACGGAAACAGGTGCAGGCGCCCTGCCTCGAGCACCACCGGCATCGTCGCCATCACCACCGGCGTCCCCATCGTGGCGATGAAGGCAAAGGCCTTGTCGCGCTGCACCAGCTTGCGCGCCGCCAGCACCCCACGCTTGGGATCGTAGCCCGCATCCTCGACCGCCAGCCGCAGCTTGCGACCGTGCACGCCACCGGCAGCATTGGCCTCGTCGAAGCGCATCAGCATGCCATCGCGCACCGGCGTGCCCAGCATCGCGATCGGCCCCGACAGATCCGAGATGTGGCCGACGACGATCTCTTGCGTGCTGACCCCGGCGACATCGGCCGCATGAACGGACGTGCCCGCCAGGGCGGCAAGCAGGGCAAGGGCTAGTCGGCGCAGGCTTTTCATCGCAGAAGATCTCCTGGAAGGGTTCGAGACGGCAGGCACGCTGCCATCGAGGGCGTCAGATTGTCGACGGATCCAAATTTATCGACAAGCGGGTATCGCCCTCATCCGCCGCGCGGACCACTGGCCAGCCCCTGTGGTCGCAGCAGGACGACCGCCACGATGATCGCACCGAACAGCACCAGCTCCAGTCCTGCGGCGCGCGCCCAGTCGCCGGGCAGCGCATCGCGCAGCACGGCGATCGCCTGCGGGATCGCCACCACCACCAGCGCGCCCCACACTGCACCGGACAGGCGCCGCGCGCCGCCGATGAAGGCCAGCATCAGCAGCTCGAACGAGAACACGAGGCCGAACTGCTCCGGGCTGATGAAACCGATCCAGTGCGCGTACAGGCCACCGCCCAGTGCAGACAGGCTGCCGCCGACGATGAAGGCGCGCAGCTTGGCCGCGCCAGGCGCGATGCCGCAGGCGTCGGCAGCGGCCTCGTCCTCGCGCACCGCACGCCACGCGCGTCCGAGGCGCGAGCGCAGCAGGCGGGCGGCGAGCGCGAGCGCGACCAGCAGCACGACGCCGCTGACTGCCGCCTGCGCCAGCGGCGTGTGGGCCTGCCACCCGCCCGCGCCGAATGCCGGCACGACCAGGCCCGCCGGGCCATGCGTCAAGGACTCCCAGCGCACCAGCGCTTCCTCGACGATCAGCGCGAACGCGAGCGTGCTCATGCCGAAATACAGTCCGCCAAGGCGTCCCGCCGGGAGGCTCGCCAGCACCCCGCCCAGCGCACCGACGCCGGCCGCCATCGGCAAGGCCAGCAGCGGCGCCACGCCTGCCTGCACCAGCAGAGTCTGGGCATAGGCGCCCAGCGCGACGAGTGCGCCCTGCCCAAGCACGATCTGCCCCGCCTGACCGACGATGATCACCACGCCGAGACCGGCGATCGCATAGGTCGCGACCAGCGTCGCCTGGCCGAAGGCGAAATCGGCACCGAGCCAGCCCACCGCCAGGGCCACCATCAACCCCACGACGAGGACCGTCCGCAGCAGGCGCAGCCCGCCCGGCGCCGCGCTCATCGCCCGGCCCTGCCCGCACGCCCGGCGGCCAGCCCCTGCGGAAACAGCAGCAGCGCGGCCATCAGCAGCACGTAGGGCACGACATCCTTCGCCCCCTCCGGCAACACCAGCCCTGCGAGCGCCTCGACCACGCCGAGGAACAGGCCGCCAGCCAGGGCGCCCGGCAGGCTCGTGAGCCCGCCCAGCACCGCCGCCGGAAAGGCCTTCAGCGCGATGAAGCCCATGTTGAGATGCACGAAAGTGATCGGGGCCAGCAGCAGGCCGGCCACCGCCGCCAGACCGGCGCCGAGCGCCCAGGCCAGGGTGTGCATGCGCGCCACGGGCACGCCCATCAACGCTGCGACGCGCGCATCCTCGGAGCAGGCGCGCAGCGCGAGGCCGACGCGGGTGTGACGGAAGAACAGCGCGAGCAAGAGCACCAGCACGACGGTGGCGAGCACCACCCACACGTGGCTTGCCGCCAGCACCAGCGGCCCGGCGCTGAGGGTGTCGGCGGCGAAGGGCAGGCGGTACATGTCCTGCGCAGCGGCCGGCACCGAAGCCACGCCGCCGCGCATCATCATGCCGAGGCCGAAGGTCAGCAGCACCGCCACCAGATGCGGCTGGCCGATCGCACGCCGCAGCGCGACCCGCTCCAGCCCCGCGCCGAGCAAGGCCACCGCCAGCACCGCGCCAAGGGCCGCCAGCGCCAGCGGCCAGCCCGCCGCAAGATGCAGCGCCAGCCCGGCAAAGCCGCCCAGCATCAGCAGGTCGCCCTGCATGAAGCTGACCGTCTCGGTGGCCTTGAACACCAGCACGAAGGAGAGCGCCACCAGGCCATACACGCAGCCGATGGCGATTCCGCTGGACAGGACCTGGAGAAAGGAAAGCATGGGGGCGAAGCATAGCAGCCGTTCCATCCCCTGCACCGCTGCCCGGCAGGCGCCGGGCGGCAGGCTGCCGTGGTCAGTCGGACCTGATCACGCCGACCTGATCACGCCAAAGTCAGCGCCGCGCTCGGCGGCAGGGTGCAGGCGGCACGGTACTCGCGCGCGAGGCGGGCGACCAGTTCGGCCGTGGTCGGGACGTCGTGGATCGTTGCCACGCCGTGGCCGGCACTCCACACGTCGCGCCAGGCCTTGGCCTCCTCGGCGAGGTCGTGCAGCTTGCCCTTGCCGAAGCCGGCGGCCAGTTCCTCGCGCCGGTAACCGGCACGTTCGAGGCTGGGCCACATGAAATTGGCGTTGGTGCCGGAAATGGCGTCGGTATAGACGATGTCGGCGGGCGCGCAATCGACCACCATCTGCTTGTACTCCGGCTGGGCCATCGCCTCGCGGGTGGCGATGAAGCGCGTGCCCATGTAGGCAAGGTCCGCGCCCAGCACTTCGACCGCGCGGATCGCCGCGCCGTCCGAAATCGCACCGGCCGCGACCAGCAGGCCGTCCCAGAACTCGCGGATCTCGCGCACCAGGCTGATGACGTTCTGCCCGCCGGCATGCCCGCCCGCGCCGCCGGCCACCGCGATGATGCCGTCGACACCGGCCGCGATCGCCTTGCGGGCGTGGTAGGCATGGACCACGTCGGACAGCACCAGGCCGCCGTAGCCGTGCACCACCTTCACCACCTCGGCCGGATTCCCAAGGCTGGTGATCACGATCGGCACCCGGTGACGGACGAGGATCTCCAGGTCTTCCTGCAGCCGCACATTGGACGCATGCAGGATCAGGTTGACCCCGTGCGGCGCGCACGGCGCATCGGGGCTGGCCGCGCGATGAGCCGCGAGTTCGGCATCGATGCGTGTGAGCCACTCGTCGAGCTGCGCGGCGGGCCTGGCGTTCATGGCCGGAAAGGTGCCGGCGACACCGGCCTTGCAGGTCTCGATGACGAGCTCCGGCCCGGACACGAGGAACATCGGGGCGGCGATCGCCGGTACGCTGAAACGTCCGCGCAGGCTGGCGGGAAGGCTCATGGGCTTGTCTCCTTGAAAGATCGGCACGCCTTCGCGAGGAGGCGTCTGCCGGACAGCGACTCTAACATCGCCCCGGCAGGATTCAAACGCTCGTTTAAATCGACGCGCTACGCCCCGGCGTCCCGACCGTCGGCAGGGACCTCAGCCCAGGAAGCGGTCATAGACGCCCTGGCGCCACAGCACGATCGCGATGACCACGACGATCAGCAGGAACATCCACGTGCCCCACGGCGTTTCCTTCTCGGCGTAGGGGTCGGCCATGGAGCGCGAGGCGCCGGCCGGCAGACTGGCGACGCCGGTGAGCGCACTGCCGAACGGGATGTTGATGCGGGCGCGGGTGTTCACCGCCCAGCCGTTGGCGTCGAGCAGCGGCCCGAGGTTGCGCTGGCGCAGCTTGAGCCAGGCCAGCAGCATCGAGGGCCCGGAGATCAGCAACAGGATGCCGGCGATCACCAGCGGCATCTGCCAGCCCGGCAGCGACAGGAAACCCGTTACCACCGCCGCCAGCGCGGTGCCGAGGGCACCCAGCGCGAGGCCGATGGCGGCGAAGATGCCGGCGAACTTGGCAATGTCGAAGGCCTGGGGCGCGGGGGCCGGAGCGGGGGCGGGCGCTTCGACCTTGGCGCCGGCGCCGGCGACGCCGGCCGCGGCCTTGTCCTCGACCGCCTTGTCGCGGGACGCGGCGAACTTCTGGATCTGGTCGCCGATCATGCGGCCGACGCGCTTGTACGGCGACCAGAAGGCCTGGCGCACGCTGATCGGCGCTTCCACGACCTTGACCACGGCAGCGTTCCAGTCGCGCCCCTGGCGATCGTAGAACACGCCGTTGCGGCCCGGCACCATCATCTCGTCGGCATCGCCGCCGGTCATCGCCGCGACGATGGTGATCGGCGCCTCGCCCTCGCGCCGGCACTCGCAATACACGAGGTAGGCGCCGGAAAGCGGCGCCAGTGCGGCGTGGCGCCCCATGTCGGCGACGCGCAGGCACAGCTCGCAGCTGCGCTGGTCGAGGTAAAGCGTGCCGGCCTGGAAGATGGCCTTGTTGCCGGCGTTGTAGAAGTCGCTGAGGGTGACGAAGTTGCGCAGCAAGGTGACCAGGTCGCGGTTGTAGCGCACCAGACGCTCGAGCGCATCGACCTGGGCGGCGGCAGTCTCGGCCGCGAGGTCCTGCTGGATCAGCGCCGTCAGCTCGGCCTGCACGGAACCGGCAAGCAGCGCACGCAGGGTGTCGGCGGGCACGGCTGCAAGCGGCGTCGCCGGCGTCGCGGCGAGCCAGGCGCGATAGGCGTCGAAACGGGCGGCGATATCCTGCCACTCGGCGTGAGACAGCGTGGTCCGCGCGCCGAGGATGGGCTTGATCACGTCATCGCGCAACGCGGCGATGCGCGCCTCCCAGGCCGGGTTCAGCCCGTCCTGCAGCGGCAGGGCACGGCCGGCACCGACCTGGGCCAGCGGCAGCGCGGCCACGCCTTCGGTGTCGGTGGCCAGCGTCTGCACGGCAAGGTCGACGTAGGTGGTATCGGCGGGGTTCAGCGCAGTGGCGGCGCGTTCGTCGAAGGCGGCGAGGCGGCAGCGGGTGAAGTAGTCCTCCACCTTGGCACGTACCGCATCGAACACCGCAGCCGCGGCCGCCGTGCCCTCGCCCAGCGGCAGCACGCTGTCAGGGCTGGCCACGGCCTGGTCGTGCCAGTCGACCACTGACTGCGCCGCGGTGAAGAAGGCGTTCACCTTGTCCTGATCGATGCCCGCCTTGCCACTGCGATCCTCGAGGGCGCCGAAATGCTCGATGACGAGGCCGATCGTCTTCGCCAGCTCGGCATCCGGGGTGAGTTCGGCGGGCACGATGCCATCGCCGTTGTAGTGATCGGGCGCGAACAGGCGCGAAGGGTCGGCCAGGTCGGCAACCCCGACCGAATCGGCTTCGGGCCGGCCCATGTAGGCGAGCACCTTCTTCGCCGTGGCCAGCAACTTCGCGCCCTCGGGGTGATCGTCCGCGATCGCCGCGATTGGCAGACCGTCCACGCCGCGGAACAGCACGTCCGGTGTCTTCAGCACGGTGCACACCCAGTTGGCCGCGGCGATCACCTCGGGTGCGCGGATGCGACCATCGCCATCGGAGTCGAGCAACTGCAGCGTACGGGTATCGAACTCGAGCCCGGAGGTGGGGCAGGCGAGCACGGACCACAGCTTCTGGTCGAGCTCGCCGAGGTGACGCAGGTCGTCCGCGTTCTCGATCAGGACCTGGTCGAAGCCACCGGAGCGGAAGAAGCGCCACCGATAGCCCTTGCTGTTCTCTTGCGTGCTCATCTTTCACACTCCCTGTTGAGATGCGGGCACTGACCGAATTGACTACACCGCCGGAATACTGCGCTGGAATCGGATCGCGGACAACCGCTGGGCATCCGAAGCGGATTTGCGGAAACGGCGTCAGCCGTAGGCGCCGACGAAGGGGTTGGTCTCGCGCTCCTCGCCGAAGGTCGAGGTCGGACCATGGCCCGGGATGAAGGTGATGTCGTCACCGAGCGGAAACAGCTTCTCGCGGATCGAGCGGATCAGGGTCTGGTGGTCGCCGCGCGGAAAATCGGTGCGGCCGATCGAGCCGGCGAACAGCACGTCGCCGACGATGGCCAGGCGCGCGCCCTCGTGCACGAAGACGACGTGACCGGGCGTGTGGCCCGGCGTGTGGACAACCT
This sequence comes from Thauera sp. 63, assembly GCF_000310165.2. NCBI lineage: Bacteria > Pseudomonadati > Pseudomonadota > Betaproteobacteria > Rhodocyclales > Zoogloeaceae > Thauera > Thauera sp. 63. The sequence continues at coordinate 23,320 of NZ_AMXC01000023.1, forward strand.
TGAAGACCTCCTCGCCGACGGTAACGGTGTCGCCGTCATGCAGCCAGCGGTCGGGCTCGAAGGTCTCGACGTCGGGGAAGCCGAACATCTTGCTCTGCTGCGGCATGCCCTCGATCCAGAAACGGTCCTCTTCCTGCGGCCCTTCGACCGGCACGCCGAGTTCGCGTGCCAGCCTGGCCGTGCCGCCGGCATGATCGATGTGGCCGTGCGTGATCAGGATCTTCTCCACCGTCACGCCCAGCTTGGCCACCGCCGCGAGGATGCGATCGATGTCGCCCCCCGGGTCGACAACCGCCGCCTTCTTCATCTTCTCGCACCACAGGATGCTGCAGTTCTGCTGGAAGGGCGTGACCGGGACAATGCTGGCCTGGATCATGGATCGTGCTCCTGAACGCTGGAAATCGAGCGGCAGTTTAACTGATCAGGCCGAACGACTCGGTGAACGAAAAACCCGCCTGTCGGCGCGCGGCGCGACAGGCGGGCTTGGACTGCTGCCGGGCGCGGCAGCGCCACGGACTCAGGCGATCAGATGACGCCCTGCGCGAGCATCGCCTCCGCCACCTTGACGAAGCCGGCGACGTTGGCGCCGTCGGCGTAGCTCACGCTACCGTCCTCGCGCTTACCGTACTTCAGGCAGGCCGCGTGGATACCGAGCATGATCTCCTTCAGGCGGGCGTCGACTTCCTCGCGGGTCCAGGACATGCGCATCGCGTTCTGGCTCATCTCCAGACCCGAGGTGGCCACGCCGCCGGCGTTGGAAGCCTTGCCCGGCGCGTACAGCACGCCGTTGTGCTCGAAGATCTTCACGGCTTCGGCGGTGCTCGGCATGTTGGCGCCCTCGGCAACCGCGATCACACCGTTCTTGACCAGGTTGGCGGCATCGTTGGCGTCGAGCTCATTCTGGGTCGCGCACGGCAGGGCGACATCGACCGGCACGTGCCACGGACGCACGTTGGGCTCGAAGCGGGCGCCGACACGCTCGGCATAGTCGGACACACGGCCATAAAGGTGATTCTTCACCTCCATCAGCACCGCCAGCTTCTCGGGCGTGAAGCCTTCCTCGTCGATCACGGTGCCGCTCGAATCCGAGCAGGTGATGGGCTTGGCGCCCAGTTCGAGCAGTTTCTCGATGGCGTACTGGGCAACATTGCCCGAACCCGACACCGACACGCGCATGCCACGGATGTCACGACCCGCATGCTCGAGCATCGCATTGGCGAAGTAAACGGTGCCGTAGCCGGTCGACTCCGGACGGATCAGCGACCCGCCGAAGGTCAGGCCCTTGCCGGTGAATACGCAGGCCGCGTTGTTCGACAGCTTCTTCATCATGCCGGCCATGAAGCCGACTTCACGACCGCCCACGCCGATGTCGCCGGCCGGCACGTCGGTGTCGGGGCCGACGTGGCGATACAGCTCGCTCATGAACGCCTGGCAGAATCGCATCACTTCGCCCGGGCTGCGGCCCTTCGGGTCGAAGTCGGAGCCGCCCTTGCCACCGCCCATCGGCAGGGTCGTCAGCGCATTCTTGAAGGTCTGCTCGAATGCCAGGAACTTCAGGATCGACAGGTTCACCGAGGGATGGAAGCGCAGGCCGCCCTTGTAGGGACCAATGGCCGAGCTATGCTGGATGCGGTAGCCGCGATTGACCTGCGTCTCACCTCTGTCGTCCACCCAGGACACGCGGAACATGATCACGCGCTCGGGTTCGATCAGTCGGTCGAGGAGCGAATGCTCGGCATAACGTTTGTTGGCGGAAATGAAGGGCCACAGGCTCTCCATCACCTCGGTCACCGCCTGCAAAAATTCGGGCTGACCGGGGTTGCGTTGCTCAACGTATGCCAGGAACTCCTCGAGAGACTGATATTTCATGATGCTTGGCCTGTTAGATGGATGGACACGCGCGCGCGACCGCCTCGGTGTTACCCGAGGCGGTCGCGCGGATTCCCCGATATTGTGCATCAAATTCCCACAATTGGTGCATGCCTTTGCGCAGCAAGCCCTCAAATGCCCTCATGGCATGGCACACGCACCTTTGCGGTGCGTGCACACGGTTTGAGGGCAACAAAAAGGGTTCATCGCGCCTTTCCGGGGAAGGCGGCCTTGATCTTCAGGAAGAAATAGGCTGAATCCCGGAACCCGTAGGCCATACGCTTGATGACCTTAATGCGGTTGTTGACGCCCTCGAGAATGCTGGTGTTCAAGGGAAAGATGGCTGAGGCGAGGATGCCACGCAGGTACTTTCGGAGTCGCTTTGCAAAGGCGATCGCCGGCGCGATGCCGCTTTCGATCGCCAGGCGGTACCAGTCTTTCCATCTTCGGGCGCCGTCTCTGATCGATGGCGCAAACCAGATTTCCTTGATGGCGGTCTTCAGCAGATAGACGGTAGCCAGCGGTGCGTTGGCCGCCAGCAGTTCCTCGAGCTTGACCGCCTGCTCGTTGCCCAGGTTGTCGCGGTTGCGCAGCAGCAACCAGCGCGAGCGCTTGATGACCTGACGTTGTGCGGGCGCACTGCGCAAGGCATTGGCCTGATCGACGCGCACCCGGTCGACGACCTCCCGACCAAAGCGGGCGACGACATGGAACAAGTCATAGACGACTTCGGCGTTCGGGCAATGGGCGCGCACCTCCAGATCGAAGGCGGTGTTCATGTCCATTGCGACCGCCTCGATGTGCTGACAGCCCTCTTTGCCCAGCAATTCGAAGAAGGGCCGGATCGCCTCACGGCTGTTGCCTTCGCCGACCCACAACACGCGCATACGTTCGGCATCCATGATCACCGTCGCGTAGCGGTGCCCCTTGTGCAGCGCGAACTCGTCCATCACCAACCGACGCACGCCCTGCGCATCGAAAGTGCCATACCGGGTCTGCAGACGCCGATGGTCGATGCGCTTGATGGTGTGCCAGTGCAAGCCCGTGAGTTGGGCGACGTGGGCGATCGGCAGGATCTGCACCAGCGCCTCGATCCAGGCGCGTAATCGGTGTGTGATGCGCTCACCCGTGTCGAGCCAGCTCAGGCGCTCGGCCGCCCGTGCGCCACACTGGTAACAGTCGAGGCGGCGAATCGGCACATCCAGCCAGACGCGTCGATCGAACCAGTCTCGATCGCGCACCCGGCGTCGCCGGCGCTCGTGGAGCAGAACACAGTCGCTACCGCAGCGCCCACATCGCGGGCGGTGTGAGGGGTCTTCAGCGAGGGTGAGAAGGAGCGAACCGTCGGCTCGCTCCTGGCATGAATCGACGAGGCGGCCTTCCCAGAAGACCACGCCCAACATAGCATCGCGCATGACGGGGAAGAGGAAGGGGATCGGTTTGTTTGGCGACTGCCAATCTACCAACCTCAGAACCGTCAACCACTACTTCCCCCAGATCGCGCGAAGAACCACAAAAAGGCCGGACATTCCCGGCCTTTTTGTGTGAACGCCGCGGGCGACGCTTACTGCACGCGCACCTCGACCCGGCGCGCCTCGGCTGCGTCGCCCTCGCCCAGGGTCACCGCCGGACGGCGCATCAGCACACGCTTGGCGGACACGCCTGCGGCCAGCAGGGCTTCGCGCACCGACAGGGCGCGATTCTTCGCCACCTCGGCATTGATCGCGGCACCGCCCGTTTCGTCGTGATAACCGGACAACAGCGCATGAGCCTCGGGCGCCGCCGCCAGCGCGGCGATCACGGTTTCGATCTGCGCCGCGGCCGTCGGGGGCAGCGCCGTCTCACCGAGGTCGAAGTGGATCTTCACCAGCGGCTCGCCGACTTCGGCCACCTCCACGAACATGTCCTCGACCTGCGCGACGGGCGTCTGCGCCCCGCGCAGCTGATACACACCCAAGCCGATGACGAAGGCAATGACCAGCGCAATGATGCCGAACACCACGCCCATGACGACGTTGAGCTCGCTGTCTTCCTGATCGAACATGTGCTGCACTCCCTTGAAAAGATGAACCCAACGATCGGGTCGCTGCGATTCTAGCCGAATGCCATGGCCGCCTCGATGGACGCCCATGCGTCCTGGCGGGAACTGAATCAATTGTTTGCTTCAAATACACTTGCCCGCCACGAATCGTCTATTCTGAGCGTCCTGTCATACGGCCCAACACGGAGGCACATATGGGATTCTTCGATTTCGTCAAGGAAGCGGGCGAGAAGCTCTTCGGTAGCAACGAAGCCAAGGCGGCCGAGACGGCGCCCGATCCTGCAGCGGCCAACGCCAAGGCCGCATTGGCCATCCACAACTACGTTGCCGCCCTCCAGCTCGCGCCGGCGGACCTAGCGATCAGCTTCGACGGCGCCGCATCGGTCGTCACCGTGACGGGCACGGCGCCCGACCAGGCGACACGCGAGAAGATCCTGCTTGCAGCCGGCAACGTCGCCGGCGTCGCCAAGGTCGAGGACCGCATGACCGTGGCCCGCAGCGAACCCGAGGCGCAGTTCCACACCGTCGTGCGCGGCGATACCCTGTCGGCGATCGCCAAGCAGTTCTACGGTAACGCCAACAAGTACATGGCCATCTTTGAAGCCAACAAGCCGATGCTGACCCACCCGGACAAGATCTATCCGGGCCAGGTCCTGCGCATACCGCCGCAGGCCTGATCCGCACCGGCGGCCGACAGGCCGCGCTTGCAACGCCGAGGCCCGGGCCGTTACGCTCGGGCCTCCTCACGTCAACGTCCCGAGCTGCCCCCTCATGGCCCGCGTCCGCATCGAGCTGCCCGACCACTTCGCCTTCCGCACCGCGATCCCGCTGCTGATCTCTCACATCAATTACGGGCGCCACCTCGACAACGCCCAACTGCTTGGCCTCGTGTCCGAGGCGCGCGCACGCTTCCTGAAGTCCGAGGGCTACACCGAACTCGACATCGACGGCGTCGGCATCATCGTCGCCGATGCGGCCGTGCAGTACCGCTCCGAAGCCTTCCACGGCGAGACGATGGTGGTCGAGATGGCGGCCGAGGACTTCAGCGAGTTCGGCTGCGACCTGGTCTGGCGCCTCACCGACGAGGCCAGCGGACGGGAAGTCGCACGCGGCAAGACCGGCATCGTGTTCTTCGACTACGGCGAACGGCGCAAGGCGGCGGTGCCCGAAGGCTTCCGCCGCCGATTCGCACCGGCATCATGAGCCTGATCTTCCCGGCAGACGCGGCGGAACCCAGGTCATGAACGCCGGCGCCCGCCCTCCCGTTGCGCCGCCGACGACACCACACGTCGCCATCGTCGGCGGCGGTCCGGCAGGACTGGTCGCCGCAGAGACGCTCGCTGCTGCAGGCCTGCGCGTGACCGTGTTCGACGCCATGCCCTCGGTCGGGCGCAAGTTCCTGCTCGCCGGGCGTGGCGGCCTTAACCTGACCCACAGCGAGGCGCTGGACGCCTTCCTGTCGCGCTACGGTGCGCGGCGCGAGGTGCTCGCGCCCATGGTCCAGGCCTTTGGTCCGCAGGCGCTGCAGGACTGGGCACACGGACTGGGGGTGGACACCTTTGTCGGGACCTCGGGCCGCATCTTCCCGCGCGAGATGAAGGCCGCCCCGCTGCTGCGCGCCTGGCTGACACGCCTGCGCGCCGCGGGCGTGCAGTTCGCCGTGCGCCACCGCTGGCTCGGCTGGGCCGACAGCGATGGCGATGACGGTCCCAACCCAAGGAACGACGCACCGGCCAGCGACACACCGCTGCGCCAGCACCTGCGCTTCGCCACGCCCGAGGGCGAGCGCCGGGTCGAGGCCGACGCCCTGCTCCTCGCCCTTGGCGGCGGCAGCTGGGCCAAGTTCGGCTCGGACGGGGCCTGGGTGCCGCTGCTGCGCGCGACCGGCGCCGACGTTGCCGAGCTGCGGCCGGCAAATTGCGGCTTCGACGTCGCCGCGGGCGGCGAAGGCGGCACGGGCTGGAGCGCGCATTTTCTGGAACGCTTCCGCGGCCAGCCGCTGAAATCGGTCGTGGCCCGCTTCACCGATGCCGCCGGCCAAGCACAGGAGCGGGCCGGCGAATGCCTCGTCTCCGCCACCGGCATCGAAGGCGGTCTGATCTACGCCCTTTCCGCGCCGCTGCGCGACGCGATCGCCGCGCAGGGCGAGGTCACGCTGCGACTCGATCTCGCCCCCGGCCGCAGCCTCGAACGCCTTGGGGCGGACCTCGCACGCCCGCGCGGCAGCCGCTCGATGGCCAGCCACCTGCAGGGACAGGCCGGCATCAAGGGCATCAAGGCCGCCTTGCTGCGTGAATGCCTCTCCAGGGACGATTTCGACGACCCCCTGCGCCTGGCGGCCGGCATCAAGGCCCTGCCGCTGCGGCTGACGGCGCCGCGTCCGCTCGACGAAGCCATCAGCAGCGCAGGCGGCGTGCGTTTCGAGGCCCTCGATGCCCACCTGATGCTGCGAGCCCGGCCCGGCGTCTTCATCGCCGGCGAGATGCTCGACTGGGAAGCGCCGACCGGCGGCTACCTGCTGACCGCCTGCTTCGCCAGCGGAGCGGCGGCCGCGCACGGTGTGCTGGACTGGCTGCGCCCCAAGACCTGAACGCATTGCGCCACAAACAAGACGGGCCACCCGCGCACGAGACCGTGCGTGGATGGCCCGGACGCATCGCGCGGCGCGCTCAGTTCTTGCTGTAGCGCGCTACCAGCGCCGCCGCGGCGTCATGCATGGCCTTGCCGTCGACACCGGTGGCGCTGAGCTCCTCGATCCAGCCCTGGACGACCGGGCGGGTCGCGGCTTCCCAACGCGCCAGCTCCGCACCCTCGATGGCGTAGATGGTGTTGTTGTTGGCCACGGTGGCTTCCCGGCCAATGACGTCGGCCTTGATGAACTGAGTCGCGACCCAGGCGGAGGTTTCGGCACCGCTGTTGTCGTCGATCACCTTCTTGAGATCGTCGGGCAGGCTCTCATACTTCTTCGCGTTCATCAGGAAGACCATCGTGGCGACAGTCATCGCCTTGTGCCCCTTGAACTCGGCGTGGTAGCGGGTCAACTCCTGCGTCTTCGTCGCTGGCACCACCTCCCAGGGCACCAGCGCCCCCTCGATGACCCCCTTGGACAGGCTTTCGGCCATCTGCGGAACCGGCATGCCCACTGGCGTTGCGCCCAGTGCAGCCAGCATCTTGTTGCCCAGGCGCGACGGCGCACGAACCTTGAGGCCGTTCAGCTCATCCAGCGTCTTCACCTGCTTGCTGCGCAGATGCAGTACGTTGGGACCATTCACCCAGATCGCGATCGGTTTGGTGCCCGCGAACTCCTTGGCGGCATGCGCCTGGGAAAAATCCCACAAAGCGCGCGAGGACGCTTCGGCCGTGGTCGTGAAGAACGGCAGTTCGAACACTTCGGACACTGGGAAGCGGCCCGGCGTGTAGCCCGGCAGCGTCCACACGATGTCCGCCACGCCGTCGCGCACCTGGTTGAGCAATTGCGGTGGTGTTCCACCGAGCTGCATCGACGGATAGATCTGGCACTTCATCCGGCCCCTGCTCTCCGCCTCGATCCTGTCGCACCAGGGTTGCATGAACTGGGTCTGGGCCAGCGAGCTGGGCGGCAGGAAGTGCGAAACCTTCAGCACGACCTCCTGTGCGGCGGCGGGCAAAGGCAGCAGCGCGGCAGCCAGCAGGCCAATCAGGGTACGGGATTTCATCGATGTCTCCTCCTCGGGGCTTGAATTGTCGGGTCATGCAGTTTCGGGACGCTTGCCGGCGTCCCAATCGAGGGCAGGCGCTTCCCTGCCGGCGACCGAGTACAGCGCCCCGGGCGCATTCCGGGTGCGCTGGAACTGTTCGAGCGATTCTCCACGCATGGCAGCATAGATGTGCAGGTTGGAAACGCCCAGCACAGCCCCGAGCTTTTCCAGCATGAAGAAGATCACGCCATAGTGGATCAGCCCACGCCAGTCCCGCCTGCGAACCAGGTCACGCTCCTGCTCGATCAGCCCGGCGGCCTCGAAGCTCGCTTCCTCGTCGGCCAGGAAGCGCTGGCGATGCGCCGGCACGATCATTTCGTGCAGGAAGCGGTTGAGGCGGTAGGCGCGCTGGCTGGTGGCCAGGCTGAAGGGATAGGTGCCGGCCAGCGCCTGCGCGCCCGCCAGTTGCGTGGCAACATGGGCGCGGTGGCGCTCGACCTCGCCCGCGACCGCCGGGGCAGCCCGGTTCTCGTAGATCGCGGTGGCGATGCCGGTCATCGACGGCAGGTAATAGGTCTGGTGGATCTTGTTCACCGAGGCGGACAGGGCACCGCGCATGACCAGCCACATGATCACCTCGGCCCCTTCCAGCCCGCCGAGCGTGGCGTATTCGGCCTGAGTCAGCTCCGTCAGCCGTACCGGATCATGCTCGAACAGCGCCAGGAACTGCTCGTCCCACGGCGTGTTGTTGAACCCGGCCCGCTCACCGTGCACCTGGTGCGACAGGCCACCGGTGGCGACGATCGCGACCGCGAGGTCTTCCGGATAGCTCTCGATCGCACGACGCAAGGCCTGCCCAAGCCGGAAGCAGCGCCGCGCTGCGGGGATCGGGAACTGCAGCACGCCGACCTGCAGCGGCACGATCGAAACCGGCCACGCCGGTTCATGCGGGCACAGCATCGACAAGGGCGAGAAGCAACCGTGGTCCAAGGGCTTGTCCTGGAAGAAGGACATGTCGAACTCGTCCGCCATCAGCGAATGGCCGATGTGCTGCGCCAGTCCGGGATGACCCGCCACCGGCGGCAGGTCGCGCGCGCCGCCGCCCTCGTCGGCCACGGCGTAGTGGTCGCCGATCCCCAACGCGAACGCCGAGTAGTGGTCGAAGAAGAACGACGTGACGTGGTCGTTGTAGATGAAGAGCAGCACATCGGGCTGCGTGTCCTTCACCCACTGACGAACCGGCGCGAAGCCGTCGAAGATCGGTTTCCAGACCGGATCGTCCTGCTTGTTCTTGTCGAACGCGAAGCCGATGGTCGGTGTGTGCGAGCAGGCGATGCCGCCGATGATGCGTGCCATGCAGGTGTCTCCCTCCTGGTCGATCGAGTGCCGCGGGCGAGACCGGCCGCCCGAGCCCGAAGTGCGTGCAGAGTCTAGACAGGCATCCCGCTGTGGATAAGATGTCTGGATCAGTAGCGCGATAACCGGCGGTTATCACAACACCATGAAACTCTCCGCACTCCAGGCCTTCGTGGCCGCAATCAACGACGGCAGCCTGCGCAAGGCGGCCGTCCGGCTCGGCCTGTCGCAGCCGGCGCTGAGCAAGATGCTGCGCGAACTGGAGGTCGAGCTTGGCGCCTCCCTCGTCGTGCGTTCGACGCGCGGCGTCATCCCGACCGCTCAGGGCAAAGTGTTGTATGAGCGCGCCAGCGCGGCCGACCGCGAGCTGACCCGGGCGGTCGAGGAGATCGGCCAGCTCGGCGGACGCATGGTGGGCGAGTTGAGCATCGCCGCCGTTCCCCTGGCGGTGATGCTCGTGCTGCCCGAAGCCGTGCGTACCTTCAGTCAGCAGTTCCCCGAAATGCGCCTGCGCATCAGCGAGGAGCTCTACATCGCCCAGCTCGCCTACCTGCGCAAGGGCGAGGCCGACGTCGCCATCGGCCCGATCCCGGAAGGCCTGGCGCAGGGCGAATACCTGGTCGAGCCCCTGCTGCCGATCGACATGGTGGTGGCGGTGCGCAAGGGCCATCCGCAGGCCCGCTGCACCCGGCTGGCCGAACTGAGCGAGGCGCGCTGGGTGTACACGGGCTTGTCTGGCGCCACCGGCTACGCCCGCGAACTGTTCAGCCGCAACGGCCTGCCCCCGCCGCCGGTGGCCGCCACGGTCAATTCGACCCTGGCGCTGCTCGCCCTGCTCGGCTCGGGCGACTTCATCGGGCTGATGCCGGCCCCCCTCGCCCGACACCCGGTGACCTCGAGCTACTTCGACGTCGTCCCGCTGCAGGAAGGTCCGCTGCGGCTCACGCTGGGCGTGATGGTGCGCGAGGAAATGGCCATGTCCGTCATGGTCCGCCACTTCCTGTCGCATCTCCACCGCGCCGCCCACCATCTGGGCGGCATGGCCGGCACCGCAACCAGCTGAAAAGGCCTGCGCCCTGCGGACGGCGCAACCGGCACACTCGGCTAGAATGCCCGCCTTCAAGACCAAGAGTCCGGTTCGATGCCCACACCCCTTCACCGCCGCCCCGAACTGCTCGCGCCCGCCGGCACCCTCGACATGATGCGCACCGCCTTCGCCTACGGCGCCGACGCGGTGTATGCCGGGCAGCCGCGCTATTCGCTGCGCGTGCGCAACAACAGCTTCGGCCAGCTCGACACGCTCGCCGCCGGCATCGACGAGGCCCACGCCGCCGGCAAGCTGTTCTACCTGGTCGCCAACATCTACCCGCACAACGCCAAGATCCGCAGCTTCGAGGACGACATGGCGCCGGTGATGGCCATGAAGCCCGATGCGCTGATCATGGCCGACCCCGGCCTGATGATGATGGTGCGCGAGCGCTGGCCCGAGACTGACATCCACTTGTCGGTGCAGGCCAACACCACCAACTACGCCTCGGTGCGCTTCTGGCAGTCCGTGGGGGTGAAGCGCATCATCCTGTCGCGCGAGCTGTCGCTGGACGAGGTCGCCGAGATCCGCGACGCCTGTCCGGACATGGAGCTCGAGGTGTTCGTCCATGGCGCCCTGTGCATCGCCTACTCCGGCCGCTGCCTGCTGTCGGGCTACTTCAACCACCGCGACCCCAACCAGGGCACGTGCACCAATAGCTGTCGCTGGGACTACAAGCTGCACGAGGCGGGCGAAGACGGCGCCGGCGACCTGCAGGCCTGCGGCAACACACCGATCGGCAATCCCAGGGACGCCGGCGCGGTCGGCACCGCCACCCGCAGCAAGCTCGACACCGTGCAGGGCCTCGCGCTGGGCGGCGGGCCGCGCCACATCGGCGGCAGCAAGGTCTGGCTGCTGGAAGAAGGCACCCGGCCCGGCGAGCTGATGCCGATCGAGGAAGACGAGCACGGCACCTACATCCTCAACTCCAAGGACTTGCGCGCCATCGAGCACGTACAGCGCCTGGTGGAGATCGGCGTCGATTCCCTGAAGATCGAGGGCCGCACCAAGAGCCCCTACTACGTCGCCCGCGCGGCCCAGGGCTACCGGCGCGCGATCGAGGACGCGGTCGCCGGGCGCCCCTTCGACCCGCGCCTGCTCGGCGAGCTCGAAGGCCTGGCCAGCCGCGGCTACACCGACGGCTTCTACCAGCGTCATTCCACGCCCGAGCACCAGAACTACCTGCGCGGCCACTCCGAATCGGGCCGCAGCCTGCTGGTGGGCGAGGTGGTTGGCTGGGACGCCGCACACGGCCTGGCCGAAGTCGAGGTCAAGAACGGCTTCGGCGTTGGCGACCGGCTGGAGTTCGTGCAACCGGATGGCAACCGCGAACTGCTGCTCGACCGCATCGTCGACGCCAACGGCGACGCCGTCACGCGCATCCCGGGCAGCGGCCGGCGCGTGTGGCTGCCCTTGCCGCCGGGCGCCGATCCCGCACAGCCGTGCTTCATCGCGCGCTTTCTCTGACCCCGCGCGGCAGAGCGGCTACCCTGTCGCCTTCTGCCCGCCCGCACGGCCCAACGCCATGATCCTGAACATCGACCTCGTTTCCGACTTCGTCTGCCCCTGGTGCTTCCTCGGCAAGGTGCGGCTCGATCGTGCCCTCGAGGAGCTGAAGGCTTCGCGCCCCGACCTCGACGTGCGCGTCAACTGGCTGCCCTTCTTCCTCAACCCGGACACACCCGCAGCCGGCGAGCCCTACCGCGCGTTCCTCGAAGCCAAGTTCGGCAGTCCGATCAAGGCCGAGGCGGTGCTCGACAAGGTGCGCGACGCGGCCTCCGACGACGGCCTGCAGTACGCCTTCGAGCGCATCCAGACCCGTCCCAACACCTTGCAGGCGCACCGCCTGATGTACCGCGCCCAGTCCATCGGCCAGACGCCGGCACGCATCCGCATGCTGGCGAGCGCACTGTTTGCCGCCCACTTCCAGGAGGGTCGCGACATCGGAGACAAGGACACGCTGGCCGACATTGCCGCCGCGTGCGGCGAGCGTCGCGATGCGGTGCGTGCCTACCTCGATGGCCGTGAAGACCTCGACAAGGTCAAACGCATGGCCGAGGGCGTGCGCAAGCAAGGCATCGAGGGCGTGCCCTTCTTCATCCTTAATCGCAAGCTGGCGGTGTCGGGTGCGCAGTCGGCAGCGGTGCTGGGCGCGGCGATCCTGCAATCGCTCGAGACCGGCAAGCCGTCCTGAAGCGAGGGCGTGGCGTCACGGAACGCATGACGCCGGCGCGCGTCTGACCGAGCGACGACGTTCACCGCTGCCCGCATGACCACGCCACTGCTCTCCCCCGCCGACCTCGACGCCCTCGCCCGCGCCCGTGCGCTGCTCGAGCGCCCGAGCCTGACCGCGCGGCTCAGCAACCTCGTCGGCAGTCCGCTCGAGAAAGGCATGGCGCATCTGCCCGCGAGCTGGCGCGGCAAGGTCGGCGCAATCGCGCACGACGCGCTGCTGAAGGCGATGGACACGGCGGCGAAGACACTCAAGCCCGAAGCGCGCGACGCCTCGCCACGCCTGCACAAGCTGCTCGGTTCGGTCAGCGGCGGCGCAGGTGGCGCCTTCGGCCTGGCCGGACTGGCGGTGGAGATCCCGGTGTCGACGGTGCTGATCATGCGCGCCATCCTCGACATCGCCCGCGCCGAGGGGGAGGACATCGGCAGCGCACGGACGCGGCTGGCCGCGCTGGAAGTGTTCGCGCTCGGAGGCAGCAGCCGCAGCGACGACGCGGCAGAGTCCGGCTACTACGCGGTCCGTGCGGCGCTGGCGACGACGGTAGGCGAGGCGGCCCGCCATCTGGCGGAAAAGGGCCTGACGAGCGAAGGCGCGCCGGCGCTGGTGCGGCTGATCACGCTGGTGGCCGCACGCTACAAGGTCCAACTGACACAGAAAGCCGCCGGCATGCTGGTACCCGGCATCGGCGCAGCCGCCGGCGCCGGCATCAACCTGATGTTCATGAACCACTTCCAGGACGTCAGCCGCGGGCACTTCACCGTGCGCCGGCTGGAGCGGCGCTACGGCGCCGAGGCCGTGCAGGCCGCCTGGCAGGCGCTCGAGGCCGCGCGCTAGGAGTCTGCGCGGCAGAAGCCAAGCGTCGGTGAGTTAAGTCCTCCCGGGCGTTTCGGGGCCGGTAGACTGTCGAGATGACGAGCTATCTGCCCTATTGCCCGCAGCAGCAGATGCTGCTGCCCCAGGCGCTGCAGGAGTGGCTACCCGAAGGCCACTTGGCGTACTTCATCAGCGACGCGGTCGACGGGTTGGACCTGAGCGCGTTCCACGCCCGGTATGCCGGTGGCGGACCGCGCAACCAGCCGTTTCATCCGGCCATGATGGTCAAGGTGCTGCTGTATGCGTACGCCACGGGCGTGTTCAGTTCGCGCAAGATCGCGCGCAAGCTGCACGAGGATGTGGCGTTCCGGGTCCTGGCGGCAGACAACTTCCCGGCCCACCGCACGCTGAGCGACTTTCGCGCTGTCCATTTGAAGGAGCTGAGCGAGTTGTTCGTGCAGGTGGTACGACTGGCCCGCGAGATGGGGCTGGTCAAGCTCGGGACGGTGGCCATCGACGGCACCAAGGTCAAGGCAAACGCCAGCCGCCACAAGGCGATGAGTTACGGCCATATGGTGAAGGCGGAGGCCGAGTTGAAACGGCAGATCGAGGCGCTGCTCAATCGGGCCAAGGCCGCCGACGACGCCGAGCGGAACGAGCCCGAGCTGGATGTGCCGGCCGAGATCGCGCGGCGCGAGGCGCGGCTGACGGCGATTGCTGAAGCCCGGGCGCGGCTCGAGCAGCGCCAGCGCGAGGCCGATCAGGCGCGCGGGCGCAGCGACGATGACGACCGTCGCCCGCGCGGCGGTGACGGCAAACCGAAGGGCGGGCGCTACAAGCGCGACTTTGGAGTGCCCGAGGACAAGGCGCAGGAGAACTTCACGGATCCGGACAGCCGCATCATGAAGCGCGCCGGCGGCGGGTTCGATCCGAGCTACAACGCCCAGACGGCGGTCGACGAGACCGCCCACATCATCGTGGCGGCCGAACTGACCAACAACGCCAGCGACGCCGGGCAACTGGCGGGGGTACTGCAGGCCGTGCGCGACAACGTCGAACAACGACCGCGCCAGGCGCTGGCCGACACCGGCTACCGCTCGGAGCAAACGTTCCGGGAACTCGACGGGTGCGGGACCGAACTGGTGGTGGCGCTGGGCCGGGAAGGCAAGCGCCGACTCGGTTTCGACCGCGAACGCAATCCGCACACCGCACAGATGGCCGACAAGCTCGAGAGCGAGGCGGGCAAGAGCGCCTACCGAAAACGGAAATGGATCGCCGAACCGCCCAACGGCTGGATCAAGAACGTGTTGGGATTCCGGCAGTTCAGCCTGCGGGGCCTGGAGCGCGTCAAAGCGGAGTGGAAGCTCGTCTGTATGGCGCTGAACCTGCGCAGGATGAGCACATTGAGGACGGCATGACGGGAAAAGGGGGCAAACCTGTCCCCGTTGCCGTCCGGCATGCGCGCCGCGACGTCGCAAAGCAACTTAACCACGGCCTCAGTCTCTTGCCGCACCTCTCGGTTCGCCAATCGTTCTGCTAAAAAACACGCTCTGGAGTTCTGCCGCGCAGACTCCTAGCCGTCCAGGGCCATAAACGCCGGCCAGGCCAGGGGCACGCTGAAGTGGAAGCCTTGCGCCACGTCGCAGCCCTGCTCGCGCAACACCTTGAGGTGGTCCTTGTTCTCGACGCCTTCGGCGACGACGCGCAGGCCGAGGCTCTGCCCAAGCGAGATGATGGCAGCCACCAGCGCGGCATCGCGCGTGTTGCGGTCAATGCCACGCACGAACAGGCGATCGATCTTGAGCTCCTCGATCGGGAAGCGCTTCAGGTAGGCCAGCGATGAATACCCCGTACCGAAGTCGTCGAGCGCCAGCCGGACGCCTAGCGCGCGCAGCCTGTGCATGCGCACGATCGACGAATCGACGTCGTCCATCAGCATGGTTTCGGTGACTTCGAGCGTCAGCAGGTCCGGCGGCATGCCCGTCTCCTTCAGCACGCGGTCGACGACCTCGACGAAGGCGTCGTCACGGAACTGGCGGGCCGAGATGTTCACCATCATGCGAAGGTCGCCGCGCCCGGCCTTGCGCCACGCGCGATGATGCTCACAGGCATTGCGCAACACCCATTCACCGATCGGCACGATGAGCCCGGTTTCCTCGGCGAGCGGAATGAAGTCCGCCGGCGACACCAGATCGAGTTCGGGATGGCACCAGCGCAGCAGGGCCTCGGCGGCGACGATCGCCCCGCTCTGCAGGTCGATCAGCGGCTGGAAGTGCAGCAGCAGTTCGTCGCGCTTGAGCGCGCCGTGCAGCGCGGTCTCCAGCGCAAGGTGCTCGAGCGAGCGGGCGTTCATCGCCGGCTGGTAGAGCTGGTAGCTGTTGCGCCCGTCGTCCTTGGCGCGATACATCGCGACGTCCGCGTTCTTGATCAGCGTCGTCGCGCTCTTCGAGTCATCGGGGCAGATGCTGATGCCGATGCTGGTGGTCACCACCAGCTCGCGGCCGTCGATGACCACCGGCCGGCGCAGCGCCTCGACGATACGGCGCGCGGTGACGACCGCATCCTCGGGCCCGTCCAGGTTGCACAGCACGATCAGGAACTCGTCGCCGCCCATGCGCGCGACGGTGTCGTCCTCGCGCAGACAGGCGCGCAGGCGCTTGGACACCTCGACCAGCACGCGGTCGCCGATCTCGTGGCCGAGGCTGTCGTTGATGCGCTTGAAACGGTCGAGGTCGACGAACATCACCGCCAGGCGCTTGCCCGATCGCGACGCATGCGCGAGTTCGACGGCAAGCCGGTCTTCCAGCAGGCGGCGATTAGGCAGGCCGGTCAGCGGGTCGTAGTAGGCGAGGTCGCGGATGCGCGCCTCGGTTTCCTTGAGCGGGCTGATGTCGGTGAACAGCGCCGCGTAGTGGGTCAGCGTGCCGTCGTCGTCGGTGATCGCCGCGATGTGCAGCAGGGCGGGGTAGATCTCGCCCGACTTGCGGCGGTTCCAGACCTCGCTCTGCCACTGGCCCTCGGCCTTGAGCCGCTCCCACATGCGGGCGTAGAAGGCGCCGTCATGCCGCCCCGAGGACAGCATCGACGGACGCTGGCCGACGACCTCTTCGGCGCTGTAACCGGTGAGGCGGCAGAACGCGGGGTTCACCGACACGATCCGTGATTCGGCATCGGTCACCATGACGCCTTCGAGCGAGTTCTCGATCACCTTCTCGGCAAGGCGCAGGCTGCGCTGCGACGAATGCAGCGCCTGGTCGCGCGCCTGCAGCGCATGCTGCAGCTCGTGCAGGTAAGCGAGTTCCATGCCGCCGATGATGTCGCCGAAGCTGATCAGATCGGCCAGGGTGCCATCCTGCCGCAGCACGCCGATGTGACGGAAGCGACGCTCGGCGAGCAAGGTGCGCACCCGGTACAGGCTGTCGTGTTCCTGCACCGTCAGCAAGGGGCGGTTGGCGACCGCGTACAGCGGCTGCTCGGCCTCGCACTGCGCCACCATGCGCGTGACGTCGCGCTCGGTGATGATGCCGTAGCGCCCCAGCGGATCCTCGGCGGCCTCTGGCCCGAAATCGACCACGATCGCATCGGTCGCCTGTTCCCGCATGCAGCGCGTGGCCTGTCCGAGCAGGGCGTCCGCGGGCAGGGTGCGCAGCCCGCCCTTGACCAGGGACTCCACCTTGCGCAGACGCAGGTAGTGCTCCACCCCCTGGTTGAGCACGACATCCGACTGCGAGACGATGCCGCAGGGCCGCCCCTGGTCGTTCTCGACCAGGTAGTGGCGCACATGCTCCTCACGGAAGCGTAGCGCGAGTTCATGCAGCCCGATCGTCGCCGGCACGGTGCGCACCGGCGCACTCATCACACTGCGAATCGGCTGCGAGAATGTGCGCACATCGCGGAAATCGATCGCAAGCGCGTCGCGTTCGGTCCATATGCCCACCACGTCGTCGTCATCGACGACGACGATGGAGCTGACACGATGCTCGCTCATGAGGCGCGCGGCTTCGAAAACCGGCAGTTCGGGCGAGCATTCGAGCAGGTCGGGACGCGCAATCGCGCCCACGCACACAGCATCGTTCGCCGTGAGATGCAGGGAATCGTCAAGCATGCGGCGCAGGCAATCTTGTTGGGACATCGGCAAAGGACCCGACTCGCGCCGAGACGGTACGAGGCAGGCCATGGAAACGGCGACCCGCGATTGTCGCACCCAAAACGGGGAATGAACGCCCACTATTCAACACTTGGTCGTAATTCGTCGATGTCATGACGGCATGTCGCACTGACCGCCCGCTTGCGCCAGGGCCATCCTGCGAACACCATGCAGGTTGTTCCACCCGGAGTTCAAGCGATGCAGACCACCACCCTGACGATCAGCGGCATGCGCGACGAGCAATGCCTGCGCCTGGTCACCAACGCCATCCAGGACCTGCCGGGCATCGGCTATCTCGAGATCTCGCTCGAGACCGGACAGGCGACGATCGAGCACGGCGTTTTCGTGTCCCCGGCCGACATCTACCAGGCCGTCGAGGACGCCGGTTTCAGCGCGCGCTGAGGCTTGCGGCAAACCGCGGGGCGCAGGAAACCTTCGGCGGCGTCGCCCGGTCCATTGCGGGTGTCTTCAGCAACCCTGCTCTCCATCCCACGCTTCGCCTCCGGCGGCCTTGCCTTCGTCGATATCGAAACCAATGGCGGCCCCGCACAGCGCGCGTCGATCACCGAGATCGGCATCGTCCAGGTCGACGAGGACGGCGTGCGCGAGTGGTCGACGCTGATTCGTCCTGCCTCGCGCATCCCGGATTACATCCAGCGCCTGACCGGCATCGACAATGACATGGTGGCCGATGCGCCCACCTTCGCCGAAGTGGCCGACGAAGTCTTCGACCGCCTGGATGGACGGCTCTTCATCGCGCACAACGCACGCTTCGACCATGGCCACCTGCGCGCGGCCTTTCGTCGCGCCGGGCTCGACATCCGGCCGCAGGTGCTGTGCACGGTCAAGCTGTCGCGGCGACTGTTCCCGGAACACCGCCACCATGGGCTTGACCACCTCATTGCGCGCCACGGCCTGGACGCGAGCGCCCGCCACCGTGCACTCGCCGACGCAGCGCTGCTGTGGCAGTTCTGGCAGAAGATCCACTCGCATTTCGCGCCCGGCCACATCGAGCAGCAGGTCCGCGAGCTCATTGGTCATCCGAGCCTTCCGCCACATCTGGACGCCGAACAACTCGCCGACCTGCCCGACGCCCCGGGCGTCTATCTGTTCTACGGCGAGCGCAACGGCCACGCCAGCCTGCCGCTCTACGTCGGCAAGAGCACGCGCCTGCGCAGCCGCGTGCTGTCGCACTTTGCCGCCGACCACCAGAGCGACCGCGAACTGAGCCTGAGCCAGCAGGTGCGGCGCATCGACTGGATCGAAACCGCCGGGGAGATCGGTGCGCTGCTGAAGGAAGCCGAACTGATCAAGCAGCTCCAACCCACCCACAACCGCCTGCTGCGACGCAACCGTGACCTGTGCACCTGGCGGCTCTCGGCCGACATGGTCGGTGACTGGCAGCTCGAACTCATGCATGCCGCAGACCTCGACTTCGGCCGGCACGATGACCTTTTCGGCCTGTTCCGCAGCCGGCGCGAGGCGACCAACCGTCTGCGCGCGCTCGCCCGCGACCACGCACTGTGTCCGCCATTGCTGGGGCTCGAGAAGCACACCCCCGGGGCACGCTGCTTCGACCTCCAGCTCAAGCGCTGCCGCGGCGCCTGCAACGGCGGAGAGTCACCCGCCGCGCACGGCCTGCGACTGATCGAAGCACTGCACGGCCTGAAGCTCGAAAGCTGGTCCTGGACCGGACCAATCGGCCTGCGCGAGGGAACGACACTTCACGTTGTCGACGGCTGGCGCTTCCTCGGCAGCGCGCGCAGCGAAGACGAACTGGCCGACGTGCTCGAACGCGGCCGGCCGGCGTTCGACATGGATATCTACAAGATCCTGGTGAGGGCGGTCGGGCGCCTGCCTGTCGTGCCGCTGCATGCCGTCCCACCCCCTTCAGGCGCGGCTCGCTGACGGGATACGTGCACAAATTCCTTTGGCACGCATGTCTCCCGCCCTCAGGCATCCATCCGGGATGGGCAGTCGATGACATCCGTGGCAGCATAGCCGCTCGACTCAAGAACGAATCCGCATCGGTCGCGCATGAATCTGGATCAAAGCGTTCACCTGCAGCGCCGAATTCACCGCTTTGCCGTGATGGGCATTCTCATCACAGGGCTGCTCGTGGCGCTCGCAACAGCGATCCCGATGTATCGCCATGCGTACACCCTGGTCTCGAACTCGCACATGGAAGGCGTGCGTGCGCAGGCGCAGGCGGTCGGCCAGTACCTCGAGAAGGCTACCGAGCTCGCACGGCAGATCGCGAGCCGCAGTGCCGTGCGCGACAAGCTTGCGCAGTACAACCGCTGGGAGATCAGTCTCGCGGAGATGGTCCAGTTCTCGGCACCACGTATCCGCGAAGCGCTCGACCAAGCAGGCAACATCGCGGGCATGGTCCGTTACGATGCAGAAGGAAACCCGGTACTCGAACTCGGTATCGCCCTGCCTGACGCTGCGCAGGCCTTGGCCAGCCCGAATGCCATCGCCACCCGGCGCACCGGGCCGGTCACGACCGCCGACGGTCACTATCTGCTGGTAAGCGCGCCGATCCTGTCGCGAGAAGGCGAACTTGTGGGTACCGACGTGCTCGCTTTCGGGCTGTCGCAGTTGCAGGCACCTTTGACGCTCGCGCATGGCTCCATGCCACGCACCCGGCTGCTGGTGTTCAACGGCGAAAGCGGTACCACCGTTGAACTGGCGGCGACAGGCGCCGTCCTCCGCATCTTCGACGCGACGGAGTCAGCGCCCGTCTATCTGCGCCGTGCCGTCGATGGACCGGCAGGCCAGCAGCACGTGGCACGCAACGGGCCGGATGACATGGTGTTCTACACGGCAATTCGCGAGATGCCGGGCTGGAGCTTCGCCTACTCGATCCAGGCCAGCGACTTCTACCGCCCCGTGCTGTTGCAGATCCTGCTGCCACTGTCGATGATCGCGCTGCTGGTCAGTGCAGGCGCCGTACTCACGGCACGGACCCTCCGGCCCATGGCCGAACGCGCACTGCAGCAGGCCCGCGAGCTCGCTGAACTCGGCGAAAGTCGGCAACTTGCCGCCAGCGTTTTCGACGCCAGTCCCCAGGCAGTCCTCATCATGGACGCTTCGCACCGCATCATCGAGGCCAATCGCGCAAGCATCAGCATCACCGGCTATCGCCAGTCCGAACTGCATGGCAAGCCGCTGTGCGAGACCCTGTTTCGTCCCGAAAGGCGCGCCTCATGCGACGAACTGCTGTGGCAGCGCGTCGATGCGCACAACGGTTGGCAGGGCGAAACCGAGCTCGTGCGTCGTTCCGGAGAGGTCTTTCCCGCCTGGCAGAGCGTCACCCCGGTTCATGACGCCAGTGGCGTCATACGCCACTATGTCTGCATGTTCACCGACATCGGCGACGAGAAGCGGGCCGAGGAGAGGATTCGCCATCTTGCTCATCACGACCCCCTTACCGAGCTTCCGAACCGCGCCCTGCTCACCGACCGCCTCGCACACGGGCTCGATCGCGCGCGCAGGCACGGAACCAGGCTGGCCGTCCTTTTCATCGACCTCGATCGCTTCAAGTACATCAACGACAGCCTGGGCCACCCTGTTGGTGACAAGCTGCTGAAGGTCGTCGCCGACCGTTTCACCACGGCCTTGCGCGAAGAAGACACCCTTTCGCGCATCGGCGGTGACGAATTCGTAGTGATTCTGGAGGATCTCGGTGCCACCGATGATGCCGCCCGCGTCGCCGGAAAGCTGCTCGAGGTGCTGGAGACGCCCCTGCAGGTGGAAGGTCATGAGCTCTTCATCGGGGCGAGCATCGGCATCAGCCTATTCCCGACTGATGGTGACTCGATTGACGCGCTCGTCCGCTGCGCCGACTCGGCGATGTATCGGGCAAAGGAAGCCGGGCGCAACACCTTCCAGTTCTTCACGCCCGAGCAAGCCCGTGAGAGTCGCGAACGCTTCGAGCTCGAACGCGATCTGCGCCAGGCCGTGGAACGGGGCGAGTTGCGTCTGCTCTATCAGCCACAGGCGGACTGCGTCACTGGCCGCATTGTCGGTGTCGAGGCACTGGTGCGCTGGCAACACCCGACGCGTGGACTCGTTTCCCCAGACCTCTTCATACCCGTCGCCGAAGAAGTCGGCTTCATCGGCAAGATCGGCGCTTGGGTGCTCCACACTGCGTGTGCGCAAGCGCGTCGCTGGGAAGAGGAGGGTCACGACCTGCGCATCGCAGTCAACTTGTCGGGCCAGCAGATCTCGCGTGATGGCCTCGTTGAGCTCGTACATGATGTGCTTGCCAAGACCGGACTTTCACCCGAGCTACTGGAACTCGAGATTACCGAAGGCCACCTCCTGCAACGTGTTGAGCATTGCATCTCGACCTTGCGGGATCTGAAGTCGCTGGGCGTAACCCTCGCAATCGATGATTTCGGCACGGGATACTCCTCGCTCAGCTACTTGAAGAAGCTGCCTGTCGACCGCCTGAAGATCGACCGTAATTTCGTCGAAGGAATCCCTGACGACCGCGACGACGTCGCCATCGTCGCCACCATCCTGTCCATGGCCCGCAACCTCGGCCTCGAGGTGATCGCCGAGGGCGTGGAAAACGATACTCAACTCACTCACCTCCGCAACGCCCACTGCACCGAGTATCAGGGCTACCTCCTCAGTCGCCCTGTGCCGCCAGCCGAAGTCGAAGCCTTGCTGGACGCTGTAGCGTGAACCTCGTGGCACAAGCTGACCCGTCTCGGGATTTCCGGACCACGTGAAGCTTGAGAGCATGGCTTCCTTGCAATGAGGAAGTCATGAAAAAGTGTTGTCTTACCGAAGCCCAGACGGTTGCGATCCTGCGTGAAACCGATAGAAATTCGGTCGCGGAGGTCGCCAAGAAGCACCGCATCAGTGATCAGACGACCCAAGGCATGCACCGGCTCGGCGGCGCAAGCCGCTCGGCGCTGAGCTCACGACGCTGTCTGAGCCAGGCTTTGTGCCGGTGCAGGTCGCTCCCGCAGTCGAGGCGCCGATGATCCGCCTTGAGGTGCAGCGGGGTAACGCCCGCGTCAAGCTTGAATGGCCCGTCCAGGCCGCCGATGCCTGTGGTGCATGGCTGCGCGAGTGGCTCGCATGATCCGTATCGAGGCCCTGTGGCTGTCGGCCGCGCCCCTGGACATGCGTGCAGGCATGGACCCGTTGCTCGCGCAGGTGGTGCGCGTGTTCGGCGAGGCCCAGCCGCATCACGCCTACCTCTTCAGCAACCGGCGCGGCACGCGCTTGAAGGTGCTGGTCCATGACGGTTTCGGGGTGTGGCTGGCGTGCCGGCGCCTGAACCAGGGCCGCTTTCACTGGACCGAGGGCCAGGGCGGTGTCGCACTCACCCGGACGCAGTTCGATGCGCTGGTGCTCGGGCTGCCGTGGCAACGGCTGGGGGACGGCGGTGTGATCCGGACACTCTGAGTCCGCGCTATCGGCGGATGCCCCGATGGCGGCGGAGGCGTGCATCGGACATGATCTGGCCATGCCGCTGCCCGCCGACCTCGATCAACTGGATGCCGACACCTTGCGCCGCCTGCTCATCGAGCAGGAACGCGAACTCGTGTGGCGCCAGACCAAGATCGAGCGGCTCACGCATGAGCTGGCGCTGCACAAGCGTCATCGCTTCGGCGTGAGGACCGAGCGCCTGTCCACCGAGCAGGTGCAGCTCTTCGAGGAGACCGCCGAGGCCGATCTGGCGGCGATGAGCGAAGAGCTCGAGCAACTCCAGCCCAGTGTCGGCACGTCGACGCCCAAGGGCCAGGCCCGGCGCAAGCCGCTGCCGCCCGAGCTGCCGCGCACCGAGATCCGGCACGAACCCGACTCGACCACCTGCGCCTGCGGCTGCCCGATGCGCCGCATCGGCGAGGACGTGGCCGAGAAGCTCGACTACACCCCGGGCCGCTTCACCGTCGAGCGCCACATCCGGGGCAAGTGGGCGTGCGCGGCGTGCGAGACCCTCGTGCAGGCGCCGGTGCCGGCGCACATCATCGACAAGGGCATCCCGACCGCCGGCTTGCTCGCCCAGGTGCTGGTGGCCAAGTATCAGGACCATCTGCCGCTCTACCGGCAGGAAGGCATCTTCGGCCGAGCGGGGCTGGCGATCCCGCAATCGACGCTGGCCCAGTGGGTGGGCCAGAGCGGCGTGCATCTGCAGCCGCTGGTCGATGCGCTCAAGGCCGACCTGCTGGCGCACCCCGTGCTGCACGCGGACGAGACCCCGGTAGCGATGCTCGACCCCGGAGCGGGCAAGACGCACCGCGCCTATCTGTGGTCCTACAGCGTCGGCGCGTTCGATCCGATCAAGGCGGTGGTCTACGACTTCGCCAACAGCCGCGCGGGCCGTCATGCCCAGGCGTTTCTGGGCGAGTGGCGCGGCACGCTGATCTGCGATGACTACGCCGGCTACAAGGCGCTGACCGCCCTGGGGGTGACCGAAGCCGGCTGCATGGCGCACGCGCGGCGCAAGTTCTTCGATCTCGCTGCCCAGGGCCAGAGCCAGATTGTCACCGACCGGCACATTAGAGCCAGTTGATGATCGGCACAATGGAGCCACCGCGTGATCGGCACATTGAGGCCAGTCCGTGATCGGCATATAGGAGCCAGTCGCGGATCGGCACATAGAGGCCAGCGCCGGATCGGCGTAATGGAGCCACTTCCACTCTGACGGACGTCTCGACCTTGAACGGTCCCTCGCTACCCTGCTGCCTTTTTGTTTGGCAGGAGGTAGGCGGTGGCCCGCAGGAGCATCGAGATGTACGAGTACCGCCAGGCCCTGATGCGCATGCGCCAGGGCGACTCCGAGCGCGAGATCGCGCGCTCGAAACTGATGGGGCGCAGCAAGGCGGCCCGGTTCCGCGAGCTGGCTCGCGCCCAGGGTTGGCTCGATCCTGAGCGGCCTTTGCCCGAGGACGCCGAGATCGCCGCCGCGCTCGGGCGGCCGAAGTTGCCGGTGACGGCCCAGTCCTCGATTGCCGCGTACCGGCCGCTGGTCGAGCAGTGGCTTGCACAGGGCGTCTCCGGCGTGGTGATCCACACCACGCTCAAGCGCGAGCACGGTTTTACCGGGCACTACTCGAGCGTGCGCCGGCTGATCGCGCAGATCGGCCGCGAGCAGCTGCCCGAAACGACGGTGCGCCTCACCTTCGCACCGGGCGAGGCCGCGCAGGTGGACTTCGGCGCCGGCCCCCACCTGATCGATCCGGCGACGGGCGAGACCCGCCGCACGTGGGCGTTCGTGATGACGCTGTGTTTCTCGCGTCACCAGTACGTGGAGTTCGTCTGGGACCAGAGCGTGCGCACCTGGCTGGGCTGCCACCGTCGCGCCTTCGAGTGGTTCGGTGCCGTGCCCGCGCGGCTCATCATCGATAACGCCAAGTGCGCGATCACCCGCGCGTGCATGCACGACCCGCAGGTGCAGCGTGCCTACGCCGAGTGCGCCGAGGGATACGGCTTCCGGATCGACGCCTGCCCGCCGCACGACCCGCAGAAGAAGGGCATCGTCGAGGCCGGCGTCAAATACGTGAAGGGCAACTTCCTGCCCACGCGCAGCTTCCGTGATCTGGCCGATCTGAACGCGCAGGCGCGCGAGTGGGTGCTGAAGGAGGCCGGGCTGCGCATCCACGGCACCACCCGCGCGCGCCCGCTCGACACCTTCGCCCTCGAGCGCAGCACCTTGCTACCGCTGCCCGAAGTGCCGCCGGACCTGGGCACCTGGCATGCGGTGACGGTGCATCGCGACTGCCACGTCAGCTTCGAGCGCGCGCTGTACTCGGTGCCGTTCGCGCTGGTGGGCAAGGCGTTGTGGCTGCGGGCGACCGACGCCGTGGTCACCGTCTATCACGACTTCAAGCCCGTCGCCACGCATGCCCGCGCGCGGCGTCCCGGCGAGCGTCGCACCGTCTCCGATCATCTGCCACCGGCCGCCCAGCGCTTCTTCGCGCACGACCGCAGCTGGTGTCTGCAGCAGGCCCGCGAGATCGGCGACGCCTGCGCGCAGCTGATCGGGCAACTGCTCTCAGACCGCATCAGCGAGCGCCTGCGGGCTGCCCAGGGCGTTCTCGCGCTCAAGGGCCAGTACGGCGCCGCGCGCCTCGAGGCGGCGTGCGAGCGGGCCATCGCCCACGACAGCCCGCACTACCGCACCGTCAAGACCATCCTCGCCGGCGGTCACGACCTCGCCCCGGTGAGCACGATCACCCCCGAGCCCTACGCCGGCCGTGCCCGCTTCGCGCGCGCCACCGCGTCGCTGTTCGAAGACGACGGCCCCACGTTCCACTGACCCGGGCGCAGCGCGCGCCCACTTCACCCAAGGAGCCTCACCATGAACCCCGCCACCGAACTGGCGCCGCAGCTCAAGCAGTTGCGCCTCTCCGGCATCCTCGACTCGCTCGACGCCCGCAACCGCCAGGCCATCGATGCCAAGCTCGCCTACACGGAATTCCTCGCCCTGCTGATCCAGGACGAGATCGCGCGGCGCGAGCAGAAAAAGTTCGGCACCCGGCTGCGCCGTGCGGCCTTCCGCGCCACCAAGACCCTCGAAGGCTTCGAGTTCGACCGGCTGCCCTCGACCAACCGCGCCCTGGTCCATGACCTCGCGACCGGGCGCTACATCGACGAGCGCGCCCCGGTGCTGATCGTCGGCCCCTGCGGCACGGGCAAGAGCCATCTGGCGCAAGCGCTCGGGCACTGCGCCGTGCGTCAGGGGCACGACGTCATCTTCGCCTCTTGCGCGCAGTTGCTCGCCAGCCTGAACGCCGCGCGTGCGGTCGGCACCTATGAGCGCAAGCTGCAGCAACTGGCCCGCGTGCCGGTGCTCATCATCGACGACTTCGGCCTCAAGCCGCTTCGCGCGCCCGCCGACGAGGATCTGCACGACCTCATCGCCGAGCGCTACGAGCGCGCTGCCACCCTCGTCACCAGCAACCTCGACTTCACCGAGTGGGATCAGGCCTTCCCCGGCAACCGGCTGCTCGCCTCGGCCACCGTCGACCGGCTGCGCCACAACGCCTATTGCCTCACGCTCGACGGGGCCTCTTACCGCGCCCCGCGACAGGGGCCGAATCGGGCGAAAAACGCCCTTGCCAGCACCCCGAAAAACATCGATTCTTGACCCCCCAACGACGTCCGTCAGAGCCCGGTTCGAGTGGCTTCTATATGCCGATCATCGGTGGCTCTATTGTGGCGGTCAGTGACAGCCAGATCGCCAGCGAGGCACTCGAGGCCATCGGCCAGCTCTACGGCGTCGAACGCGAAGCGGCGGAACTCGACATCGATGCCCGGCAGCGCTTACGGGAAGCGAAGGCCCGCCCCATCCTTGAGCGTCTGCATGCGTGGCTACTGCAGCGGCGCACCCAGGTTCCCAACGGCTCGGGCATTGCCCGCGCTATCGATTACTGAATCGCCCCGGGTTTCGAGGAGGCCGGTTGGTTTAAGTTAAGACAGCAGTCTCTGTCTTCTCGGCGAGTTGCCGGAAGTAGTTTGCCTCAGCTTCGGCCGGTGGAATATAACCAATCGGCTCGAGCAG